>DATIBF010000133.1:0-5298 GCA_035457655.1 Gaiellaceae bacterium
CTCGGCGGCATCGTCGTCTCGCAGTCGATCCGCGTCGGCGGGGACGAGATGGACGAGGCGATCATGGCCCACATCAAGAAGGAGTACAAGCTTCTGATCGGCCAGCAGACAGCCGAGGAGCTGAAGCTCGAGATCGGTTCCGCCTGGGAGCTCTCCCAGGAGGTCTCCGCCGAGGTGCGCGGCCGTGACATGCTCACCGGCCTCCCGAAGACGGTCGTCATCTCCTCCGAGGAGACTCGGCGGGCGCTCGACGAGCCGGTCAACCAGATCATCGACGCGATCAAGTCCACGCTGGACAAGACCCCGCCGGAGCTCGCCGCGGACATCATGGACCGCGGCATCGTGCTCGCCGGGGGCGGCGCCCTCCTCAACGGCCTGGCCGACAGGCTCCGCGACGAGACGCAGATGCCGGTGCAGCTCGCCGAGTCGCCGCTCACGTGCGTTGCGGTCGGATCCGGCCGGAGCCTCGAGGAGTTCGAGGTCATCCACCGCTCGGCGAAGGCCCGCCAGCGGAACGGCCGCCGCCGCTAGCAGAGCCGCACCAGACCGTTCACGCGCGCCGGGCGATTCACTAGACTGGTCTGTTCCCGTGCCTCGGCAACGAACAGCACGGCTTCCGGTGCTGGACGCTCCCGTCCGGCGCGGTGACGGCCCTCCCTCGCGACCGGGACGCGCATTCAGAGCGCGGCTCGTCGCCGCTGTGCTCGTGCTCGTCTCCCTGGGGTTGATCACCGTGTACTTCCGGGAGTCCAACGACGGCCCGCTGCACGCCGCGCAGCGCATCGGCGTGTCCGTGCTGATGCCGTTCGAGGTTGCCGGGGAGCGCATCGCGCGCCCCTTCCGGGACGGCTGGACGTGGATGTCCGACCTGCTCGACGCGAAGGACGAGAACGAGGAGCTGCGGCGCGAGAACCAGGAGATCCGCCGCGAGCTGATCGAGGCCCGGACCGCCGCCCAGGAGTCCGCCCTCCAGGGAGCGATCGCCGCGTACGTCGCCGGGCCGCGCTTCCCGGCCGACTTCGACCCGGTCGTGGCTCGGATCATCGGCCGGCCGCCGACGCCGTACCAGCAGGAAGTGATCGTCTCGGCCGGGACGGGCGACGGCGTCAGGCGGAACGCGCCCGTCGTCGACGAGGGCGGAAACCTCGTCGGCAAGGTCACCGACGTGACCGAGTCCACCGCGCGGATCACGCTCATCACCGACCAGTCGAGCTCCGTCTCGGCCGTGGTGCTCGAGACCGAGGCCTCCGGCGTCGTCAAGCACGGCGCGAGCCCGTCTTCGCTCATCCTCGACCGCGTCGAGAAGGACGAAATGGCCGACGAGGGCAACACGGTGATCACCGCGGGGTGGACGACCGAGCGGTTCGAGTCGCTCTTCCCGCGCGGGATCCCGATCGGCGTGGTCGAGTCCGTCGGCCAGCAGGACGTCGACCTGTTCAAGCGGATCCAGGTCGCGCCGCTCGTCGACTTCGACTCGCTCGCCGCCGTGATCGTGCTGATCGAGAAGGAGCGGCCGCAGCCCGCCCAGCGGGCTCAACAGGGGCAGGACAGGCAGGGCAAGCAGAAGCAGAAGGCCGCCGGGAGGCAGCAGGAGACGTCGACGCGCCCGTGAGCGGCTTCGACCCACTCAAGGCGGGCGTCCTCGTTTTGCTCGCCGCCCTCGTGCAGGTGTCCCTGGCCGAGTGGATCGAGATCGGCGAGGCGCACCCCGACGTCGTCCTCGTCACGCTCGTGGCCGTCGCGCTCCTGCGCGGCCCGAGCTACGGCGCGATCCTCGGCTTCCTGGCCGGTCTCGTCCTCGACACCGCCTCCTTCGGGACGTTCGGCCTCACCTCGCTCCTCCTGACGGTGATCGGCTACTGGACCGGCCGCTTCGGCGAGGCGACGACCCGCTCCTCGGCGCACCCGCTCCTGATCGCGGTCGCGCTCGCGTCGGTCGGCTTCACGCTCGGCTCCGCCGTCCTCCACTTCATGCTCGGGGTCTCCATCCCCGCGTCGCAGCTCTTCCTCGCCGTCCTCCTGCCGGGCCTCGCCTTCAACCTGCTCCTCGCCTACCCTGTCTACGCGCTCTGCGCGAGGATCCTGCCGCCGCGGCTCGTCGTGCGCAGGGAGGTGAAGCCCGCTGTCTAGCGCCCTCAAGGAGCCCCGGACCCAGCGGTCCGGCTTCCTGCCTCCCGACCCGCGCGTCGAGGAGCCGTACCGCTTCGGCCCGCAGATGGCGCTGCGCGTCGGGATCCTCGGCGTCCTCGCCGTGGTCGTCTTCTGCGCGCTCTTCTTCCGCCTCTGGGCGCTCCAGGTCATCTCCGGCGAGCGCTACCTCGAGAACGCGAACAACAACCAGATCCGCAGCTTCGGCGTCGTCGCCCCGCGCGGCTCGATCGTGGACCGCGACGGCGACGTCCTCGTCTCGAACAAGCCCGGGACGCAGATCCAGATCTGGCCGGCCGCTCTCGAGAGACTCCCGGTCGCCGAGCGGGACGCGATGCTGCGCCGCCTGGCGCGGCTGCTCGGGCTCAAGGTCGGGGCCGTCAGGACGAAGGTCGAGGAGCGGCTCGAGAGCGACCCGCTGACGCCGGTCACGATCGACACGAACGTCGGCGAGCTCAAGACCGCGTACCTGATGGAGCACCAGAGCGACTTCCCGGGCGTCCAGATCACGGAGACCTACCTCCGGAGCTACGACCAGGGCACTCTCGCCCCGCACATCCTCGGCTACGTGGCGGAGATCAGCGCCGAGCAGCTCGAGGCCAAGGCCGAGCAGGGCTACCGCGCCGGCGACCGCATCGGCCAGACCGGGATCGAGGCCGCTTACGACACCTACCTGCGCGGGGTGCGCGGCGAGGGGCGCGTGTTCGTCGACGCGCTCGGCCGCATCACGAGCGAGCGGGAGTTCAGCCAGCTGCCCGAGGCCGGCGACAACATCCGGCTGACGCTCGACGCCGACCTCCAGCGCGCCGCGGAGGAGTCGCTCGCGTACGGGATCCGCCTGGCCCACGACCAGGACGAGTGGGCCGCGGACGGGGGCGCGCTCGTCGCCATGGACGTGGATACCGGCGAGATCCTCGCGCTGGCCTCCAACCCCACCTTCGACCCGGAGATCTACGTCGGCCGCGTCCGGGAGAAGGACCTCAAGGCCCTGGCCTCCAAGAGCGCGAACCACCCGACGCTGAACCGGGCGGTCGCGGGCATCTACCCGCCCGGCTCGACCTTCAAGCCGTTCGTGGCGCTCGCCGCGATGCAGGAGGGGATGCTCCGGCGGGACGAGTACATCCAGTGCACGGGCCAGGAGGTGATCGACGGCCAGACCTTCGCGAACTGGGATCCGTACAAGAACGAGCCCATGACGGTCTCGACCGCCCTCGCGAACTCGTGCGACACGTTCTTCTACAACGTCGCCCTCCGCTTCTATGAGCGGAAGGACTCCCCCCTCCAGCGCTGGTCGAAGAGCATGGGCTTCGGCTCCGGGACCGGAATCGACGTCGGCCCGGAGGCCGAGGGGCTCGTGCCCACGCCCGCCTGGAGGCGGAAGACGTTCAAGACCGAGATCGACAAGATCTGGACCAGCGGTGACTCGGTCCAGCTCGCCATCGGCCAGGGCGACCTCCTGGTCAGCCCGCTCCAGATGACCCGGGCCTACGCGATGATCGCGAACGGCGGCAAGCTCGTGGAGCCGCACCTCGTCAAGAGCGTCGAGGAGCCGCGAAACGCCGGCGAGCCGCCGGTCGTCCTCCGCCCCTACACGCCGAAGCCGGCGCGTGAGATCGGTCTTGACCCCAACGCGATCCAGGTCGTCCAGGAGGCGCTCTACGACGCGACGCACGCCGACTACGGGACCTCGCAGCACGTCTTCGGGGGCTTCCCGGTGGCCATCGCCGGCAAGACTGGCACGGCCGAGAAGTACGTCACGCTCCCGGGCTTCGCCGGACTCCGCGACCAGTCGTGGTGGTGCGGGTACGGTCCCTACGAGTCGCCCGAGATCGCGGTCTGCGCCCTGATCGAGAACGGCGGCCACGGCGGCACCGCGGCCGCGCCGGTCGCCCTCAAGGTATTCGAGAAGTACTTCAACGTCGAGCCCGGCAGCTACAGCGCCGTCATCCAGCAGAGCGACTAGGTGCCCTTCCGGAACTGATGTCCACCACTCCCGTCACCCGCGTCCACCAGCCGACCCGCGCCCAGGCCGCAGCCTGGGAGCTCACGGCCTTCCTCCGCCACCTCGACTACCTCCTCCTCGCCGCCACCGGCGGGCTGCTCGTGTACGGGCTCTGGGTGCTCGAGTCCGTGACGAAGAACGACGTTCCCGGCGATCCCGGCTACTACGCGTTTCGGCAGACGATCTACGTCGCCGTCGGCGCAGTCCTGCTCGTGGCCGCGGCGGTCGTCGACCCGAACGCGTATCGGCGGGTCCGCTGGCCGCTCTACGGCACCGCCCTCGTCCTCCTCATCGCCGTCTTCGTCCTGGCCGAGGAGGTGCGCGGCTCGAAGCGCTGGATCCAGCTCGGCTTCTTCAACTTCCAGCCGTCCGAGCTCGGCAAGATCGTCCTGGTGATCGTCCTGGCCGCGTTCGTCGCCGAGCGCAGGCACCGGCTCGCGGAGTGGGGGACGACCCTCGGCGTCATCGGGCTCTCCGTCCCCCTCATGGCCCTCGTCTTCAAGGAGCCCGACTTCGGGACGACGCTCATCTACGCGGCCGTCGTCTTCGGGGCGCTCTTCTTCGGCGGGACGCCCTGGCGGCACCTCGCGGTGCTCGCGATCGTCGCCGGGCTCGCGGCGGGGGCGCTGCTCTGGTTCCTCCCCTCGGCGGGGATCGAGGTGCTGGAGCCCTACCAGCGCGAGCGCCTCGTCGGCTTCGTCGACCCCGACATCGACCCGAGCGGCTCGACCTACAACGTCAACCAGTCCATCACCGCCGTCGGCGCCGGCGGCTTCGACGGCCGTGGGGAGGACAACGCGACGCAGACGAAGTTCAACTACCTCCCCGAGCACTCGACGGACTTCATCTTCTCCTCCCTCGCGGAGCAGCGCGGCTTCCTCGGCGCGGCCATCCTGCTCCTCATCTACGCGGTCGTCATCTGGCGCGGGACGAAGATCGTGTCCGTGGCGAAGGACCTCTACTCCGCGGTGCTCGCCGGGACGATCGTGTTCGCCCTGCTGATCCAGCTCTTCATCAACGTCGGGATGACGATCGGGATCGCGCCGGTGACGGGGATACCGCTGCCGCTCGTCTCCTACGGTGGAAGCTCGCTCCTGACCACGCTGATATTCATCGGGCTGCTCGAGGCGGTCCACGTCCGCGGCCGC
>DATIBF010000134.1:0-18033 GCA_035457655.1 Gaiellaceae bacterium
CCGTACCAGTAGCCCCTGGTCGCGTCGTAGATCCGCTTCGTCGTGACGAGGAAGCGCTCCTCTCGGCGAGGCCCAAGACGCCGCGCGATGCCCCGGCGGATGTCGCGGCCGTAGACCATGAAGTAGATCGTCAGCACGAAGATCATGAACCCGGCGAACGCGCCGCTCGCGAACGCCCCGATCGTGCCGAGGAGCGAGCTGATGCCGCTGAAGAACTTGGCGATCTGCTGAGTGGCGTCCTCGGCGCTCTCGACCTGGCCCTGGGCGCCGAGGCTCTCGATGAAGCCGGAGTCCTCGAGACGCTCCGAGTACTCGGGCACGGCGTCCAGCAGGGCGTTCGCCCCGTCGACGACCGGCGGGATGACGATCAGGCCGATGACGAAGAGGACGAGCCCGATCACCGCCATCGCCAGTGCGATCGAGCTCCCCCTGCCGACCTTGGCCTTACGGCGGAGCGATTGCGCGAGCGGGTCGATGGAGAACGCGAGGAAGCCCGCCGCCAGCACCCAGGTGATGATCGCTCGCGTCGACCACGCGACGGCGAGCACGGCGGCGGTGGCGAGGACGACGCAGACGACGACGAAGGCGTCGCCGGCAAGCCGGCGACGCCTGGTCGCCGAACGGGCAGCCGGAAGCGCGCCTTCGCTCATCGGGCCGGAGTTCTCGCCTCCGGCCCGGTGTCCTTTCCGTCTACGCCGTCGCCGGCGTGAGCTCCTTCTTGAGATGGCGGAGCCTGAACGCCATCACGATCTCGGTGATCCCGCGTAGGAGCGTCAGCGCCGCCACCCAGGCGACGAGGATGATCGCGCTGCCGCGGAAGTACCCGGCGGCCCAGAACGCGAGCACGATCTCGATGCTCCCGACGATCAGCCCGACCCACCAGAGGTGCGCGGGGTGCGAGACGAGCGCGAGCACGATGTCGAAGATGCCCTTGAAGAGGAGCACCCAGGCGACGATCGCGGCCAGCGCGACGAACGTTCCCTGCGGCCGGAAGAAGGCGACGATTCCCGCGGCTATGAACACCACTCCGAGAACGCCGTGCACGATCTTCCAGCCCCTCGTCGACGCGCCCATGGCGAGGAACTCGTTGATGCCCGCCCCGATCGCGACGAAGCCGAAGAGGATCGCGATCGCGTAGACGGTGTCCATGTCCAGGCTGAGGATGATGAGCGTCACCCAGAGCCAGAGCACTCCGGTGATGAGGTAGAGCCACCAGAACCGGGACGCGGACTCGGCGAGCTCGTTCTCCTCGATGGTCAGGCTTGGCACGACGGCCTCCTTCGGATGCGGAACAGGTGGAACCTTCTACCACGCCGGGGCCCGGATGCCTTCGTAGGATTCGCACATCGACCCGCCCGAGAAGACCAGCGGCGAGCGCCTCGCCGACCTCACGCGGCGTGCGAATGAGCTCGGCGAGTCTGCCCGCGCCAGGATCCCCGGAGCGGACGCCGGCTTCATGGCGTTCCAGCGAGAGCTCGGGCGGGGCGGCGGCCTCATCGCCGGCGGCCTCGCCTACCGGCTCTTCCTCTGGCTCCTGCCGATCGGGCTGGTGGGCTCCCAGCTCCTCGGCTTCTGGGTCGATGCGAACGAGGACAGCGTCGAGGACGCCGCCAGGGAGTTCGGAATCGGCGCGGCGGCGGTGGCGAGCGCCGGCGACGCCGTCGCCACCGGGCAGTCGAACCGGGTCGTGCTGCTCCTCACGGGACTCGTCCTGCTCGCGTGGTTCTCCGCCGGGTTCGTGCGGGCTCTGCAGCTTGCCTACGCGCTCGCCTGGGGCTTGCCGCGCCCGCGCATGCGCAAGCCGCTGTACGCGGTTCTCCTCTTCAACGGGCTCTTCCTGACCGTCGTGGTGGCTTCGAGCGCGCTCGCCTGGCTCCGTGAGGAGCTCGGCCTCTTCGGCATCCTCGGCGTGCTGCTCACGATCGCCTTCCAGGCCGGCGTCGCGCTCCTCGTGATGTGGCTCTTGCCGCGACGAGCGGAGCGCTGGCAGGAGCTCGTGCCCGGCGCGCTGCTCGTCGCGCTCGGCTCCCAGGCCGTGAGCGTCGCAGTGGTCTTCTACTTCGCGCCGCGCATCGGGCGCTACTCGGAGCTCTACGGGGTGCTCGGAACCGCGGCGGTGCTACTCGTCTGGCTCTACGTCATCGCGCGGCTGATCACGGGCGGGGCGTTCCTGAACGCGACGCTCTGGGAGCGTCGCCACGGAGGCTCGACGGAGGAGCCTGCTCCGGCCGGGACCGGGACGTCCGGATGAGCGAGGCGCTCGCGCCTCTGACCGAGGAGCAGGACGCCTTCGGGCTCCTCCTCCTCGACCACCTCTCCGGCCGGGCAGGCGATCCGCTGCTCGAGCGCGACGACGGATACGCGGGGCCTGCGCTCGGGGCCGAGTGGTTCTTCGCGGCGCCGGACGCCTGGCCGGAGGCCGAACGAGCTGTGTTCGAGCACGTTCGCGGTCGCGTCCTCGACGTCGGCGCGGGGGCGGGCCGACACAGCCTCGAGGCACAGGAACGGGGGCTCGAGGTCGTCGCCATCGACGTGTCGCCGGGGGCGATCGAGGTTTGTCGCCGCCGCGGCGTCAGGGACGTGCGCCTGCTCCCGCTGGCCGCGGTAGACGCGGCTCTCGGTATCTTCGACACAGTGCTGATGATGTGCGGGAACTTCGGCCTCGCGGGCAGCGCCGGCGAGGCCGCAGCGATCCTCCGGCGCCTGCACGCGCTGACCTCTGAGAACGGGAGGATCGTCCTCGACTCGGTCGACCCCTATGTCGATGCCGACGACGCGGACATCGCCTACCAGGACCGAAATCGCGCACGCGGCCACCTGCCGGGCCAGGTCACGATCCGGATCCGCTACGGGGAGCGCGCGACCCCGTGGCACGACCTCCTGCTCGTGTCCGCCGCGGAGCTCAAAGGGCTTGCCGCGGGAGCAGGCTGGCGGCTCGTGCAGGTGTTCGAGGGCGAGCCGCCCGACTACTACGCCGTCCTAGGGAAGGTCTAGGTCAGGCGACGACGGAGTAGCCGCCGTCGACGACGACGGTCTGACCGCGGATCATCCCGGCGGCGGGGGAGGCGAGGAAGCAGACGACCTCGGCGACGTCGCGCGGCTCGACCAGGCGGCCGGCCGGCGTCCGCCGCCGGTACCAGTCGAGCATCTCCTCGCGGTTCGGGAAGTACTCGAGCGCGCCCGTCTCGACCAGGCCCGCCGAGACCGCGTTCACGTGGATTCCGTGCGGCGAGAGCTCCACGGCGAGGTAGCGGACAAGGGCCTCGAGCGCCGCCTTCGACGTCCCGACGAGCACATAGTTCTCGAGGACGCGTTTGGAGCCGAGGCTGGAGATCGCTACGATCGAGCTCCCTGGTTGCATGCGCGGCGCTGCGGTGCGCGCGAGCGTGAAGAACGCCCGCGCGTTGGCGTTCAGCGTCCAGTCCCAGTGGCGCTCCTCCAGCTCGAGCGCCGGCCGGATGACCCCGGTGGCCGCGTTCGAGACGAGCACGTCGAGCGTGCCCATTTCCTCGACGAATGCCGCCGCCTTCTCCGGGTCGCCGACGTTGCCGCGCAGGAGCAGCGCCTCCGCGCCGCGGTCGCGGAGCTCGCCGGCCGTCTCCTCCGCAGCGGCGTCGTTGCGGAGGTAGCTGATCGCCACCCGGGTCGCGCCGAGATCGGCGAAACGGAGCGCGATCTCCCTCCCGATCCCGCGCGAGCCTCCCGTCACGAGGACCGACTTGCCCGCGAAGACGGCCACTAGGCCTCGGGGCGGCGTTGCGGGTCGTCGGCGGTCGCGTGGCTGGGGAGCTCCTCCCAGCCCAGGCGGCTGCGGGGCTCGACCGGCCCCTCCTCGGCCTTCGACGTGGCGAACGCGAGCCGCTCGAGCAGCTCGATCTTCTCCTCCGCGTAGCGCCTGACCGGATGGTCGGCCGGCAAGTCGCGAACGAGGTCCCCGACCCGCGCCCGGATCTGCATGGCGAAGTGCGGCGTCGCGGGGCCGACGAGCTCGTCGACGTCGTCGATGGTCGGCTCGACCCGTAGCTCGTCGGGAGCCTCTGTCATGGCGGCGACTCTACCCGCTGGATGATCGGTCGGTGGCTCCTGTGCTCACGGGGACGGCTGCCACGGCGCCGGATCGCAGCCGTCAGTCGTGTGGCCGGGAGTTGCCGGTCGAGCATCTAGCCTTCGCGCCCGTGCGGCACCGCGTCCCGGCAGACGTCCTTCTCCTCGTCACGGTTCTCTGCTGGAGCTTCAACTTCACGGTCGTGAAGTACGCGCTCACGCACGGGTGGGAGCCGCTCGCCTACTCCTCGCTCCGCTTCGCCGTCGGCGCGGTGATCTTCTCCGCCTTCACCTTCGCCCGGGAGGGCACCCTGCGCGTGGAGCGCGTGGACGTCCGCTTCATGATCGTGGTCGCCGCGCTCGGCATCTGGCTGAACCAGTTGACGTTTACCTACGCCGTGCGCCTGACGACCGCCGCCACGGTCGCGCTGATGTTCGGGACGCTTCCCATCTTCGTCGCCCTCGTGGCGCTCGCCTTCCGGCTCGAGCGCCTCCATGCCCGGCACTGGCTCGCCACCGTCGTCTCCTTCCTCGGCGTGGCCCTGGTCGCCGCCGGAGCGACGACCGGCCTCAGCGGCGACCTGGGCGGGATCCTGCTCGGGCTGGGCGCTTCGGCCACCTGGGCTGCGTACTCCGTGGCGATGGGGCCGTTGATGCAGCGCTACTCGCCGTATCGGATCAGCGCCTTCATGCTGATCGCCGGCTCGATCCCGCTGTTCGTCTCCGCCGCCCGCCAGCTCGCGGAGCAGGACTGGACCGGGCTCGGCGCTCTCGCGTGGGCCTGCTTCTTCTACAGCCTGTTCTTCTCGCTCGTCTTCACGAACATCTGGTGGTTCACGGCAATCGACCGGGTCGGCGCGGCCCGGGCCTCGCTCTACGCCAACCTGAACCCGTTCCTGGGCGCGTTCTTCGCGCTCGTCGTGCTGTCGGAGGAGATGAGCCTACTCCAGGTCGTGGGCGGGATCGTGATCGGCGGAGGAATCCTGCTGGCGCGTTCCGCGCGGCCGCCGGCGCCGTCGCCGGATTAGCCGTCGCCGGCAAGGATGTGGCATGGACGATGTCACGTACCGTCTTCTGCTCCTCGATGTCGACGGACGAGATCGGAGGGGCGAGCTGACCACTCACATGGTCAATCTTCCGCTGCCGTATTACGGGGACGTCCACGTCGGCGCGAAGACTCCAGGGACCCTGTGGAGGGTCATCCGTACGAGCGAGGCGCGGGATCCCTTTCGGGAGACGCCAGCCGGCGTCGCCGGCCGGCCGCCCGCTTCTCGGCGCCGACGATCCGTCGTTCAGCGAGTAGTCCTCCTCGATACGAGGAGATTTCCGCCAAGCCCTCCTGGCTGTCCTACAATGCCTGCCGTGACCAGGGACGTGGAGCCGGGGCTCCGGAGCAACTTCTAGATCGGCGGCTACACTGCGCGGAGCACGAGCGAGGTCCGGCTGGCGCCGCGGCGCCTTCCCAACCCGTTCGAGTACGTGGGAAGGGAGGTGTTGATATGGCGACCGGAACCGTGAAGTGGTTCAACGACGCGAAGGGCTACGGCTTCATCGCGCCGGATGAGGGAACGAAGGATCTCTTCGTCCACTTCTCCAACATCGCAGGTGAGGGCTTCAAGTCCCTCAGCGAGGGCTCGCGGGTCGAGTACGAGGCCCGCGAGGGTACGAAGGGCCCCGAGGCGACCAACGTCATCCCGATCGAAGGTTGAGCTCTGAGGCTCTGCACCTTTCGAGCCGGAGGCCGTGAGGCCCCCGGGCGAGTGGAGGGGGATCGGGTCGTCGAAATCGGCGCCCCCTCGCTTGCTGCCTATCTCGAGACCGGCGGCGAGGACGTCGGCGAGCACGTGCTCGCCGACGTGCGCCTACTCGCCCCCGTCCCGCGACCGCCGTCGGTCCGCGACTTCTACGCGTTCGAGCGGCACGTCCAGAGCGCGCGGGCCCAACGAGGCCTCGAGATGGCGCCGGAGTGGTACCAGCTGCCCGTCTTCTACTTCTCGAACCCGGCGGCGATCAGCGGCCCCGACGACGAGATCTCGTTCCCACCCGAGAGCTCGGCGTGGGACTACGAGCTCGAGGCGGCCGCGATCATCGGGACCGGCGGGAAGATCGCGGGCTTCACGATCATGAACGACTGGTCGGCTCGCGACCTGCAGAAGATGGAGATGGCGGTCGGGCTCGGGCCTGCCAAGGGCAAGGACTTCTCCACGAGCCTCGGCCCCGTGCTCGTGACCCCGGACGAGCTCGGCGACCTCCGGCTCGCGATGGTGGCCCGCGTGAACGGGGAGGAGCGCTCTCGCGGAAACTTGGGTGACATCCACTGGGCCTGGGAGGAGCTGGCGGCGCATGCCGCCCGGAACACGGCGCTCGCGGCAGGAGACGTCCTCGGCTCGGGCACGGTTGGGACCGGGTGCATCCTCGAGCACGGGGACGGACGCTGGCTGCGGCCCGGCGACGTGGTCGAGCTCGAGATCGAGGGAATCGGTGTTCTCCGGAACGTCATCGGCGACACGGAGAGAAGCGGCAGCGAGTCGTGACGCTTCCGACCCACACGCGGCTTCAACACACGCGGATGACGTCTAGAACGGAGAGCTCGCGCCCTCCCGTTGAACCTCGATCGACCCCAAAGGCCGGTCTCTGGCTACGGGACGCCTAACACGACCTCGCACTCGGTCGCCGTGTCAGTGTCGGGGCCGCCGTCGCAGAGATCGTCGCCCGCGCCGCCCTTCATGACGTCGTCGCCGAAGCCGCCCTTGAGGCCGTCGTCGCCCTCGCCGCCCTTCAACTTGTCGTTTCCGCCGACCCCGCGGATACGGTCGTTTCCGGCGCCGCCGAAATGCTTGTCGGCACCCTCTCCTCCTAGCAACAGGTCTCCGCCGTCGCCACCGATGAGGCAGTCGTCACCCATTCTGCCTTTGATGACGTCGTTGCCGCCGAGACCGTCGATGACGTCGTCGTCCTTGGTGCCCGAGATGAAGTCGTCGCCGCTCGTGCCGACGATGGTCGCCGGTCGACCGCCACACGGCGGAGCCTTGACGACGGCGGACACTCGGATGTCGAGAAAGGTCATGATGCCTAGATCGACGCCCCGCACGGCGAGCACGTTGTCTCCCGCCTGTACCAGTGCATCGGGGACCGAGGCGACCAGCGAGTCTTGCGTCGCGCAACCGTTGTGCGTCTGCTGGCCGACAAGAACGCCGTTCCAGTAAACGTCGACGTCGTTGTCGATCGCGATGCCGACACTGGCGGCGGAGGCGCCGGCGGGAAAATTGATCGTCCTTCGGACGAGAATGTCCGTATCAATCGGCCAGAGGGTCTGGAAGGTGGGACTGAGTGGGCACGACCCAACCGAGCCGAAAGGCGCGGCTCCGGTGCTGAACCCCGAGTCGTCGAACGCCGGATCCTGGAAGGTGGGAAGCGCTCCGTGCGCGACGACCATGTAGCGGTAGCCGGACGCGCCATAGGGCACCACCGTCGTCTGCGCTGCTGCCGTGGCTGGTAAGGACATCAGGCCCAGCAAGAACACTGGGAGGACCGCACGTAGGGCCCACATGGAACTGCGTCGCGCGCCGGAAGGCGCACGGCTGCCGCATCGACTCATGACTCTCTCCTCCGCTGGGGGCGCAAGGCTATACCCACCACGAGCATGGGGTCAACCTCTCCGCTGGCCGACAGCCGTCGAGACTGGCTCGGCACGTGGGTCGTCCGCAACGACAAGCGAACGGCCGACTCCCGGGTCGGCTTTACACCTTCCGCGACACGTGCGCGACGACACGCTTCGGTCACGGCTGGAACGCGGTGCAGATGCAGAAGGCGCTCGGCCGTTCCTCGCCAGCACTCACGCTCAGCGTCCACATCCAGTACGCACCTCGCGCGCCCGGCCGCGATAGCCTGAACTCAAGGGTCTCGCGACCCCCAACGGGGCTCGCTCTCAGATCGCGTCCGGCTGGAGCGGGCGCTCGAAGAGCGTCGAGAGGACGATCTGCGTCTGGGTGCGGAGGACGCCCTTGTGCTCGCGAATGCGCTCGAGCAGCTGCTCGAGGTGGCGCGTGTCCGAGGCGCGCACGAGCAGGACGGCGCTCGCTTCGCCGGCGACGGTGTAGGCGGCGACCACCTCGGGGTGGCCTTCGACCGCCGCCCCCACCTCATCGGCCGCCATCGTCCCCTCGCAGTAGAGGGACACGACCGCCTGCATCGACCAGCCGAAGTGCTTTGGGTCGAGCACTGCGGTGTAGCCGGAAATGACGCCGGCCGCCTCGAGCCGGTCGACGCGGCGCTTCACGGCCGGCGCCGACAGCCCCACGGCCTCTCCCACCTCCCGAAACGACCGTCGCGCGCCCTCCCGTAGGAGCGCAACGATTCGCCGGTCGATCTCGTCAAGGATCTGGGTTCGCGGGCTCAATGCGCAACGAACAGAGATTGTGTCCGGCAGATCACCACGACATCATTTCACCAACGCCGGAGGAAGGAGCAGGAAACGCGATGTCGACCCAGCTGGACACGAACCTCACGACCCAGGCCGACGACCCGATGCCGTTGCTCGGGCTCGACCACATCGAGCTCTGGGTCGGCAACGCGGTGCAGGCCGCCCACTACTTCGTCACCGCCTACGGTTTCCGCGAGGTGGCTGCCGCCGGGCTCGAGACCGGCGTGCGCGATCGCGCCTCCCGGGTCGTGCAGCACGGGAACGTCCGCCTCGTCCTCACGGCGCCGCTCGTCGGAACGAGCCCGATCGCCGCGCACGTTGCTGCTCACGGAGACGGCGTCCGCTCGCTCTCGATCGCGGTGCCCGACGCCGCCTCCGCCTACCGCACCGCGCTCGAGCGGGGAGCAACGGGCGTCGAGGAGCCGTACGAGCTCTCCGACGACCACGGCACGGTGGGCCTCGCCTCTATCGCCACCTACGGCGAGACCGTCCACACCTTCGTCGAGCGCGGGGCCTACGACGGCCCCTTCCTGCCCGGCTTCGCCGTCGTCGACGTCGGTGAGGATCTCGGGCTCCTGACCGAGTTCGACCACGCCGTCGGGAACGTCGAGCTCGGCAGGATGAACGAGTGGGTCTCCTTCTACGAGCGCGTTCTCGGCTTCACCGAGATGCTTCACTTCTCCGACGAGGAGATCTCGACGGAGTACTCCGCCCTCATGTCGAAGGTCGTGGCCGACGGCGAGGGCCGGATCAAGTTTCCGATCAACGAGCCGGCCGAGGGCAAGCGCAAGTCGCAGGTCGACGAGTACCTCGAGTTCTACGGCGGCCCCGGCGTGCAGCACATCGCCGTGCAGACGCCCGACATCGTCGCCGCGGTCCGGGCGCTCAGGGAGCGCGGCGTGCGCTTCCTCGCCACGCCGACGACCTACTACGACGACGTCGCCGAGCGCGTGGGGGAGATCGACGCCGAGTACGCCGATCTCGCCGAGTTGGGTATCCTCGTCGACCGGGACGACGAGGGCTACTTGCTGCAGATCTTCACCAAGCCGATCGGCGACCGGCCCACGGTCTTCTTCGAGCTGATCGAGCGCCACGGCTCCCGCGGGTTCGGCGCCGGCAACTTCAAGGCGCTCTTCGAGGCGCTCGAGCGCGAGCAAGAGCTGCGCGGGAACCTCTAGCCCGGATATGCCGTCCTATCAGCGCCTAGGCCGACTTCCCCGCAAGCGTCACATCCAGTTCCGGGAGAACGGGACGCTCCTGACCGAGGAGGTCATGGGCCTGGAGGGGTTCTCGGGGAACGAGTCGATCCTCTACCACCTGCACTCGCCCTGCCGTGTGCAGGAGGTCGCCTCCTTCGAGCCGATCGTGCGGGAGGAGTGGGTGCCGGACGGGCACGCCCACCGGCATCTGCGCACGCACGAGGTCGAGCCGAGCGGCGACGCGATCGGCGGCCGCCGGCTGCTCATGTGGAACGACGACGTCGAGATCGCGCTCTGCCGACCGAGCGAAGCGATGGACTTCTTCTACCGAAACGGTGAGGGCGACGAGGTCGTCTTCGTCCACGAGGGCAGCGGGACCCTGGAGACGATCTTCGGCGACCTCCCGTACCGCGAGGGCGACTACATCGTCATCCCGCGCGGCTCGACCTACCGCTTTGCCCCCGAGGGCGACCAGCGCCACGTCGTCTTCACGTCGCCCGGTCTGATCGAGATTCCGCGCCGCTACCGCAACGAATACGGGCAGCTCCTCGAGCACGCGCCCTACTACCACCGCGACCTGCACCCGCCGGTCGAGCTCAAGACCCATACCGACCGCGGCGAGCACGTCGTCAAGCTCCGGATCAAGGATGGGCTCCAGACGTACGTCCTCGACTACCACCCCTTCGACGTCGTCGGCTGGGACGGCTACGTGTACCCGTGGACGTTCAACATCAGGGACTTCGAGCCGATCACGGGCCGGATCCACATGCCGCCGCCGTCGCACCAGACGTTCCAAGGACGCAACTTCGTCATCTGCTCGTTCTGCCCGCGCAAGCTCGACTTCGACCCCGAGGCGATCCCGATCCCGTACCACCACTCGAACCTGAACAGCGAGGAGATGATCTACTACGTCGACGGGAACTTCTCCTCGCGCAAGGGCATCGAGATCGGCTCGGTCACCTTGCACCCGTCGGGAATCCCCCACGGACCGCACCCCGGCCTCGCGGAGAAGTCGATCGGGATGACGGAGACGCACGAGTACGCCGTCATGTGCGACACCTTCCACCCGCTGCGCCTGAGCACGCTCGCGCGCGAGCTCGACGATCCGGCGTACGCGTACTCGTGGTTCGAGGCCGGCGACGGCGCCACGGCCGACCAGGATCCCGCCGGAGTCACGAGCCACTTCTAGCCGCACGGCGTGGGGCAGCACTGGGTCAGCTCGGCGGTGCGCATCACGAGCGCGACCGCGACCGCCGCCGAGACCGTCGCGATCGCCTCGTCTGGCTCGTCGAGTCCGACGTGCCCGAGGAGTCGAGCCTCGAGGACCATCTACGCTGGGCGGTGCATCTCGCAGGGCGGATCCGCCCGCGGGACGAGCTTGCCCGAGGATTGGAGCGGCGACATCCACATCGCCTGGTCACCGAAGGAGAGCCAGGAGGGCGTCCACCTCGAGTGCGAGCTCCTTGCGGCGCTCGGGAGACGTCGTTCAACCTGCTGCTGAGCGTGTACGCGAACGGAGACGAGTGAGTAAGCGAACGCTGGTCGTCGACTTCGACGGCACGATCACCGAGCAGGACCTCCTCGACGCGATCGCGCTCGCCTTCGGCGACGAGGAGGTCTACCGCGAGGTGGACGAGGGGCTCGACGATCACACGCTGACCCTGAACGAGGTCATCCGCCGGGAGTTCGAGCCCGTGCGCGCCCCGCTCGAGGACGTGCAGCGGTGGGTGCTCGCGAACGTCCGCGTCCGCCCGGGCTTCCACGAGGTCGTCGAGCTCGCGCGCGAGCGCGGCTGGCGCATGGTCATCGTCTCCTCGGGCTTCCGGGAGCTGATCGAGCCGGTACTCGAGCGTGAGGGCCTGTCAGGGCTCGAGATCCTCTCCAACACGGTCGATCCTGATCCCGCGGGCTGGAAGGTGCGGTTCCGCGTCTCGGAGACCTGCGAGGTCTGCGGGCAACCGTGCAAGCGCTCCACGGCCGCGGCGCTCGCGGACGGGACGGAGCTCGTCTACGTGGGGGACGGCTACTCCGACCGGTGCGCGGCGGAGCTCGCCGACCTCGTCTTCGCGCGCCGCGGCCTGGCGAGCTACCTCGAGGAGCGGGGCGTTCCGTTCGAGCGCTTCGACGACTTCCATTCCGTCGCTCGCCGTCTCGCTTCCTGAGCCGTTCGACTTCGGGCTCTCCACCGAGCGCTACCGCGCGTTCGGCCCCGACCTGGCCAACCTCTGGCACGAGGCAGGCCTCCACCGGGTGCTGGACGGTCGGGAGGTGCGGATCGAGCCCGCCTCGGGGGGCGTGCGCATCGTCCCCGGCTCGGCCGGGCTGGCAGTGCGCGTGCGGCGCTACCTCGGCGAGCCCTTCGACCTCGACGCCTTCGCCGCCTTCGCGGCGACGGAGCCGGTGCTGGCGGAGATCGTCCCGGCACTCCGCGGCTTCCGGCCGCCGCTCGTCCCCGATCCGTTCGAGACGCTGGTCACCTCGATCACCGCCCAGCAGATCTCGCTTCGCGCGGCGTTCAGCATCCGGAATCGACTGATCGAGACGTTCGGCGAGCGGCACGACGTCGCGTACGCATTCCCGACGCGGGAGCGGCTGGCCCCGGTCGACCCCGCGGAGCTCGTCGCCGTCGGCTTCTCGCGGCGGAAGGCCGAGTACGTCGTCGGCCTCGCGCGAGCCGACCTCGATCTCGAAGCCCTTGCTCTCCTCCCGGACGATGAGGTGAGGGCGGTCCTCGTCGCGCTGCCCGGGATCGGCGAGTGGACGGCCGACTGGTTCCTCGCCCGCCACCTCGGCCGTCCGGAGGCATGGCCCGCAGGGGACCTCGCGCTCCGCAAGGCGGTGCTCCACTTTTACGGGGACGGCGTCGACGTGCGCGTCGCCGGTGCGCGTTTTTCGCGCTATGCCAACCTAGCGGCGCACTATCTCCTGGTCGGCCATAGGGTTCACGGCTAGTGCTCCTCCAGGCAATGAACGCCTGCTTCTGCCCCGCGACCACGCGGCGCCTGAGCCCACCCTCGCCCTTGCCAAGGCTCCCAGCCTTGGCCGCGGACGAGTGCGGGCTCATGCTTGGTGCTCGCGACGCAGAAGCTAGGCACCATTACCCGAAGGAGCACTGATGGCGTACGAGGCGCACGTCGAGGGTGCTCCGACCGAGGAGGTCGTCCGCCGGCTCATCGAGGAGGCTCGTGCGGCGGGCGCCGACGTCGTCGAGATCGAGACCACCCACGAGGACGGCGAGGCCTGGATCCGGGCAGGGTTCACCGAGACCGCGCGGGTGCTGCGGGCTCCGGTGGACGCGCTCGACGACCACCTCGGAGCGCGGGAGCAGCCGTCGTTCGGCTCCATCCACATCCAGACGGACGACATCGACGCGGTCGTCCGCGCCGTGCGTCAGTTCGTTCCACGACTTCCCGGCGGGTCGCAGGGGAGCGCCGTCCTCCCGCCGCACGACGGGTGGACGTCCGCCTACGACGAGCTGACCGACCGTGAGCCTGAGATGCTCCGGCGCCTCGCGCGCGAGATCTCGGACCGGATGGGCGCCTTCGTCCTCACCATGGGGCTCGAGGAGGGGAGCGTCGTCCGCTACGTCGCGCTCGAGCGCGGCCGCGTCGTGGACGAGTACCTGTCCGTTCCCGAGCACTACGGGCCCCTTCCGCCCGGGGAGGTGATTGCGCTCGGCGCCAACCCGCGGCTGATGGCCCGCCTCACGGGAGCCGACGCCGACGCCGTCCGCGCGATCGCGCGCACCGCGGCGTCGCCGGTCGAGCTGCTTCCCGCGCACGAGCTGCTCTCGGAGCTCGCGCGACTCTTCGGGCTCCCGCAGGCCGCTCACGGCTATCCGGAGGCCGCCGAGCGCGAGGACGCGATCGTCATCCCGAGGGCATAGCCGAGCTCAGAACCCCGCGGCGTGGCCGTCCTTGCGGCGATCCGAGCCGCCGATCCAGCCGGCTCCGTGTCTGAGGATCGCCTGACCGCCTCCGAAGCGCCCGTGGTCGCGGCTCGCCACCGGCCGGAGACCGAGCGTCTCGATCTCGGCGCCCCGCTCCCACAGGCCTCGCTCGAGCAGGACGGTGTCCCCGTCCACCCTGAACCGCGGAAGGTCGAGGGCGGCCTGCGGGTCGAGCCCGTCGTCCGCGACCGCCGAGACGAGCTGGACGTGTCCCTGCGCCTGCATGAGCCCACCCATGACGCCGAACGGTCCGTGCAGCCGGTTCTCGCGGAGGAGCATTCCCGGGACCAGCGTGTGGTAGGGACGCCCGCCGGGCTCGACTCGCCCCGAGACGGCGAAGCACGCGCCCCGGTTCTGGAGCACGATCCCGGTTCCGGGCGCGACCACGCCGCTGCCGAAGTCGCCGTAGAGGCTCTGGATGAAGGAGACGGCTCTGCCCTCGGCGTCCACGGCGCACAGGTAGACGGTTCCGCCCGGGAGCGACCGGGGGCCCGGGCTCGCGTCTCGGCGGCGACGCGCCAGGAATGACGGCTCGAGCAGATCGCTGACGTCGGCGCCGTCCCGCACCCTCGCAAGTGCGTCCACGAGCGCCAGACGAACACACCCGACGCGGTCGGCGAGCGTGGGCTCGCCGAGGGCGAGGAGGCCGAGGCCCTCGAGCGCCGCGATTCCCTGCGTGGGCGGGGGCAGCTCGCAGACCGTGACGCCGCGGTAGTCGAGCGTGAGCGGCTCGACCCAGCGGGGCTCGAACGCCGCCAGGTCGGCCTCGTCGAGCCAGGTGCAGGAGGCGATCGCGTGGGCGTGGCCGCCCCGGTAGAGGGCGGACGGGCCCTCGTCGGCGAGTCGCCTCAACGTCGAGCCGAGGGCCGGCAGCCGGACGGTGTCCCCGGCGCGCGGGACGGGGCCGAGCTCCGCCGGCGCGCCCGCCCATGCCTCCGCCGTGATCGGGCCGACGGTGAAGCCGTCCTCGGCGGCCGAGATCGCGTCGGCGAGCAGCGTATCGAGCCCCAGGCGCCCGAAGCACCCGGTCAGCGCCGCCCAGCCGGCGACGGCGCCCGGGACGGTCACCGACCGCGGGCCTCTCTCGTCGATCTGCTCGACCCGGCCGGCCGCCCGCGGCGCGGGGCCGGCCGCGTCGAGCCCGTGGAGGCGCTCGCCGTCCCAGACGACCGCGAAGGCATCGCCGCCGACCCCGGTCGACATCGGCTCGGTCACGCAGAGGACTGCGGCCGCCGCCACGGCGGCGTCGGCGGCGGTCCCGCCGCGCTCGAGGGCGCGCAGGCCGGCGCGCGTGGCGAGCGGCTGGCTGGTCGCCACCATGGCCTCGCCGGCGACCGCCGGCGGGCGTGCGGGGGCCAGCCGAGACAGCATGCGGCCGCTAGCATCGCACCGTGGCCCGCCCGGCGGTGCTCCTTCTGCACGCATTCCCGTTCGACGCGCGGATGTGGGACGGCATCCGCCCTGCCCTCGAGGACGCCGGCTTCGAAGCGGTCGCCCCGGACCTCCCTGGAGCCGACGTCGAGCTCGGCTTCGACAAATGGTCGCAACGCGTGCTCGAGCTCGTCGCGGACTTCTTCGTCCCGGTCGGCTCGTCGATGGGTGGCTACCTGGCCTTCGAGCTCTGGCGGCGAGCCCCAGAGCGCATCGCGGCCATGGCTCTCGTCGGCACCCGCGCCACGCCTGACTCCCCGGAGCAGCGCGAGGCTCGCGACGACTCGATCCGGCTCCTCGGCGAGGCGGGGCGGGAGCCGTTCTGGGACGAGCTCGCGCCGCGGCTGTTCGGCCCGGGCACCGACCCTGCGGTTGTCGCGGCGGCGCGCGCGCTGGCGCTCGAGCAGCCCATCACGGCGCTCGTCGCCGCTCAGGAGACGATCAGGGACCGCGTCGACTCGCGCTCCGCGCTGCCGACGATCGAGGTGCCGGTGCTGGTGATCGTCGGGGAGGAGGACAGGCTGACGCCGGCTGCGGAGGCCGAGGCGATGGTCGCCGCGCTCCCAAATGCACGTTTATCGCGCATCGCCGGCGCCGGGCATCTGGCGTCGCTCGAGCGGCCCGACGTCGTCGCCGGGCTGCTCGTCGAGTTCCTCGAGGAGATCGTGGCGTGACGGGCGACGAGCTGGCGGAGCTGCTCTCCTCGGGGGACGTTGCCGTGCTGGACGTCCGCACGCACGAGGAGTTCGCCGGCCTGACCGGATATCCGTGCGATCCCTACCAGGGGCACATCGAGGGCGCGGCGCACCTCGACCTGAACGAGCTGTACCCGGTCGCGGGCGACCACGATGCGATCAGGCGCTACCTCGCCGAGCGGGGGATTCCGGAAGGTCGACGCGTCGTCACGTACTGCCACTCAGGGCAGCGCTCGGAGCTCGCGGCCTCGCTCCTCCGCGCGGCCGGCATGGACGCCGTCAACTACCCGGGCTCGTGGCACGAGTGGTCGCGCCGGAAGCCGCCCGCGTAGCTTCCGCGAAGCCGAGGAAGCGGGCACAGAGCTCTTGCCCGAACGCGTTCCACTGACCGATCCGCTGCTGCGTCTCGGCCGTTAGGACCTCGACGTCGACGGCCCCGTCCTCGTCCGGGTCGTACGCGTGCGCCCAGTAGAGGATGCTCTCGTGCGTCACCTCGGCGTGGAACTGGATCGCCCACGCGGCGGGACCGGCCCGGAACGCCTGCAGGCACCGCTCGTTCCGGGCGAGCGGGATCGCTCCCTCCGGCAGCTCGAAGCTGTAGAGGTGCCACTGGAAGGCGGTGAAACGCTCGGGCAGCCCCGCGAAGACGGGATCCGATCCAGCCTCGGGCGTCAGCTCGACCACCGGCCAGCCGATCTCGGGGCTCGGCATCCGGCGGACATGCCCGTGAAGCGCCTTGGCGACGAGCTGGCCACCGAGGCAGACGCCCATGAGCGGCACCTCGTCCGCGACCAGGCGCTGCAGGAGGAGCCGTTCGTCGCGGAGCCAACCGTGCCGGTCCTCCTGGTCGACGTGCATCGCGCCGCCGAAGACGAGCACGGCGCCGTACTCGCCCACGGGTGCCGGCGCCTCGGGCTCGTTCGGTATCACCCACGTGTCGAGCGTGTGACCACGCCCGGCGATCGCGTCGGCGAAGACGCCGGCGGCGGCATCGGCCTGGTGAACGACAGACAGGACTCGCATGGGCTCAGCCTACGCGGTGTCGCACCCACACGTTCGGCTCCCAGTACTCCCCGCGGTCGGCCGCCGTGTCGATCTCGAGCGTGGCGAGGGCGTGCGGGAAGACGTACGTGCCGCTCTCCGGGAACGCCGTCTCCGTCCACTCCTCCCACTCGGCCACGGTCCCGGTGATGTGCATGGAGCGCTCCACCGGCTGCAGGACCTCGGCGCCGAGGCGTACGTGCAGGCGGATCCACGGGTCGAAGGGGAGCCCGTTCCCGCGCGTCCAGAACGCGTAGCGATCGATCGGCGTGAGCGGATAGCGCTCCTTCCAGGTCGGCCGGAGCGGAGCGATCAGGTCGGCGAAGCCGTGCGCGGCCGCGATGTCGCTCATGGCCCTGATCATCGTCCGCGAGTGTCCGCCGCCCTGGTGCTCCGGTGGGATCTCGATGGCGAGCGCAGAGAGCGCGGTCGGCCGGCCGCCGTCGTCGAAGAGTCTGGCGGCTCCGGAGATCGCGCCGTCGATCCCTTCGGGCAGCCCGTCGATCGTGCCGTTCCACGAGACTGGAATCGAGTGGCCCTGTGCGACCGCGATATCTCGGTCCGCGTCGTGGAGGATGAACTGGAACTCACGGAAGTCCTCGTCGAGACGGCTCCAGTGCTCGCCGAGCACGTCCCCCTGCTCGTTGTACGTCGGCCAGACGCCGCTGATCTCGGCGAACGCCTTCTCCCAGAGGTCCGGGCGCTCCGCGGACGTGTAGACATGCATGCTCACGCCGCTGCCCTGCGCCGCAGAGCCTCCTGGAGCTCCGCCGCCGCCGGGCCCGGCCGTCCGACTCCCAGAGGCTTGCCGTCAAGCTCGATCACCGGCATCACCTCGCGAATCGAGGACGAGGTGAACGCCTCCTCTGCGTCCGCCAGGGCCTCGACGGGATAGGCGCCCTCGTGCGTGCTGTAGCCCAGCTCGGCGGCGCTCTCGAGGAGGGTGGCCCGGGTGACGCCCGCCAGGATCCCGAGCTCGAGCCCCGGCGTGAATAGATCGTGGCCCGTGCGCCACCAGACGTTGGTCACGGGGCCCTCGAGGACGATGCGGCCGTTGGCCAGGAAGACCGCGTCGTCGGCGTCGCGGCGCTGGGCCTCGAGCTCGGCGGCCATGTTGACCGCGTAGCTCGTCGACTTGACCCCGGGGAGCAGCCACGGAGCAGACGCGCGAACGCCGAGAAGCGACACGGCGCGGGCGCCGCGCACCCGAACCTCGTCGATCCATGCGGGAGTCGCGCTCAGGAGGGCGAG
>DATIBF010000135.1:0-34987 GCA_035457655.1 Gaiellaceae bacterium
ACGAGGCCGGGCGCGCGGCAGCCGAGCTGGTGCGGCTGTGGCTCGACGAGGGGCGCGGGCTCTCGCTGGGCTCCTTCTGGCTGGCCGACCTCGCCTTCGCGCTCGCCGAGCTCGACCGCGCCGCCGAGCTGACGGGCGCGGCCGCCCGGGCGCGCACGCGCACACGCTGGCTCGACGCGGCCGAGGCCGTCGCGGAGCGAGACTGGCCCCGGGTCGCGGGCGTCTTCGCCGGCATCGGGTCGCGACCGGACGAGGCGCTGGCGCGGGTGAAGGCCGCGGCCGCCCTCGAGGCGGCCGGCCGCTCAGCCGAGGCCGACGAGCAGCTTCGGCGAGCGGCCGCCTTCCTCGAGGCCGTAGGCGCGGCCGCGCAGACTCACGCCTCGACCAGGTAACACCGTGTTCCGTGACGACGGGGCCGGCTAGCCGCGTCGCCCTCGCTTCTCCGCTTCGGCCGGGCTCTTGAGGACGATGCCGGCCTCGCCGGCGACGGCCTTGAGCTCCTTCCGCAGCTTCTTCGGATCCTTCACCCTGGACATGTTGACGAGCACGAAGTACTTGCCCTTCTCGTCCAGTCCGACGAAGAGCACCCTGCCGCCGTGAGACCTGACCGTCTTCCGGATCTTGGCGTCGTTCGCCCGCGGCCCTGTTGCACCCGGACTGACGCGGAACCAGTGATGAGGCATCCCGCCGCTTACCTCCTTCCTCCGCTGCGGCATCGTTGCACAGATCCCCCTTTCGAGTGAGGGAGGCGCCTCGGGAGCCGACTTGAATTTGATCTTGGCTTCCGTCGGGGGAGCCGCGAAGAGGAGGTTTCTGCGGCCGCGTGGAACTCAGAGAGGTGAACAGCCCGTTGCCCGAGGCGACCCAGGCCACTCCGCCTCCCTCGCCTCCCGCGGGTGCCGACGGGCTCATCGATTCCTATCGCCGGCTCGCGGACGTCTTCCACGAGGTCCTCTCCGAGCAGACCCACTCGACCGTCCTCGAGCGGATCGCGGACTCGCTCGCGGCCGTCATCCCGTACGACGCCTTCACGATCTACCAGGCCGACGAGGCGCGGCGCCTGCTCATTCCCGTAATGGCCCGCGACCGCTGGGCCGACGAGATCATGAGCGACCGCCCTGCGCTCGGCGAGGGAATCACCGGCTGGGCCATCGACCACTGCGAGCCGCAGCTCGTGAACGAGGCGCACCTCGACCCGCGTGTGAAGACCGTCCCGGGCACCCCCGACGAGCCCGAGGCGCTCATCTCCGTCCCCCTCGTCGCCCGCGGCGCGGTCAAGGGCGCGCTGAACGTCTACCGGCTCGGCGAGGGCGCCTGCTTCTCCGAGGAGGAGTTCGAGCTGGCGAAGCGCTTCGGCGACGCCGCCGCCCTCGCGCTCGACAACGCGCAGGTCCGCGCGGCGCTCGAGCTGCAGGCGCAGACCGACTCGCTGACGGGCCTCTACAACCATCGGTACTTCCACGACCGGCTCCGCTCCGAGCTGAACCGCGCGAGCCGCACCCACGACTCCATCGCGGTGCTCATGCTCGACATCGACGACTTCAAGCGCGTGAACGACATCCACGGCCACGGGAGCGGCGACCTCGTGCTTGTCGAGCTGGCCGACCTCCTGCGCGGGCTCGTGCGGGCCTCGGACGTCGTCTGCAGGCTCGGAGGCGAGGAGTTCGGCGTGATCATGGGCTCGTGCGACGCAGGCGACGCGCTCGGCCTCGCCCGCCGGATCGTCGACACGCTCGGCGGGGCGCAGATCGAGCCGGCCGGCCGGCTGAGCGTCTCCATCGGCATCGCGCAGGGGCCGGAGCACGCCATGAACCCGCGCGAGCTCGTCGCCTGCGCCGAGATCGCGATGATGACCGCAAAGGCCCGCGGCAAGGATCAGGCCGTCCTCTTCGAGGAGGAGTCCGGCGAGCGCCCGGAGCCCGTGGCGGCAGGCCGCGACGTCCGTTCGATCGCTCACCTGAAGATGCTCCAGAGCCTTGCGGGCAAGCTCAACCGGCTGAACGACGTCCGCGAGATCGGCGCGGCGATCGTGACCGAGCTGCGGATGCTCGTCGACTACCACAGCTGCCGCCTGTACGTCGTCGACGGCGACGAGCTCATCCCGGTCGCCTGGCGCGGCGACCTCGAGCCTTACTCGGACGAGGGCGTCGAAGCGCTGACCTGCAGGATCGGCGAGGGCATCACCGGCCGGGTGGCCGAGACCGGCGAGTCGATCCTCCTGGCGAACGCGCTCGACTGCGACTACGCCGTCACGATCCCGGGCACGGAAGACGTCGACGAGTCGATCATCGCCGTTCCGCTGAACTACGGCACCCGTGTGATCGGGGCGGTCGTCGTCTCCAAGCTCGGCGTCGCCCAGTTCGACGAGGACGACGTCCGTCTGCTCGAGGTCCTCGGCGGCCATGCCTCCGTCGCGCTCGAGAACGCGCGCCTCTACGAGGCCGAGCGCCTCGAGGCGAGGCGGGCGAAGACGTCGCTCGAGATCTCGAACGCGCTCCTCGACTTCAGCCGGCGCCTCGCCCTCGCCGAGTCGCTTGACGAGGTGCTCGAGCGCGCGGTCGAGCTCGCCGCCCGACTGCTCGACAAGCCCCGCTCCTCGGTGTGGCTGCAGGACCGGGCGGGTGAGGATCTCGTCGCCCGCGCTTTCTACGGCTACGACTGGCGCGACGCGGCGACCCTGCGGGGAATCGTCCTCCCGGACGAGCGTGCCCGCGAGATCCTCGGCGGCGACGACCCCTTCCAGCTCGAGGCGGCGCGGTTTCCGGTGCGTGGAGCCCCCGAGCTGGCCCACGGACTGATCGCGGTCGCCCCGCTGCGGCTCGACGGCGACCGGCTCGGCTGCATCGCCGTCCGCACGGGGCGCGACGGCGGCGCCTTCGACGAGCGCAGCATGCGCCTGCTTGCCGGCGTCGCGCACCAGGTGAAGCTGGCGGTCGCAAACGCGGTGAGCTACGAGAGCCTCGAGCGGACGTTCCTCTCCACGGTCGAGGCGCTCGCCAACGCGCTCGAGGCGAACGACGAGTACACGTCCTCGCACGCGCGCTGGATCACGGACATGGCCCTCCACGTCGGGCGCGAGCTGGGGATGGATCCCAAGGCCCTCAAGCGCCTCGAGCTCGGCGCCCTCTTCCACGACATCGGCAAGATCGGCGTCCCGGAGGCGATCCTCGCCAAGCCGGGAGCGCTCTCAGACGAGGAGTGGAAGGTCGTCAGGCTTCACCCGGAGCTCGGCGCGGGCATCCTCGCGCCGATCGAGCGGCTCGAGCAGGTCTGCGAGATCGTCCGCCACTGCCACGAGCACTGGGACGGCAGCGGCTACCCGAGCGGGCTCGCCCGCGAGGACATCCCGCTCGAGTCCCGCGTCATCCTCGTCTGCGACGCCTACCACGCCATGACGACCGACCGCCCGTACCGCCGGCGGCTCCCGGTCGAGGAGGCGTGCCGACGGCTCTGCGAAGCCGCCGGCACCCAGTTCGACCCGCAGGTCGTCGAGGTGTTCCTGGCGCTCGACGCTCCCGCGCTAGCCGGCCGCGCCGCCTAGATCGACCCGCTCGATGACGACCGGGTCACGCGGCTTGTCGCTCGCGTCCCGGTCGACCTCCGAGATGGCGTCCACCACGTCCATCCCCTCGGCGACGCGGCCGAAGACGGTGTGCTTGCCGTCCAGCCAGGGGGCGGCCTCGGTGGTGACGATGAAGAACTGGCTGCCGTTCGTGTTCGGTCCCCGGTTGGCCATGGCCAGAGCACCGCGGACGACGCGGTGGTCGTTTGCCTCGTCCTCGAACTCGTAGCCGGGTCCGCCGGTGCCGTCGCCGCGCGGGCAGCCGCCCTGGATCATGAAGTCGGGGATGACGCGGTGGAACGTGACGCCGTCGTAGAAGCCGTCGCGGGAAAGCTTCGTGAAGTTCTCGACGGTCTTGGGCGCGTCCCCGTCGAAGAGCTCGACGACGACGGAGCCGTGTGTAGTGTGGATCGTCGCTCCTGTCATGTCGCCACCGTATCGGAACCCGTCGCAGCGCCTCTGGTACGCGATCTCGCTTCCGGAGCGGGCGGTCCGCGCGCTCGTGGGCACGCTCGGAGGGCTGATCCACGAGAGCGTTCAGGTCTTCCTACCCCGCTTCGTGCGCCGTTCACGGCTCTACGAGGCGACGGCGAAGAACGCGCTGCGGATCGCAGTCGAGACGGTCGGCGGCGTGGAGCCGGCGGAGCCTCCCGAGGTCTCCGCGACCGAGATCACCAAGCGCAAGGCGGCCGGGAACGTGGTCGAGCTCGGCTCGATCGCGGCCTTCGGCTTCTCGCCGCTCTGGCTCCTAGCGGCCGCGTCCGACGTCGCCCACGGCTCGCGGGTCTACCTCGCGTCCTTCGTGGACGAGCTGAAGCGCGCCGGCGTCCTCGCCGAGGAGCGCGAGATCGGATCCGTCGACGAGCTTCTGGAGGCGCTCGAGAATGCATCGGGCCGCAGCGCGGGGCTGATCGACGTCCCGCCTCTCGAGCTCACCGAGCTTCGCTCGACGCTCGGCGAGTTCCGCGCCGACGCATCAGGCCTTCCCGGCCCGAAGGAGCTCGCCTCGCTGTACGGCGGGCTCCGGGCCGAGGCCGCCCGCGAGCGCGGCTCGCTCCTCGAGGTGTCCGTCGGGATGGGCATGGCCTTCCTGCTCTCGGCCAGAAACGTGACCAACACGCATCTCGCCATCCCCTACCGCGAGGACTGGGCGCCCCTCCGTCGCGAGGGTTTCGCCGCGTACGCGCGCAGGGTGGGCGCGCCCTACGCCCGGGCCGTCGGCGGCCACTTCGACCCGAAGCGGCCGTCGTGGACGGAACGGCTGCTCCTCAAGCTGGCGAAGGCCCGCTAGAGGCCGAACGACCGCAAACCTCTAGTAATCTCCGCAAAAGTTCCTACAGTCTCAGTAGGGACCTGCGCTGCTTGCGGCCGGTTAGGGGAGGCGCGTTTGCCTACTGCGGAGACTACGACTTGGATCGCCGTCGGCGCGTCCGTGCTGGCGCTGCTCCTGGTGGCGCTCTCGATCGTGCTCGCGCTGCGGCTTCGGCGCGGCGGGAGCGCGGCGGCGCGTTCCCGGCACGAGGTCGAGCTGGCCTGGGAAGAGGCCCGGCGGGAGCGCGCAGCCTCCACCCGGGCGCGGAGCGAGCTCCGCTGGCTCCGCACCCTCGCCGACCTGGAAGTGTCGGAATCGCTCGACGGCGCGCTACGGCGCGTGCTCGAGTCGGCGACCGGGCTCGGCGAGTCGGCGGCGGCCGTGCTCGTCCTCCCGCAGTCCGACGGAGAGCCCCTCGTGGCGACCTTCGGACTGTCCCCGGAGGAGTCCTCTTGCGAGCTGCTCGGCCTGCCTCCGGGCGGGGGCGAGGCACGCGCCGTTGCACTCAGCTACCGGTACACCGAGGAGGAGGCGGCGCGCGACGAGTTCCGCGTGAGCGGCGGCCTCGCGCTTCCGGTCGCCGACCGGGACGGCGGGCGTCTCGGGACGCTCGCCGTCTTCTGGCGTCGCGTCGAGCACGAGGCGACGGAGGAGCAGCTGGAGCGGCTCGAAGGCCTCGCAGGAGCACTCGGTCCCTGGCTTCGCAACGTCTTCCGCTTCGAGGAGGTCCGGCGTGCCGTCGACCTGGACGCGACAGGGCTGCCCGGACGTCGTGCTCTCCGCGAGGCGCTGGCCGTCGAGTGTGCGCGGTCGCGGCGCTACTCCCATCCCCTCAGCCTCCTGCTCCTGCGCGCGACGGGGGAGCCGGAGAGCGTCCGAACGGCTGCGGAGCGTCTTCCCACCGACGTGCGCACGCCCGACCGCGTCCATCACCTCGGCGACGGGCGCTTCGCGGTCGTCCTCCCCGAGTCGTCGCTCATCGACGCGGAGCGTCTCTCTCGGAGGCTCCGCCTGGCGCTGGGCGAGGGGCGCACGCCGGCAGCGTTCGTCGAGCTTCGGAACGAGGACGACGCCGTGTCCCTGCTCGAGCGAGCGGAGTCAGCGCTCGCGGGCGCCGAGCCTCTCGCGCGCGCGGGCGGGAGCGGCGCGAGCGCTGTTGAACCCGGCGGCTGAGACGTTTAGGTTTGCGGCGGCGTACTGTGGCGACGATTCTCGAGCTTGCGGACTATGCGGACGTGTCCGCCGAGAACGTCCTGCGGGTCATTCACGGCGAGCCGGTGAGCGAAGAGGTCGAACGGCGCGTCTACGCCGCCATCGACGCCCTCGGCGTGCCTCCTTATCCGCGCCGGGTCGAGGTCCTGCCGGCGATTCCTCCCGGCGCCTCGAGCGACGAGCTCCTGCAGCGCTTCCAGGCGACCGCAGCGGCGCTGGAGACCACCCTTCCCGAAGGGGTCGGGTCGGTCGTCTACGAGGCGCTCCGAGTCGAGATTCGGCCGGTCGCGCAGCACGTCGCCGAGCTCGGCGCCCTCTTCGAGCAGATGCTGGCGCGGCTCGACCAGGTCTCGACGAGCGTGGGGGACGAGCGCCGCGACCGGCTCGAAGACGTCGCGCTGCTCACGGAGCTCGTGACCTCCGGCTGGCGCTCGGTCGATCGCCGCCTCGCGCGGCTCGAGAAGATCGTGGCCCGCATCGAGGGGCGCAACGGCCGCCGATAGGCCCGCTTCTACCGAGTTGACGAGCCGGCCGGCGGCGCCCCCAACGAGGAGCTCCTCTAGCGCCTGCTCCCCGCGATCGGGTACTCAGTCCTCCGACTCTTCGTCCGGGTCCTTGCGTTCCTCGTCGTCCCGCTGACGGCGGCTGGAGATCCACCGGGCGTGCTCCTGCGAGATCAGGCCCTCGATCCGCTCGGCGAGCAGGCGAAGCGGATTCCTCGAGTGCGCATAGGCGTCGGCCCGCGCCAGGTAGAGGTACTTCTCGTGCTTGAGTGACTCCGCGGTCGAGCGATACGTGATCCAGTTCTTGTGGTACTGGTAGGCCTGGAGCAAGCCTTCCACCACGACGACGATGCCGCCGAGGATGCCGGCCACGTAGACGGGGACGTCGAAGGCGGCGGCGACCGGGATCGCGGCGGCGCCCGCGATCACGATCGCCTTCAGCCCCTTGTAGCGGAATTGGCACTCCCGGCTCTTCGCGTCGTACCAGGCGATCTGGTCGTCCAGGCGCTGGAGCGTCGGATTCGGCCCCTCGACGGACACGGCGGTCGCGGCCGCCTCGAGATCCCTGACCCGCTGCTCGGTCACGGCCATTGCAGACCTCCTCCCGTGCGTCCTCAGGCCGCCTTGGAGTGTACGAGCCGCCTTCGACAGCGGCAAGACCGGGCGCTGAGAGCTCGAACCAAAATGAAGCCTTGTGTCGTCGCAACGCCGCGCCGACGAAGATCATTCTGGTTCGAACTCTAGGAGCGGAGCGCCGCGACGACGGCGGCAGCGCCGGCCGCCACGAGGGCGAGCGCGCCGACCAGGCCGGTGATGCGGAGGAGCACCGAGACCCCGGCGTTCACGTCCGACGCGGCGGGGTCGAGCGGCTCTCCCAGGCCACCGACGACGTAGAGGCACCCCAGGAGAGCGAGGCCCGCGCCAGCCACGACCTGCCAGGCCCTCTTCTTCATCAGGGCGAGCGCCGTGAGGACGCCCTGGGCGAGCATCGGGGCGAGCGGCGGCGTGAACAGCGTCCCCCGGGTGACCCACTCGCCGGAGACGTCGTCCGGATTGCCCACGTCGCCGAACTCGGCCGCCCAGCCGTGGTCGATGGCCACGACCGTGATGATCAGCCAGAACCCGAGCAGAAGCGCCGAGATCGGAACGAGCAGCCTGGCCAGCATTACCACTGCGGTAGGTCTCCTTCGTGATACGGCCGCTCCACCGGGTCGGGGAAGCGGGCGTATGCCTCCCTCCCGGTATCCGTCGTCTCGAGAACGCTTGCCCCGTGGGCTTCCGCGACCTCGTTGCGCGGATACACCACCTTGGAGCCCGGCTTGCGCGCCCCGACCCCGACCACCACGCACGGCCCGTCCCCGGCACCTACCAGAACGTGCTCGGTCCACGCCGGAGAGTGGAAGAAGTCCCACGCGCCCAGCCGACGCTCTTCGCCCTCGACGAGGAGCAGGCACTCTCCCGCGAGGACAAGGAAGTCTTCCTGGGCGTCCTCGCCGTGGTACATGCAGCCGGGCTGGCCGGGCTTCAGGACGCTGATGTTGATCCCGACCTCGGGAAAGCGCTCGTCGCCCTCGAACGTGCAGAAGCGGTCGAACACCTCGCTTTCCGACCAGCGCGCCTCGCGCGCGTTGACCACGAACCAGCCTTCGCCCTCCGGCACGAGGCCGTTCTCCGTCGACGCGATCCGTGCTTCTTCGACCATCGCTATCTCCTCTCTCGGACCCGCGCAGCCTAGACTCCTCGCGTCATATGGCAAGCCGCCACTTGATCGGCCTCCTGCTCGCCACCGAGGAGGACTGGCCGAGCGCGTTCGAAGCCCTTCTCGGCAGGCTCGGCCCGCTTCGGTACGGCGGCGAGACGCACGAGCTGACCGCCGCACGGATCCTCAACGAGCCGTTCGATCTCCGCTCGAAGCCGCCCTATACCCTCGTCATCGACCGGCTCTCCTGGTGGTATGACCTGCCGCGCGAGTGGCTGAAGAAGATCGCGCTCCTGGACGACGTGTACCTCCTCAACAATCCCTTCACGTTCCAGGCGATGGAGAAGCACGCCGCCTACTGCGCGATGATGCGGCTCGGCCTGCGCGTGCCGGAGACGTGGCTCCTTCCGCACAAGCTCCCTCCCGGGAATCCGCGCTACGTGCCGATGGCGGAGCAGTACAACCCGGAGTTCGACCTCGAGGAGATCGGCGAGCGGGTCGGGTACCCGCTCTACATGAAGCCCTTCGACGGAGGCATGTGGGTCGGCGTCACCCGCGTCACGGGCCGGGACGAGCTCCACAGGGCATACGACGAGTCGGGCGAGCGGATGATGCATCTGCAGGCGAGCGTTGAAGATTTCGACGTCTTCACGCGCAGCCTGTCCATAGGGCCGCAAACGAGGGTCATGCGCTACGAGCCGGGTGCCCACGGTCACTATCGCTACCAGGTGGACAACGGCTTCCTCCCGGCCGAGCTCGAGGCGGAGGTCGGTCTCATCAGCCGCATCGTCAACGCGTTCTTCCGCTGGGAGTTCAACTCCTGCGAGGCGATCGTCAAGGACGGGCTGGCGCACCCGATCGACTACGCGAACGCCTCACCCGACATCGCGCTCGTCAGCCTCCACTACTACTTCCCGTGGGCGATCCGCTCGCTCATCGCGTGGTGCGCGTTCTGCTCCGTGAGCGGGCGCTCGATGCGCCTGAACCAGCGCACGAGGGAGTACTTCGAGATCGGCGACCGCGACGACCTCTCCTACGAGGAGAAGCTCGCCCGCTACGCGGAGCTGGCGGACGCGTACTTCCAGGCGAGCGAGTTCGAGGAGTTCCGCGCGGTCGCTCTCCCCCACCTCGACGAGCTCACCGTCGACTACGTCGAGAGCGCAGCGTTCGACGACCTCGTCGTCACGGCGATCCAGCTCGAGGTCGAGCCGGATCGGCAGGAAGAGATGGTCGAGCGCTGCCGGACGCTAACGCGGGCGTGGGCGACGGACGAGCGGGCTGCGGCCTAGTCCGTCCCGGACTGCGCGGCGGCGCAGTCCTCGTTCGACTCGATCTCGTCCCTGAGCTCGCCGGTGTCGAGATTCTCGAGCTCGTCGAGGCCGTTCTGCAGCTCCTGCTCGAGCTGGCCGATCTGCGAAGCCGCCTGCCCGGCCTGCCCGACGAGGTCCTGAAGGGAGTCGGCGCCCTCGAAGGTGGAGCGGAGATCGTCAGCCGTGGCCTGGATGCTCGATGTCATCGAGTCGAGGATGCTGGCCGCCTCCTGGCTGGACTCGGTCTCGGGTGGCCCGAGCGACTCGACCTCGTCCACGAACGACTCGGTTGCGGCGAGGCCGCCGTCAAGCGCTCCCTGGATCGAGTCCGCGCTCAGGTCGGACGGGCTCTGGAACTGGCCGACGATGTCGTCGAGCGAGGTCCGCCAGTCGGCGGCCGCCGAGCAGAAGTCGTTCGCCCAGGCCTCGCTCGGGGACTCGTCCTCGCCGCCGCAGCCGGCGGCAAGCAGGACGAAAGCGGTGGTACACGTCAGGATCGCTCGGCTCACGTCGGCTCCCTTCTCCTGTGATTATCCGTGCCGATGGCACGGGCCGTCGACTCGAACCGTTCGGGCAGGTTGCTCAGGTGGATCTTCTACGGTACCCGCGAGCGGATCGCGGGCACGATCTACGGGACGATCCTCGTCATGGCGGTGCTCGCGGCCGGCGCCGAGAGCCGCACCATCGACGCATGGGAGCTCGATGTGCTCATGGCCTCGACCGTTCTCGTCCTGTGGGCCGCGCACGTGTACGCGCACGCGATCGCCGAGAGCCTCACGAGCGGGGAGCGCCTCAACCGCAAGACCGTCACCGGGCTCGCCGCCCGGGAGAGCTCGATCGTGCTCGCCGGAGTCGTGCCCGGGCTCGTCCTGCTGCTCGGCGTCCTCGGGGCCTACGACGACTCGACTGCCGTCTCGATCGCACTCGGGCTCTGCATGCTCACGCTCGGCATTCAGGGGGTGCGCTACGCGCGAATGGCTCGCCTGCGCCCGCTGGCGGCGGCCCTCTTCGTCATGCTCAATCTCGCGCTCGGTCTCGTGATCGTCAGCCTCAAGGCCACGCTCGGGAGCTGAGCGGGGCCGCCCTTCGCGGCTCCGGTCCGTGGACGCCGCGCTAAGCTCTCCCTGCATGAGCGTGGAGCCGCTTCAGGTCGAGGCCGCGCCGGAGGGCGCCTCGGAGCGGCGCGCCGGCGTCATCCGCTACTACGAGCTCGCCAAGCGGGCCGAATGGCAGGTACGGGACGTTCCATGGGGCGACATCCCGCCCATCCCGGAGACCCGCGGGTCGGCCGAGAAGAAGGCGCGCCGCCAGGACGTCTGGCGCTCGGTGATCACGCAGCAGTACCAGGCCGACATCCTGGCCGTGAAGATGGCCGCGCAGCTCCTGAACGCCGCTCCCCATCACGAGGCTCGCCTGTACTACTCGACGATGGTGCAGGACGAGTCGCGCCACGTCGAGGCATGGCTCAAGCTCCTCGGCGAGGTGGGAGGCGCCGCAGAGCGCGACCCGTACCTGGACGAGCTCGCCCGGATGTTCCTCGACGAGCTCGACCTGCTCGAGGAGAAGGTCTTCCTCATGCAGGTCTTCTTCGAGCGGCTGATCATCCCGCGCTTCCGGCTGATCGCACGGTCCTCGCGGGGGACGATCCTCGAGGACATCTGCAACCGGCTCACGATCGACGACGGTATCCACCACGGTGCCGGCATGGCCTACGAGCGCGTCCTCCTCGAGGGAGCCACGAAGAGAACGAAGCAGAAGCTCGTCACGGCGGCGAACAGGATGCTCCCGATCTTCGTCGAGTACGCCCTCTGGCGGCCCCCGGCACGTGCCTGGATCGGGCGGGCCATGCACGACCGCGACGTCCAGCGCCTCCGCGAGGACCTCGACGACGGCGTGCGCCTGGCGAACTCCCTGGGCCTGGACGTCAGCGACGTCGAGCTGCCTTACTGAGCGCCGGGCCACGTGGCGGCCAGCTGGGCGCCGAAGAGGAAGAGCGCGGCGCAGAGGTAGACGAGGAAGAGGAAGCCGATCGCGGCTGCGAGCGACCCGTAGACGAGGTTGTAGCTCGCGAATCTCGACAGGTAGATCCCATAGCCGACCTGCGTCGCACCGATCGCGACCGCGGCAAGAAGGGCAGGCGCCCAGAGCTCGGCGAAGCGGGGGCGCACCGGCGGGACGTAGCGATACAGAAGCAGGACGGTCGCGAAGACGAGACCGAGAGAGACCACAGCCTGGGCGATATCACCTGTGGTCGCGCCGAGGCTCTCCAGTCCGACGGCCGACCCGATCCTCTCGCCCAGGCGCTCGACCACCCTGACGGCGAGTGTCAACCCGAAGGCGACGAGCAGCAGGACTCCGGCGAGCAGAACGAGGACGAGATCGAACGCCTTCCCACGCCAGGCGCGCCGACGCTCGGTGCCCCAGATGCTCGTGAGAGCCACGCGCATCGAGCCCATCATGCCGCTCGCCGCCCACAGGACACCGAGGAGAGCCACCAGCCCGACCGCCGACAGCGGCTCGCCGAGCCCGGACATCGCCTCGTCCAGGCGCACGCTCCCCTCGGGCGAGAGGAGCAGATTGTCGACGATCCAGGTCACGATCTCGTTCCGCCGCTCGTCGTTCTGGATCAGGAGCCCGAAGATCGAGGCGAGGAAGATCGCCAGGGGGAAGAGCGAGAAGAGGACGCGGTAGGCGATGGCCGCCGCGAGCTGGGGGCACAGGTTACGGCTGTAGGCGGCGGCGGCCTCCCGGCCCGCCTGCCAGAGGCGCCGGAAGCGGTCGGGCATCGCCCGGCTTCGTTCTCTCTATCCCGAGCGGTTCCTTCCGGCCGCGTACCGCTCGGTAAGGGGTGCCGCCGTGGCACCGTGCGCGAAGATGCTGACGAGCACCGTCAGCGCGACGATGACGAAGACGTCCACCCCGCCCGTGACCTCCGGATACTCGACGAGAAGGATGAGGGCGAGCACGATCGAGGCGAGACCGCGCGGGCCGAACCAGCCCAGGTAGGCGACCGTCCGGCGATCGAGGTCGGTTCCCCTGAGCGCCACTGCCACCGGGAGCATGCGAAGCGCCGTGAGCGACAGAAGCGCGTAGAGGACTGCGTTCGAGCTTGCCTCGGGAATGACGTCGACGGCGACGACGCCGAGGCCGTAGAAGATGAGCAGGCTGAGGAGCCGGCCGAGCTCGTCGGCGAGCTCGAGCGCGCCTTCGGCGCGCGCCCGCCGGGCGACGCCGAATGCCAGCCCGCCGACGAAGGCCGCGATCAGCCCGCTCCCGCCGATCTCCTCGGCCGCCCACCAGGCGAGCACGGCGAGCACGAGCACGGAGAGCCGCTCGAACTCGGGGAGGGCCCACCGTCGCGCTGACGCCTGCCGCAGAAGCCGGCCGCCGGCCGCGCCGATGCCGACTCCGACGAGCAGGCCGTAGCCGATCTTCTCGAGCGCGACCTCGAGGAAGGACGTCTCGCCGAGCGCCGCCTCGGCGGCGAGGACCGCGAAGACCGTGAAGAAGGGAACCGCGAGCCCGTCGTTGAGCCCCGCCTCGACGTTCAAGGCCTGCCTGAGCCGCACTGGGAGCTTCGGGCTCGAGACGACGACCGCCCCGAGCGCCGCGTCGGTGGGAGCGAGGATCGCGCCGACGAGGCAGGCTTCCCAGACCTCGAGCTCGCCGCGCAGCAGCCCCAGGGCAACGAGGCTGCCGAGCACGATCGTCAACGGCAGCCCGATGCCGAGGAGTCGCCGTGGCAGGCTCCTGCTGCCGCGGAGAACACGCGTGTCGATTCGTGCCGCGTCGGTGAAGAGAAGGAGCACGAGGGAGATCTCGGCGACATGACGTGCCGTCGCGGCGACGTCGAGGTGGCGGCCGGCAGAGGCCTCTCCGACGTCGACGCCGATCGAGCCCCCGAGGGCGCCGACGGCGAGCCCGGCTGCTGCGAAGACCATCGGTCCGGTGACGACGGAGCCCTCGAGCCGTCGCGAGGCGACGCCGTAGAGGACGACCAGGACGCCGAAGACCGCCAGCTCGGGCATCGAGCCTCGTGAAGCGACTCAGTCCGCCGCCGCGCAGTCTTCGGCCGCGTCCTCGAGCTCGGCGGCCGCCTGCTCGAGCGCCTCGATCGTGCCGCCGGACGCGTACAGCCGCTCGAGGATGTCCGCCACCGTGGCGAGACAGGCCTCCGCGAGCTCGGCTCGGGCGCGCTGGGCCCCGGCGCGCTGCTGGGCCGACGCGGTCGCTTCCTCGGCCTCCGTCAGGGCCGCGTCCGCCTCCTCGGCGAGCCGCTCGAGCTCTGCCTGGCTCTCTGCGAGCGCCTGCCCGGTCGTCCCCAGCTCGGCGGAGGCCTGCTCGAGCTCGGCGTGGGCGGCCTCGAGCTCGGCCTGCGCCTCGGCGGCAGCGCTCTCGGCCGCCGCGGCCTGCTCATCGAGCTGCCGGCTGAAGCCGGCGACCTCCTGCTCGAGCTCGTCGATCCGGGCGGCACTCACTGCGTTGACGTCGTCCTGGTCTCGCTGCAGCACCGCGGCCCAAATCGCCAGCCCGATGACGGCGGCGAGCAGCGCACCGGTCAGCACGATCCAGCCGGTCGGCCGCCGCGCCGGAGAGCGCTCGGTCAACTCGGCCCGCTCAGATGTCCGGCAAAGAACTCGAGCGCCTTTCGCGTCTTCGTCTCCTGCTCGCCGCTCATGTCGATGCCCCGCTCGGTCAGGAAGGCGCGGGTCTCGGCGGCGACCTGGAACGCCTCGCCGGGGGCGCACTTCGTCGAGAGCTCGAGCAGGCGCGAGTCGTCCGGGTAGAGCCACAGCTCCGCGACGACCTTTCGGCCGAGCTCGCGCGGGACGTTCTTCACCTTGAGGACGAAGATCGGGCCGAGGACCGAGAGATCGTCGAGCGCCAGGCCCTCCGGAACATGATCGGCGTAGAAGGCGCGCTGCTCCTTCGTGAAGAGCTTGCGGAGCGGCCGGTCGCCGCTCACCGTCTCCCTGACGCGCGGCTTGTCGAGGGCGCCCTTCATCGAGCCGGAGCAGACGAAGCCACCCGGCATCGCGTCGACCTCGACACTGAACATCGGCAGGGCGCGAAGCTCGGACGGGAGCTCACTCGGGACGACCGGTCGGAGCTTGACGACGGTGTCGTCCCCCTTCCCCTGGACTCGACGCGCGCGCACGACGACGCCGTTCGCGTTGAGCGTCAGGTCCGGCGTGTCGAAGAAGAAGACCTGGCGGATCTGCGCGTCCAGCGGGTCGACGTCGAGTGCCTTCGCCGTAGCGCGCTGCTCGTCGGCGGGGACGGTGAGCTTCAACTCGACGCTGTCGGACTCCTTCGTGAGCGCGAGCACCTCGACGATTTGCTCGTCGGTCAGCGCGGCGGGCGTCCTGGTGGCAGCCATGGAAAGCCTCCTCCTGTCTCGGAGCGGTGATTATCCCGCCCGGACGGGATTGGCCGCTAAGGTAGTGGGCTCCGCGTGCGCAAGGCGCTCGTCATCTCGCTCCTTGCTTCCGTCGTCCTCGTGGGGTCGAGCGCCGCCGCTTTGCAGCGGTACGACGCCTCACGCTCGGGCCTGATCGTCGAGGGAACGACGATCGGCGGCGTCGACGTGGGCGGAATGTCGGAGGAGGAGGCGCTGGCCGCCGTACGACGGGAGCTTGGCGCCCGCCTCGAACAGCCGCTCGCACTCACGTACCGGAACCGCCGCTTCGAGCTCGACCCGGCACTCGTCAAGGTCACCACGAACGCGGACGAGCTCGTTCGTACCGCTGTCGCGGAGAGCGGCGAGGGGAACTTCCTCCAGCGGTCGTTCCGCGAGCTGACCGGAAGCGCCGAGGTGGCCGAGTACGAGCTCGACGTCGGCTACTCGGCCGCCGCAGTGGGGAGGGTCGTCGCCGGCGTCCGCCGCGAGCTCGACCGGGCTGCGCGCGACGCCGACGTGGCCGCCTCCTTCGCCGGCGTTCGGGTCACGCCCTCGACCGTAGGCGTGACCGTGCGGTCGCACGCGCTACGCGACGCGATCGCGGAAAGCCTCGTGAGCGCGGAGGCGAGCCGAGCGCTCGCGATCCCGACGCAGGTCCTGAAGCCCAAGGTGACGACGAAGGAGCTGACCGACCGCTACAGCCACTTCATCGCGATCAGTCGCGGGCGGCGCGAGCTCCGCTTCTTCGTGAACCAGAAGCTCGTGAAGACCTACCGTGTCGGCATCGGCGCCGCCGGCTTCGAGACTCCCGCCGGCCTGTACGAGATCGAGAGCATGGCCGCCAACCCCGCCTGGTGGGTTCCCGACAAGGCCTGGGCCGGCGATCTCGCCGGCAAGGTGATCAAGGGGAACGACCCCGACAACCCGATCAAGGCGCGCTGGATGGGGTTCCACGACGGCGCCGGCATCCACGGGACGGCTGACGAAGCCTCCATCGGCACGGCGGCGTCACACGGCTGCATCCGCATGACCGTACGGGACGTGATCGACCTCTACGGCCGCGTCCCTCTGCACACGCCGCTATCGATCGCATAGTCACCTCGGTGGAGAGGAGCCGCCCCTGGTGGCCGTAGTCCAGGGGCGACTCTTGGAGTGGTGGAGCGTTACAGGCGGAGGGGTCGCCCGGTGCTACTGGGCCCCGCCACTGGGGACTGCGTCCGGGGTCAGAAGAGGAACGGCCACAGGAAGTGGAGGAACGCCTGGACGGAGGCTGGGAGCGCAGGATCCTCCTCGCCCTCTTCCGGCGTGTCGCCGGGATCCGTTGTCTCCTCGTCTCCGGGCTCGGTGGTCTCTCCGTCCTCGGGGGTGACGCCGTCGCGGTCATGTGCCTCACGGGAGACGCACTTGCCGAACGCGTTGGCCTTGTTCTCGTTCTCGCCGTACTCGTCGGCGAAGGCCACGGCGTCCCGGGCGCGCTCGACCTTGCACACCCAGGCGGGGTTCATGTGCTTCGGATCGTCCCCTTCCTCGGCTGCGCCGTCGCGCGCAGCTTGCCGCTCGGCCTTTCGCGCAGCGTGCTCTGCCTTCTTGTCCGCGTTGCCGGCCCCGGCGGGCTTGCCGCCGCCGCCGTTTCCGCCGCCCGCCCACGCGGGCGGCCCGTTGCCGCTTCCGTTTCCGTTGCCTTTGCCGTTGCCCGGCGTCGCGGCCGCCGCCGGCACGAGCAGCACGACGGCGAGCGCGGCGGCGAGCACCGCCGTAAGTCCTCGCTTCATGAGATGTCTGGCCTCCATCGGGTTTCCTGGGCTGGGAGTGGTGTCACAAGCACAGACGCCGGGCGGCCGGAAAACCTGCGCCTACTTGAACCTGGGCCAGGATCCGTAACAATGTGTCTGTATGGCCGTCGCCCCCGAGGCAAGCCGCGTTGTCCTCGCGCCCAACGAGTCGGAAACCGCCGAACTGCTCTTTCAGGAGCACTCCGGCTGGATCTACGGCTACTGCCTCCGCCTCCTCCGCTCGCCCGAGGAAGCCGAGGACGCGCTCCAGACCACCTACCTGAACGCCTGTCGGAGCCTGAACCAGGGAACGCGACCTCAGGTCGGCTCCGCCTGGCTCCTCCGGATCGCCCAGAACGTCTGCTTCGCCCGCATGCGCTCCTCGGGCCGCCGCGGGAAGCTCGAGCGCGTCCAGGACATCACGGTCCTCGAGGAGACCGTCGCCGCGCCGGAGCGCTCCCCCGAGGCTCTGATCGGCCTCACCGACGCGCTCTGCAGCCTGCCCGAGCGGCAGCGCGAGGCGATCCTCCTCCGTGAGTGGCAGGGCCTCTCGTACCACGAGGTCGGGAGCCGGCTCGGCCTCAGCCAGGCCGCGGTCGAGACGCTGATCTTCCGCGCTCGCAGGTCGCTCGCCGCCGCCCTCGAGGATCCAGGCAAGCGCGACCGGCGGACGAGCCTCCGCGCGCTGGACGTGGGTGGGCTCGCGGCCGCGATCAAGGGATTCTTCGCCGGAGGCGCCGCCGCCAAGGCCGCCGTGCTCGCAGTCGCGGCCGCGACGACGGCCACCGTCGTCGCCGTCGACCCCGGGCATGTCTGGCGGGACCGGTCAGATCCCGGAACGTCACGGAGCGAGCTGGCGGCCGAGAAGAGCTCGCCGGCGTCGCGCTCGTCTCGGTCCGATTCCGCGGCCCTCTCCCCGGCGATCGTCGCTCCGGCAGAGTTAGGGCGGCCCGCCGTCGCCTACCCCGCCGAGAAGCCCAGGACGAAGACCGAGCGCGGCCGCAAGCACGGACAGGAGACCGCGACGGCGGCAAAGGGCAAGGAGAAGACGAACAACGGCAACGGCGGCGAGAACGGCAAGGCGCTCGGTCACAACAAGGAGGCGGGCACGCCGGCGAGCCCGCACGGGGGTCAGTCGCCCGGGAACGGTACGCCCGAGTCGGCGGGGCGGGGCGAGACCGGCCCACCCGCCCACGCACAGGCCGACGGGCAGGCGAAGCAGAAGTCCCAGTAGTCGGCCGTAGACGCTGATCCCTGCGGGCTACTGAGCCGAGTCCTCGCCGAGGAGCGCGAGCAGGCTGTCGTGCTCCTCGCGGCAAGCCGGGCAGCCTTCCAGGTGGGCGCGGAGGCCTGGCACCGCGGCGTCGGTATCGGCTCCTGCGGCCTCGAGCTCGACGTAGCGGTCGAGCTCGGTGAAGCACTCGTCGCATCCCAGCTCTGGCCCGCCCGGGCCGAGCACGCGGGCCAGGGTGTCCTCGTGCTTGCGGCGCTCCGTCATCGTCCCTCCTCGAGAGTCGTGAGCGGAAGACCGGACGCCGCCAGATGCTCCCGGAGCTTCTGGCGCGCGTCGTGCAAGGTCTTGTAGAGCGCCCCCCGCGTGCTCCCGAGGCGCTCGGCGAGCACGTCGACGGGAACGCCGTTCAGTGCGAGCGCCACGAGGACGCGCCGCTGATGCGGCGTCAACGCCGTGGCGATGCCATCCCGGACGGCCGCCAGCAGTTCGGCGCGCTCGGCCTCTTCGCTCGGGGTCGAGGTCTCGTCGGCGAAGATTGACCAGGTCTCGGGCTCGAGCGGGATCTCCCGTCCCTGCCAGGCACGGCGCCTGAGCTTCACCGCCGCCTCGAGGAGCGCGAACTTGTAGGCCCAGGTGGTGAAGCGGCTCGCTCCGCGGAAGTCGTCGAGGCGGGCGAGCACGGAGACGAGCGCGTCATCGGCCGCTTCCAGGGCGATGTCGTCGAAGTCACCCCCGCGTACGTGCGGCAGCAGGTGACGGCGGCGCGACACCTCGAAGCGGGCTGCGCGCAGGAGGAGCGCGTGGAGACTTGCCACCGCCTCTCCGCGTGAGTCGCCCTCGCCTCGCAGCTCGCGGAGCCAGCGACGCGACTCGGGATCGAGCGGGTTCGAGGAAGCGACGGCGGTGCCGCTAGGACGCTGCGTGTCGGCCTCCACGGCTCCGACCCTAGCAGGGAGAACGTGTCCGCCCCGAAGCGCGCGGTCGGCGCTTCGGGGCGGAACCGGCGAGGCCGCGCGAACGGTCAGAAGCGGCGGTTGAATTGCCTGACGATCCCGGTCGAGAGCATGTCCGCCATCTCCAGCGCCTGCACGTGGATCCGGTCGTACGCGGCGACGTCGGCGGCCCAGTCGCCCTGGAGGCGGGCGACGACCTCGTCGGTCGTCAGGCGCAAGTGCTCGTACAGCATCTCCTTCATCTCGCGCAGCTTCCACGAGCGCGGATTGGCGGCGTTCAGGAACGCGGCGATCTCGTCGGCGTTCGCCCGCCAGCTGGCCTGACCGTCGGCCACGCCGGCTCCGTCGCCTGCCTTCGCCGCGGCGATGATGTCCGCAGCGATCAGGATGTGGTCCCGCAGCAGCCGGGTCAGCTCGTCGCCTGCGGCGTCGCCGTAGAAGGGCTTGATCGCGTCGCCGATGTCAGTCTGGTTTTGCAGCAGCCGTCCGACCGTCGCCTCTGTGTCGGGCGCGTCGGTCGTGAGGCTGATGATCGCGAGACGCGTCCAGGTGATGTGATCCTCCCAGAGCTTCCGCATCTCGTTCCGAAGCGCGAGCTCCTCTTGGGAGATTCCACTCTTGGCGGCATGCTTTCCGCTTCCGTCCGCCTGTGCGGCTGCCGGCGCACCCACGACGGCCAGGGCGACGGCCGCGACGGCGGCCGCAGCCAGAAGCGCCAAGCCGAGAGGCAGCGGGCGCAGGGCTCGAGTCGTGCTCATCGTTACTTCTCCTCTCCATCACGTGTCGGGTCGGAGGTCTTAGTGACGTTCGGGAGCCCGGCCTTACGAGGCTTTACACCGCACTGCTCGAAGGCCAAGCTTCCTCGTCTTGGAACTCCGGTCGCTGCTCCTCGGCTCCCTCGTGCTCGTCACGGCCGCGGCCGGCTGCGGCGGCGGAAGCGTCGAGTCGCACCCCGCGCCTCCGGCGTCGACCGTCAAGAGCGACGCCGGCCTGCGGGCCGTGGAGATTGCCTCCGGGCTCGACAGGCCCGTCTACATCGCGGCGGCGCCCGGCGAGCCCGACCGGCTCTACGTCGTGGGGCAGGCGGGCGTCATCCAGATGCTGGAGGAAGGGAAGCTGACGGACGAGCCCTTCCTCGACATCAGGACGCTGACGACAGCGGGCCCCAAGGACGCTTTCGCCTCCGAGCAGGGGCTCCTGTCGATGGCGTTTGCTCCGGACTACGCGACGAGCGGGCGCTTCTACGTCGACTACACGGACCGGGACGGCGACGTCAACGTCGTCGAGTACCGTGCCCGCGACGGGCAGGCGGACCCGAGCTCGGCGCGACGACTGCTCCTAGTCGAGAAGCACAACACAGACCACAACGGCGGCCAACTGGAGGTCGGCCCCGACGGCGGCCTCTACGTCGGCATCGGCGACGACGAAGAGGGCTGGGCTCACGCACAGAGCCTCGAGTCAGGCGACCTCCTCGGCAAGATCGTGCGCCTCGACGTGGATGGTCCCCGCGTCGTCGCGTTCGGTCTGCGCAACCCGTGGCGCTTCTCCTTCGACCGCCAGACCGGCGACCTCTGGATCGCCGACGTCGGTGAGGTCAGCTGGGAGGAGGTGAGCCGGGTTCCCAGCTCCGAGCCGCGGCCGGCGAACCTCGGTTGGGCCGTGTACGAGGGGCACGAAGCGGGAGAGGGCGACACCGAGACGGGAGGGCCCGGTCGCCTCGTCTGGCCGGCTGTGGTCTACAGCCACGAGAAGGGGTGTGCGGCTATCGGAGGCTACGTCTACAGGGGCGAGGCGATCGCGGCCGCCCGCGGCCGCTACTTCTACGGCGACTTTTGCGCCGGGACGGTCTGGAGCGTCGACCCGGCGGATCCGCAGCGCGTCCGGCACGAGCTCGACCTTGGCACGACGCTCGCCTCCTTCGGCGAAGACGAGGACGGGGAGCTCTACCTCGTCTCGCGCACCGGCAGCATCTACCGCCTCAGCGACTGAACCAGTCGTCGAGCGGAACGCGGGCCGCGAGCGAGGAGAGATCGCCGGTGTCGCGGATCTCGGCGGCGGCCGCCGCCAGCGCGGCGACCGCGACCCAGGTGAGGCCTCCGCCGACGCTGATCCGCCGACCACCCGCCGCGGCGATCTCGGCCACCGTCAGCCCGGGGAGCGCGAGCACGTTCACCGGCCTCGAGACGGCGTCGCACACAGAGCGGATCTCGACGGGCGTCCGCAGCCCGGGCGCGTAGAGGACGTCGGCACCGGCCGCCTCGAAGGCCTGGAGGCGCGCGATCGTGTCGTCCAGATCGGGATTGCCGCGGATGTGGTTCTCGGCCCGCGCCGTGAGCACGAAGGGAAAGCTCCGGCTGCGGGCTGCCTCGACGGCGGCTGCGATTCGCTCGGCGGCGAAGCTCGTCTCGTAGATGCCCTCGACAGGGTCGTAATCCTCGATCGAGCCGCCGACCGCGCCGGCCTCGGCGATCCGGGCGATCGCCAGCGCCGCCTGCTCGGGCTCCCGGCCGTAGCCGTTCTCGAGATCGACCGACAGCGGGAGATCGGTCGCCCGGTCGAGCGCCGCGGCATGCTCGACGACCTCGTCGAGCGTTACCGCGCCGTCGAGGCGCCCGAGCGTAAAGGCGAAGCCCGAGCTCGTGGAGGCGAGCGCGTCGAACCCGAGCGCGGCGAGGACCTTCGCCGAGCCGGCGTCCCACGGGTTCGGAATCACGAACGCCTCCCCGGCGTGAAGCGCGCGAAAAGCCTCGGCCTTCTGCTCTTGGCTAGTCATCGACCACCCGGAGAACCACTTTGCCACGCTTGCCTGGCTTCATGACGCGTTCGAAAGCTGCAGGCGCGTCGCCAAGCGGGAACACCGAGTCGACCAGAGGCCGCAGGTCGGCGCTGTCGGCAAGGCGAGCGATCTCGGCGAGCTCCTCGCGGTTGGGCTCGACGACGAAATAGACGCCCTCGCCGGCGGGCTCCTCCGCTATCGAGACGAGCCTCCCTCCATCACCCAGGATCGCCGGGGAGCGCCGGAGCAGCTCCCCGCCGGCGGTGTCGAAGACGAGGTCGACGGAGTCGACGGCGTCCTCGAAGCGCGTCGTGGTCGAGTCGACGACCTCGTCGGCCCCCAGGCCGCGCGCCGTCTCGACCCCGCCGGCCGAGGTCGTCCCGATCACGTGGGCGCCGCGGTGGCGTGCGAGTTGCACGGCGAAGCTCCCCACCCCTCCGGCCGCGCCGTGGATCAGGACCCGCTCGCCGGCGGCGAGCCTGCCGTGGTTGAACAGTCCCTGCCAGGCGGTGAGGCCGGCGAGCGGGATCGCCGCGCTCTCGACATGGCTCAGCGTCCGGGGCTTCGGGGCCAGAAGCTCGCCGGCGACGACGGCGTACTCGGCCGCGGCGCCGTCACGCTCGAAGTCGGCCAGTGCGTAGACTTCGGTTCCAGGCGGGACGCCGTCCCCGGCGACCGCGACGCCGGAGAGCTCGTAGGACGGGATCGCCGGGAGCCGTTCGGCCGGCCACTCCAGCTCGTCCCGGGTTATCGCCGCAGCGTGAACGCGCACGAGGGCCTCGCCGGGCCCCGGTCGGGGCGTCTCCACCTCTTCGTAGACGAGCGGCGGGTGCAGGCGGATCGCCCACATCGAGGTTGGTATGGCGTTCACGAGCAACCTCCTCGCTCGGGATGTATCTTACTAGCAAGAATCTATCAGACAAGATACTCTATTCCGCAGATGCCCGACGACCGCCTCGACCACATTGCCGCCCAGTGGCGCGGCGAGCGCCCCGATCTCGACGTGGCGGCGCTCGAGCTCGTCGGTCGCCTCTTGCGCGCTGCGACGCTCGCCGACGCCGCGCTGGCGCGCGGCCTGCGGGCGCACGAGCTCCAGACGGGCTGGTTCGACCTGCTCGCCGCGCTCCGGCGAGCGGGCAGGCCGTACGAGCTCAATCCCACACAGCTGATGAGCGCGACGATGCTCTCGTCGGGAGGGATGACGAAGCGCCTCGACCGGCTCGCCGAGGCGGGCCTGATCGAGCGGCGGCCCGATCCCGCCGACCGCCGGGGCGTCCTGGTCCGGCTGACCCCACGAGGGATGGCGGTCATCGACAGGGCCGTCGAAGACCACATGGCGAACGAGGAACGCCTCCTGCGCTCGCTCAGCGCGCCGAACCGCCGCGCGCTCGACGACCTGCTCCGAAAGCTCCTGGCCGCCCTGGAGGAAGAGCCTCGGCCCGAGCCGGACCACGGCGGCCCTTGAAACCGGGCGCGCACCCTCGTAACGTCCGTCACAACATCCACCTGCCGACTGCGGCAGCAGGAAAGGAGTCTCCATGGCGCACCCGGATCGACGCCCGAAGAGATCGGCAGCGGCCTGGCTCGCGGCCTTGGCGGTGATTGCGACGCTCGCCCTCGGGGCAAGCCCCGCCGCGGGCACCGTCATCGCGTCGGGTTTCTACTCGGGCACCGACTCTTTCAGTTTCGACGACTGCGGCTTCACGCTCGACGTCGAGTCCGAGTTCAGCGGCCACTTCGTTCTCCGCGCGGACAAGGGTGGCGAGGCCTTCTACATCCACGACAACTTCAGGCACCGCGACGTGCACACGAACGCGGAGACAGGGAAGTGGTTCGTGGTTCGCGGCCGCGGCCTGTTCAGCGAGATCAAGGCCACACAGGTGAGCGGAAACATCTACGAGTTCGTGGCCATCGAGGCCGGTCAGCCGTTCGTGCTCGAGGACTCCGCGGGCAACGTCATCGTGAGGGACCGCGGTGTCATCCGCACCACGGCTCTCTTCGACACGCTCGGGGACGGCGTGCCCGGGGCGGAGTTCATCGAAGAGACACTCCTGTCCGTGCACGGACCGCACCCCGGCTTTGCAGAGGACTTCCCCTTCTGCGAGATCGCGGCCGAGTTGACCGGCGCCTAGGCAGACGGATTTCCGAGGAGGCGGCCGTCGGCCGCCTCCTCGCCCTTCACTGGGCTACGCTACCTCGAAGAAGATCGTCGAGAAGGTCTGGTTCCCGCTTTCCTCGATCGCCTGGATCTCGAGCTCGTACTCGGTGCCGGGCTCGAGGAACGCCGCCGGGACGGGCACCTTCCGTGCCGACGCCGGGAGGTCGACGCTGTACACGCGCAGCGGATCCTCGCGGGTGACGATCACGCGGTAGCCGACGATGTCGATGCCGGGAGGCTCGGGCGGCGAGCTCCAACTGGCGACGACACCCTTCTGGGCAACCGTCTCACCGTCGGCCGGGGAGACGATCTTCGGCCCGTCAGGGATGTCGTGCGAGAGCCGCGCCGCGCCGACCAGCCTGTCGCCCTCGACGGTCTCGCCCACGAACGTGTAGCGGCCCTCCGGGAAGCGCCGCTTGAACTCCTCCAGCGGAACCTCATCGAACGGGGGCTCGTTGCTCTCGGAGAAGAGCTCGGTCAGGCCCCAGTTCTTCAGGCGACCCTCGGCGTCGATGTTCAGAAGCGTGCGTCCATTCGGCCCGGAGATGGTCATCGACCGCCAGGGCTCGCCGTCCAGGAAAAACTGCACCCCTGCGTCACCCACGGTCGAGTCGACCTCGACGATCATCGTCGCCTCCTCGAGGCGAACGGGCTTCGTCGCCGACGAGGCTGCTCGGTCGCCCGCGAAGGCGGTTCCTGCCACGGCGACGAGCGCGAGCGCGCCAACGAAGAGCTGAGCGATTCGTCCCTTCACGTCTCCTCCTCTCGTCTCGTCCAGTGGAGCGAAGGTAGAGGAGTGGTCTGAGAGGACCGTGAGAGCCCTACCGCCTCTAGACACAGTTTGTTGCACCTCGTACACTCCCGCGCCTTGGTCCACCATCGGGACGTGGGCCCTCTTCAAGGAGGATCTTGATGCGGCAGCAGAATCGGCGCGAATGGCGCTTCGCGCTGGCAGGCTTGGCGATCCTCGCGGTGCTTGCGTTCGGCGCGAGCGCGGCAGGCGCCAAGGTCATCGGGCAGGAGCACTACTCGGGAACCGACTCGTTCAGCTTCGACGACTGTGGCTTCGTGATCGACGTCGAGAGCGTGTTCTCCGGCCAGGTGCTCTTTCGCGTCGGCAAGGGCGGCCAAGCCTTTCTAGTCAAGGACACGTACAGGTACCGCGACGTGCTCACGAATCGCGAGACGGGAGAGTGGTTCGTGATCCGCGGCAAGGCGGTCTTCCACGAGATCAAGGCGACGCAGGTCAGTGGGGATATCTACGAGTTCGAGGCGATCGAGGCAGGCCAGCCGTTCGTCGTCGAAGACTCGGACGGCAACGTCGTCGTCCGCGATCGCGGCATGATTCGGCGCACTGCGGTCTTCGACACCCTCGGAGACGGGATGCCCGGCGGAATTCTCCTCGAGGAAACGGTCACGTCCGTGAACGGGCCCCACCCCGGCTTCGCAGAGGACTTCGACTTCTGCGGGCTGGCTGCCGAGCTGACCGGCGCCTAGCACGACGTGAACTCACGAGGCGGCGGCCTGGCCGCCGCCTCGTGATACTGGAGCCGGTGAAGCCCATCCACCCGGCCCGGCACCTGCTCCGTGCCAAGGATCTCGCCGACGCCCGCTACCGCGAGCCGCTCGACGTCGCCGCGCTGGCCCGCGCCGCCCACCTCTCGCCCGCCCACTTCAGCCGAGAGTTCCGACGCGCGTTCGGCGAGCCGCCGCACCAGTACCTCCTCACCCGCCGGCTGGAGCGCGCCGCGGCACTCCTGCGCAATACGGACCGGTCGGTGGCGGACATCTGCCTCCTCGTCGGGCTGAGGAGCGTCGGGTCGTTCACGACGAGCTTCGGACGGGTCTACGGGATGTCGCCGACCGCCTACCGGGCCGCGCACGCGCCTGCGCTGACCCATATGCGCGTGCCCACCTGCGTCCACCAGGCGTACGCCCGCCCGCCGTCCAGCACGTTTGGAGAAGACAGCCGCGCCCGGCCCGGCTAACGTCGCCGGCGACCGCTGAACACCCCGAAAGGATCACATGCTCAAGCAACTAACGCACACGCAGGTCTGGGTCCACGACCAGGACGAAGCCCTCGCCTTCTACACCGAGAAGCTCGGGATGGAGCTTCGCGAGGACGTCACGGTGCCCGAGCTCGGAAACTTCCGCTGGCTGAGCGTCGGCGTTCCAGGCCAGCCGGACGTCGCCATCACGCTCATGGCGGTTCCCGGGCCGCCGGTCTTCGACGAGGAGACCCGGGCCCAGATCCAGACGCTCCTGGCGAAGGGCGCGTCGGGGGGCCTGTTCTTCTCCTCCGACGACGTCCAGGGCAGCTACGAGGAGCTCAAGGGCCGCGGCGTCGAGTTCACGCAGGAGCCGATGCAGCAGCCCTACGGCCTGGACGCCGGGTTCCGAGACTCCTCCGGGAACCACTTCCGGTTGGTGTCCGCCGACTAGGACGTGCCGGAGACTTCGAGCACCGCGTTCACGATGCCGTCGTAGCCGGTGCAGCGGCAGAGATTGCCGGACAGCGCGATCCGAACCTCGTCCTCCGTAGGGCGAGGTTCGGCTGCGAGGAGGGCGGTCGCCGAGACGAGCATCCCCGGCGTGCAGAAGCCGCACTGGACGCCGCCGTGCTCGAGGAACGCGCGCTGAAGCGGCGAGAGCTCGTCGCCGTCCGCGAGGCCCTCGACCGTGGTCACCTCGCGTCCGTCCGCCTGGACGGCGAGGTACGAGCACGAGTTCACGGGCTGTCCGTCGAGGAGCATCATGCAGGCGCCGCACTCCGAGTCGTCGCAGCCCTCCTTCGCGCCGGTGAGCCCGACCCCCTCGCGAACCGCGTAGAGGAGGGTGGTCGCGGGCTCCAGCTCGAGCGGGTAGGCGACACCGTTCACGTCCAGCGTCACGGGGACCTTCACGACGCGCCCCCCGCGAAGAGCGTCGAGCTGGCAGGCACGGCGACAGTCTCGCCGCGCGCGCGGGCGACGGCCGCCGAGACGACGCGCCGGGCGACCACCTCAGCCATCGCCCGGCGGTAGTCGGCGGACGCGCGGACGTCGGAGATGGGCTCGGCGGCCGCGGCTGTGGCACGGGCGGCCTCGCCGACTGCGGCGGCGCCCCCGTCGGAGCCGATCAGCGCCTCCTCGGCGTCCGGGACGAGCTTGATCGTTGGAGCGAGCGCCGTGATCGCCACGCCGGCCCAGGCCACTCTCCCACCGGCGATCGTGACTGCCGCCGTGGCGCCGACGACCGCGATCTCCATCTGCCGCCGGTACTCGAGACGGACGTAGGCGCTGCCGGTTCCCTCGGGCGGTAGCGGAATCTCGACCTCGGTGAGGAGCTCGGCGGGCTCTGCGACCGTCGTTCCGGGGCCGGTGGCGAGGTCGGCGACCGCGACCTGCCGCTCCCCGGCCCCCGAGCGGAGGGTGACGTCCGCGCCGAAGACGATCAGCGGCCCTCCCACCTCCATCGCCGGCGAGGCGTTCATGAGGTTGCCGCCCAGCGTCCCCTGCGCTCGCGTCGCGTGGGAGCCGACGATCGACGAGGCATCGGCGAGCGCCGTCAGCCGCTCGCATACGACCGGATGCGCAGCGATCTCGGCATGAGTGACGAGCGCGCCGAGACGGAGGCTGCGGTCCGAGGCGCTCGCGCCGCGCAGCTCGTCGAGGCCGTGGATCGCGACCAGGCTCTCCGGCAGCGGCGTCTTGCCCTGCCGCGCCCCCACGACCAGGTCGGTCCCCCCCGCCACTGGACGCGCGCCTCCCGCCAGCGCCGAGAGCGCCTCGTCCACGCCTGTCGCGGAGACGAACGAGGACGTCATCCGCGCTGTCCGGCCGCCCACACCCGCTCGGGCGTCATCGGCAGCTCCCTGATGCGCTCGCCGATCGCGCGGGCGATCGCGTTGGCGATCGCGCCGGGGGTCGGAACGGTGGGCGGCTCGCCGACGCCCTTCGTACCCTTGGGGCCGCCGTTCTGCGCGGGCGTCTCGATCCAGGCGACGTCGATGCGCGGCGCGTCGGAGGCGGTCACGAGCTTGTAGTCGAGGAGGTGCGGATTGCGTTGGCGCCCCTCGGCGTCGAGCTGGGAAACCTCCAGGAGCGCCTGGCCGATCCCCATGACGACGCCGCCGTACACCTGCCCTGTTGCGCCGAGGCGGTTCACGATCACGCCCGAGTCGTGGGCGGCGGCGACCTGCAGCACCCGGACGACGCCCGTCTCGCGGTCGACCTTGACCCGCGCCGCGTGGGTGAAGACCTGCGGCTCGAGGAACGACTCCATCCCGAGCCGTCCGAGGCAGCCTTCCGCGTCGCACGGCGGGCTCTCCGGAACCGGGCCGGAGCCCTTGCCGAGCAGCTGCTCGCCCGAGCCGGCAAGCTCGGCGATGTCGACCGCCTTGGACGGCGAGCCGACGACGCGCACCTGACCGTCCGCGAGCTCGAGGTCCTCCCGGGCCACCTCGAGCTTCTCCGCGGCGAGGTCGAGCAGCCTGTCGCGCACCTCGCCGGCGGCCGCGACCACGGCGCGTCCGTTGTTCATGGTCGTCTGCGAGCCCGAGGAGCCCGCGTCGAAAGGAGCGGCGTCCGTGTCCTGGTAGAGGATCGAGAAGTCGGACGGCTTCATCCCGAGCACGTCGGCGACGAGGACAGGGAGCGCCATCACGGCCCCGCTGCCGTTCTCCTGGGCGCCCGTGACGATCGTCCCCGAGCCGTCGGCGTTCAGCTTCACGTACGCGCCGGACTGGTTCCCGAACGACGGCCACCAGCCGCTCGCGACTCCGATCGCCTCGTCCTCGGGGAGGTCGCCGTCGGGCGCGATCATCTCGACGGCCCGCTCGAGCGTCTCCCGGACGGCGATTGGCCCGAAGACCTGCCGCGTCGGCCCCTCGTCGCCCTCGGCGATGAGCGTGCGGCGCCGCAGCTCGACGGGATCGAGCTCGAGCGCCTCGGCCAGCTCGTCCATGTGCTGCTCGACCGCCCAGCAAACCTGCGGGGCGGTCGGCGCGCGGATCGAGCCGGACGGCTGGTTGTTCGTATAGACGAGGGTCGAGCCGACGTTCACGTTCTCGATCACGTAGGGACCGCAGGCGTGCATCGCCGCCATCTGGGCGAAGAAGCCGCCCTCGCCGCAGTAGGCACCGCCGTCGAGCACGAGCCGGCCCCGCCGGGCGACCAGCGTCCCGTCCTTGCGCGCGCCGGTCTCGAGCTCGATCACCATCCCCTCGCGGCGGTGGTCGGGGGCGATGAACTCCTCCTCGCGCGAGAACACGAGCTTCACCGGCCGCCCCGCCGCGCGCGCGAGCGCGGCGACGTGCCCTTCGTAGTGGAAGTCGCACTTGGAGCCGAAGCCGCCGCCGAGAAGCGGGACGACGATCCGCACGTGGGACTGCGGGATCTGGAGAACGTGCGCGACGCCGGCCCGCGCGGCGTAGGGAACCTGGGTGGAGCTCCACACGGTGACGCGATCGCCCTCCCACTGGGCCAGGAGCGCCCGCGGCTCGATCGGCGCCCCCTGAGAGGCTTCGGTCACGTAGCGGCCCTTGACGACCACGTCGGCCGTGTCCACCGCGGTGTCGGCGTCGCCCTTGACGATCGTCGAGTAGCCGAGGACGTTTCCGTCTCGCCCGAGGGCCTCGTCGGCCTCGTAGGACTCCCAGTCCTCGTGGATGAGCGGCGCATCGTCGGCCAGCGCCGCCTCGATGTCGCTGACCGCCGGCAGCGGCTCGTACTCGACCTCGATCGCCGCGGCCGCCTCGGTCGCGATCTCGCGCGTCAGCGCTGCGACCGCGGCGATGACATCACCCTCGAAGCGGACGCGGTCTTTGGCGAACAGCCGCCGGTCCTGGGCGAGGTCGCCATAGAGGACGTCCGGCACGTCCTCGTGCGTGACGACGGCAAGGACGCCCGGCATCGCCCTGGCCCGACCGGCGTCGATCGAGATGATCCGAGCATGCGTGTGGTCCGCATAGCGGAGCTTGGCGTGCAGCTGCCCCGTCAGGTTCAGGTCGGCCGTGTAGCGGCCTGCGCCGGTGACCTTCTCCTTCCCGTCCGGGCGGAGGAACGTCGGGGGTTCGGACTCGGCGACGCTCATTGCAGCGAGAGGATAGTCAGTCACGGCATCCGGTATGAAGTGTGGCGTGGCCCGCAGGCTCGCCGACGACCAGACCGGCCTCGAGCCGTGGATCCCACACGCCCGCCTCGTCGTCGTCCCGTTCGCTTTCGCAGAGGTTGCGATCGAGTCGGGCAACTACCCGCCGGGCTACGAGCGTTGGGCCTGGGCGACGGCCGCCGTCTTCGCCGCCGGCGCCGTGATCCTCTTCTTCGCCCGGGGCGCGCTCGCGGGGGTGATCCTCGACGCCCTCGTCGTCTCGGCGTTCGTCTGCATCTACTCGTTCGAGCCGAGCTCTCCGGTCCGCGAGCTCTTCTTCCTGCCCGTAATCGAAGCCGCGCTCTGCTACGGCGTGCGCGGGGGGCTCGTCCTGCCGGTGACCAGCGCGCCGGCGCTCGCGTTCTTCGAGTCGAAGGCCTCGGACGCGCTCGGAGCCCCCTTCGACCCGGGCCACGTGCTCGGACCGATCGGGCTCCAGGTTCTCGTGGGGCTCGTCGTCGGCTGGCTCGTGGAGCGGCGCTCCTGATTAAGGTTCGCTCGTGATCGCGACCGTCGCACCTCGGCCGTGAACCTGCTCTGGGGGTTCCTGATCACCGCGGGCGCGGTCACGATCGCGGTCGCGGCGATGCTGTACGTCCGCCGGCGAGCGCCCGACGGAAGCTATTTCAAGGACGGCGACCGCGCCTCGGGCGTCTTCGGCGTGCTGGCGACGGGCTTCTCGGTCCTGCTCGGCTTCATCATCTTCCTCACGTTCACGAGCTACGACCAGTCGCGCACGGGCGCCGAGGCCGAGGCCCTCGCGGTGACCCAGCAGGTCGAAACGGCCCAGTTCTTCCCGGCCGCCGCGCGGGACGAGTTGACCGGAGAGCTCGTCTGCTACGCGCACTACGTCGTCGACGACGAGTGGGAGCGCATGGAGGCCGGGACGCTCGGCGACGCCCTCAATCCCTGGGGCGTCGAGCTCTTTCGCACGCTGCAGGGCGTGGAACCGAGCAGCGCGAGCGAGCAGTCCGCGTACGACAAGTGGCTCGACCAGACCTCCGATCGAGAGGAGGCGCGCCTCGATCGCATCCACGGCGCGGTGGGCGTGATCCCGACGCCGCTCTGGATCGTGCTCTTCTTCATCTCCGTCGTCATCTTCGTCTACATGCTCTTCTTCGCGGACAGCGGCGAGGGCGCGGTGACGCAGAGCGTCCTGATGGGGTCGGTCACCTCGGTGATCGTCCTCATGCTTCTGCTCCTCAACTTCCTGGACAACCCGTTCCACTCCGGCGTCGGCGGTCTCAAGCCGGTCGCGATGGAGCGGTCGCTGCGCCTCGTCGACGAGGCGCTAGCCGCCGTCGACGCCGATGTCCGCATCCCCTGTGACGTCGAAGGGAACCCCTCTGAGTAACGGAACCGCCGAGGAGAAGAGCGACCGGGTGGAGACGGTCGCCGCCGTGCTCCTGGCGCTCGCAACGGTCGCGACGGCCTGGAGCGGCTACCAGGCGAGCCGCTGGAACGGCGAACAGGCGAAATCGTTCAGCCGCGCCAACGCCGCGAGGATCGAGTCGACGCGCGCTGCGGAGCTTGCGAACACCCAGACGCAGATCGACGTGGCGACGTTCACCCAGTGGGTGGACGCGTACGCCCAGGAGCAGACAGAGCTGGCCGACTTCTACTTCAGGCGCTTTCGCCCCGAGTTCAAGCCGGCGATGGACGCGTGGATCGCCACGAGGCCGCTCCGGAACGCGGACGCGCCGCTGACGCCGTTTGCCATGCCGGAGTACCAGGTGGCCGCAAGGGAAAAGGCGCAACGGCTGGAGACCGAGGCCGATGCGTTGTCCGCCCAGGCCAGGGCGAACGTTCAGCGGGCGACCAACTACGTGCTGGCCGTCGTTCTCTTCGCCACCGCCTTGTTCTTCGCCGGCATGGCCGCGAGGTTTCGGACGCACCGCCTGCGCGTGGCGCTGCTCGCCTTCGGAGTCGTCATCCTCGTCGGCACCGTCATCTGGCTGGCGACGTTCCCCGTCAGCATCTCGGTGTGACCAGAAGCCGGGGTTTCAGCCCGCGCTGACGCGGTCGGTCAGGCCGTGGACGTTCTCCGCCTCGGCGCAGTGGGCGCAGCAGAAGATCGTCCCGTCCTGCTCGACGCCGTGACCGACGATCTTGCAGCCGCAGTGGGCACACGCGGGCGCGAGCTCGTGGATCGCGCACTCGAAGCTGTCGAACGTGTGACGCGCTCCCGCCAGCACGACCTCGAAGCTCTTGTCGTAGTCGTTGCCGCAGACGTCACAGGTAGCCATCAGCTCTCCTTTCCTCAGGCCGCTCGAGCGTCCGACGGGTCGGGCAGGTGCTGCCGGATCATGGCGTCGATCTCCGAGCCGCTCGCGCGGCCCTCGATCCGTGCCACCGGACGCCCGTCGCGCATCAGGACGAGCGTGGGCACCTCTCCCACCCCGAAAGCCTCCGCCAGCAAGGCGCACGCGTCGGCGTCCACCGTCACCACGCGGAGCCGGCCGCGCTCCTTGCGCGCCAGCTGCGCGAGTAGGCTGTCCATCCGCCGAGCCGGGCCCGAGCGCGAGGACGTGAAGAACAGGAGTGCCGCCGTCTCGGAGCGCTTCGTCACGAAGATCCACCTCCGCCGGACACCCGGACAGGATGCCCCGTTCTACGGCGGCCAAAACCTCGGCCGCTCGGCCAGGCGCCGGCCTCGCCGAAGAGGGCCACGAGCGCGGGAATGAGCAGCGGCCGGACGAGGAAGGTCTCCAGCATGACCCCCACGCCCATCATGAACGCGAACTCCCGAAACCCGTCCACGGGCACCAGCGCGAGCATCGCGAACGAGAGCGCCAGCGCGAGCCCGGCAACGCCGATCGCCCGCGAGGCGCCGGGGGCGGCCACGGCGATCGCCTCGCGCAGGGGCCGTCGACCGGCCTCCTGCCAGATCCGCCCCGCGACGAAGACGTTGTAGTCGGAGCCGAGCGAGACGAGGAGCACGCCGGCGGCGAACGGGACGTAGTAGGTGAGGTCGCTGTGCCCCAGGTAGCCCTGGAAGAAGTACGTCGTCAGCCCCAGCGTCGCGGCGACGGAGAGAACGCTCGCAGCGACGAGGTAGAGGGGCGCGACGACCGCACGCAGGAAGACCGCAAGCAGGATGACGTTGAGCGCCAGCACGACCGCTCCCACGAGCACCGAGCTGTCGACAATCCCCTCGACGGTGTCGGCCGCGATCGCCGTCTGCCCGGCGAGCGCCGCCTCGTGCTCCCCGAGCCCGGACTCCTGGAGGAGCTCGGGCAGCCGCTCGTCGAGGGCATTCACGGTCTCGATCGCGCCCGAGTCGAGCGGCGGGTCGTCCACGATGACGGCCAGGCGGGCGGCGTTCCCGTCCTCCGAGACCATGACCTCGCCGTCCACCTCGGCCGGAATCCTCCCCGGCCCCAGGGTGCCCGCGACTCCGGGAACCTCGCGGACGGCCTCCTCGAGGCGCGCGAGCTCGTCGCGGCGTTCCGCGACCGCCTCTCCCTCGACGAGCACGAGCGCGGGCGCGAGGACGCCCGGGGCGAAGCCCTGGGCAGCCGCCTCCGCTGCTTGCTGGACCTCCGAATCGGCGGGAAGCCCGCTCCCCAGACGCATGCCGAGCTTCGTGTCCCGCAGGCCCGTCGCGGCGGCGAGGAGGACGGCGACGGTCGCGAGCGCGACGAGTGCGGAGACAGGCCGCGAGGTCAGGAACCGGCTCGCCGCCGAGCGTACCTGCGTCGGACTCTCCGGGTCGATCGCGTCACCCCCGCGTCGCTCGAGGGACGGCCAGAAGGCGGCGCGCCCGAGGACTGCGAGACCCGCGGGCACGAAGGTCACCGAGACGACGAGGGCCACCGCGGCCGTGATCGCGAGCGCGGGCCCGAACGCGCGGAAGAACTCGAGCTCTCCGACAACGAGGGCGGCCGTGCCGGTGACGACGATCAGCCCGGCCGTCGTCACGATGGGCGCGACGATCGTGGACGAGCGGCGCGCGGCCTCGAGCCGCTCCTCGCCGGCCGCGAGTCGCCGCCGGCAGGCGGCGAGGAAGAAGATCGCATAGTCCGTCGCCACGCCGAGCGTGAGGGCGACGACGAGCGGCTCGACCTCCTGCGGGATTCCGGCGCCGAGGCGCTCGCCGACCCACGGGATCAAGCCGCGGGAGACGAGGAACGCGATGCCCGCGGCCACGAGCGTCAGGAGCGGCGCGCCGAGCGAGCGAAAGGTCAGGCCGACGACGAGCGCGATGACCGCCACAGTCGCCGCTTCGACGAGCGGTAGCGCGTCCTCGATCTCCTCGAACTGGGCGAGGCGAGCCGGTGCGGGCCCCGTGACTCCGGCGAACCCGTCGACGTCGGAGCGCGCAGCGTACTCCTGGGCGATCCCGACCCGACTGCTGAGGCTGCTGCCGCCGGAGAAGAAGAGGTGCGTGACCGCGGTCGTCCCGTCCTCCTCGGAGCCGGGAAAGAGCTCCTGCGTGTTCAGGATCGGGAGCGCGAGCGCGATCTCGTCGCCCTCGGCGTCCTGGGTGGTCGCGTCGACCGCGCGGTCGAAGGTTCCCGTCTGCTCGTCGGCGGAGAGGCCGCCGGGATCGCGCTCCACGACGGCGGTGTCCGCGATCAGCGGGACGGAGAAGAGCTCCTGGGAGCGCACGCCCGCCTGGACGGCGGGCGAGTCGTCGGGAACCAGCCCGCCGAGCTCGAGCGGCTCCCCGCTCCCCAGCCCGGGGAGGTAGACGGTGGTCGCCACCGCAGCCGCGATCCAGCCGGCCAGCACGAGATACCGCAGGCGGACGACGGCCGAGGAGAAGATGCGCGACACGGCGCATGTCTTCCCGACCGCGCCCGTCGCCCAAACATCAGTTCTCAGCGCAGGAGCTCGAGCACCGCCCGCTCGATCCTCTCCTGGCGCTCGGGCTCGGGCAATTCCAGGGGCAGCCGCTCCAGGACGGGGAGGATCGTCTGGCCGGCGTTGAAGCGGTCGACGACGCGCGGGTCGACGTAGGACG
>DATIBF010000136.1:0-20980 GCA_035457655.1 Gaiellaceae bacterium
GGTCCTGCACGGCCGTGCGTACCTTACTGAGGCGGGTCGGCGGCGCGGCGGTGCTAGCGTCGGCTCACGTGGTCGGCGAGGCGGGCATGGACGGGGCTGCAGCCGCGGCTCTCCGGGAGCCGTGGCGCCGGGATGCCGCCGACGTTGCCGACGGGCTCGTGACCGACGTCGAGCATGGCCTGAGAGGCGCGGAGGCGGCCGCGCGGCTCTCGCGCTTCGGCCCGAACCGGCTCCAGGCTGCCGAGAAGGGTTCCGCCTGGCGCAAGCTCCTCGCGCAGTTCGCCAGCCCACTCGTCTACCTCCTGCTCGGCGCCGTCGCAGTGTCCCTCGCCGCCTGGGCGCTCGAGGGGGCGGACGAGGTCCCGTACGAGGCGATCGTGATCGCGGCGATCCTCGTCCTGAACGCGGTGCTCGGCTACGTGCAGGAGGCGCGGGCCGAGCAGGCGGTCGCCGGGCTGCAGCGAATGGCCGCGGCCACCGCAGGAGTCGTGCGCGACGGGCGGGAGGCGCGGATTCCCGCGGAGGAGGTCGTGCCCGGCGACGTCCTGCTTCTGGCCGAGGGCGACGCCGTGGGTGCAGACGCGCGGCTCGTCGACGCGTCGTCGTTGCTCGTGGCGGAGGCGTCCCTGACCGGCGAGAGCGAGGCGGTCTTCAAGGATCCGGCGCGGATCGACGAGCCCGTCGGCCTGGGCGACCGGCTCAACATGGCCTTCGCCGGCACCGCGGTCACGCGCGGCCGCGGCCGCGCTGTCGTCACGGCCACCGGAATGGCCACCGAGATGGGTCGGATCGCCCGCCTCCTCGGCGCCACCGAGGCCGAGCGAACGCCGCTTCAGCGCGAGGTCGACCGCATCGGCAAGGCGCTCGGCGTCGCGGTCGTCGTCATCGCCGCGGTCGTCGTCGGCGCGATCCTCGCCACGGCGGACGTCGAGGACGCCTCCGACGTCGTCTCGGTCCTGCTGATTGGAGTCTCGCTCGCCGTCGCGGCCGTCCCCGAGGGGCTGCCAGCCGTTCTCTCCGTCGTGCTCGCTCTGGGCGTGCAGCGGATGGCGCAGAAGCGGGCGATCGTCAAGCGCCTGTCCTCCGTGGAGACGCTCGGCTCGGCTTCGGTCATCTGCTCGGACAAGACCGGGACGCTGACGAAGAACGAGATGACGATCGAGCACGTTGTCACGCCCTCGGGTGAGGTGGAGGTCACCGGCGCCGGCTACCGGCCGGAGGGTGAGCTGCGCGTGGACGGGCGCCCGCTCGACGACCCCGTCCTCCTCGACGAGGTCCGTGCCGTGCTCCTCGGCGGATGCCTCGCCAACGACGCGGTGCTCCGCGAGGAGGGCGGCGAGTGGACGATCCAGGGCGACCCGACCGAGGCCGCGTTCCTCGTCGCCGAGGCCAAGGTCAAGGGGCTCTCGGAGGCACGGCGGGCGCGGTTCGAACGCGTGGGGGAGGTCCCGTTCAGCTCGGAGCGGAAGCTCATGAGCACCCTCGAGGCCGACGCCGAGCGCGGCGGCTTTGCAGTCGTGACGAAAGGCGCTCCCGACGTGCTGCTGGAACGGTGCGACGCCGAACGGGCGGCGGGCGAGCTGCGGCCGCTGACCGTCGTGCGGCGTGCCGAGATCCTCGCCGCCGTGGAGCGGCTCGGCGGGCAGGCGATGCGGACGCTGGGCGTGGCGTACCGCCCCTTCCCGGACGAGGCGGCGCCGGCCGGGGACGAGGCGGTCGAGCAGGAGCTCGTTCACCTGGGCGTCGTCGGAATCATCGACCCGCCTCGCCCGGAGGCGCGGGCGTCGATCGCGGAGGCGGCCTCGGCCGGCGTCCGCACGATCATGATCACCGGCGACCATCCGGGGACCGCAGCCCGGATCGCCGCTGACCTGGGGATCGCAGGAGCGGAGACCGGCGCCGTGGCCGGCGTGGAGCTCGACGCCCTCGACGACGAGGCCCTGCGGCAGGCGGTACAGCGAATCTCCGTCTACGCGCGGGTCGCGCCCGAGCACAAGCTCCGGATCGTCCACGCCCTCCAGGCGGACGGCCGGATCGTGGCGATGACCGGTGACGGAGTGAACGACGCGCCCGCATTGAAGGCCGCGGACATCGGCGTGGCGATGGGGATCGCAGGCACGGACGTCACCAAGGAGGCGGCGGACATGATCCTCGCCGACGACAACTTCGCCACGATCGTCAGTGCGGTGCGGGAAGGCCGGGGGATCTTCGCCAACATCCGCAGGTTCCTCCGCTTCCTGCTCTCCTCCAACGTCGGCGAAGTGCTGACGATGTTCCTCGGCGTCGTCCTCGCCGGCGTCATCGGCCTCCACGCCGCGGACGAGGCGCTCGGCGTCCCGCTCCTTGCAGCCCAGATCCTCTGGATCAACCTGCTGACGGACTCGGCCCCGGCGCTGGCGCTCGGCGTCGACCCGCCGCCCCGCGACGTCATGCGCCGGTCGCCGCGGGGCCTCGAGGACCGGGTCATCGACCGCGCCATGTGGATCGGGATCGTCTACGTCGGCCTGGTGATGGCGGTCGTGACGCTCGCGGCGCTCGACCTCGAGCTGGAGGGCGGCCTCCTCGGCGGCTCCGGCGACGTCGAGGAAGCGCGGACGATGGCCTTCACCACGCTCGTGCTCGCGCAGCTCTTCAACTGCTTCAACGCCCGCTCGGAGCGCACGAGCGCGTTCCACCGGCTCTTTACGAACCGCTACCTCTGGGGCGCCGTCGCGCTTTCGCTGGCCCTTCAGGTGGCGGTCGTTCAGCTGCCGTTCCTGAACGACGCGTTCGCGACGACGCCCCTCGCCCTCGGCGACTGGGTCGTCTGCGCGGCGCTCGCGAGCGTCGTCCTCTGGGCGGTGGAGGCGAGGAAACTCGTGATGAGAAAGGGCGCCTCGTGGGCGCCCTCGCATGCGCTGGAGAGGACTTGAACCTCCACGGCCCGTTCGGGCCACAAGGCCCTCAACCTTGCGCGTCTACCAATTCCGCCACCAGCGCGTGACGGCCGAATTGTAGCGTGGCCCTTGTTGACTCCGTCCGAGCGCCGCGCTACCTTTGTACGAACAGACGTTCGACCAGCGAGGGAGGCCGATGCTCACGCAGCGTCAGCGGGAGGTCTACGAGTTCGTCGTCAGCTACTCGGATTCGCACGGGTATCCGCCCACCGTGCGCGAGATCGGGGAGGCGGTAGGGCTCGCCTCGCCGTCCACCGTCCACGCCCATCTGGCCAACCTCGAGCGCGCCGGCTACCTGCGGCGCGACCCGACGAAGCCGCGGGCGCTCGAGCTCACGAAGCGCGAGCGGACAGCCGCCGGCGCAACCGTCGCCGTGCCCGACGTGGGGGAGGTGCGCGTGCTCCCGCTCGTCGGCGAGATCGCCGCCGGCGGACCGCTGCTCGCCGAGGAGAACGTGGAAGACCACCTGGCGGTTCCCGACACGCTCTCGCGTGGAGGTGAGGAGTTCCTGCTCCGCGTCAAAGGCGAGAGCATGGTCGAGGCGGGGATCCTGGACGGCGACTTCGTCGTCGTCCAGCGGCAGCAGACCGCGCGGGACGGGGACATCGTCGTGGCGCTGGCCGGCCAGGACGAGGCCGCGGACGAGGCGACGGTAAAGCGCTTCTTCCGGGAGAAGGGTCGGGTGCGCCTCCAGCCGGAAAACTCGGCGATGGAGCCGCTCTACCCCGACCACGTCAGCATCCTCGGCAAGGTCGTCGGGGTCTTCCGGAGAGTGGGGTAGCTCGTGGACGTGGTGGCGCTCAACCGCACGCTCGACCAGGAGCTCATGGCGCTCATGCGCGGCGCGAGCCTGGAGTGCCCGGCGTGCGGCGAGTTCGTCCTGCACCGTGACGGGGCGATCGAGTGCCCTGAGTGCGGATCCGGCTTCAGGACGGCCGGCGACGCCACGCTACACTTGGGGGTGCAGGCCGGGTGACCGCGGGTCGCGGGAGCGGCTCGAGGAAAGTCCGGACACCGTAGGGCAGGACGCTGGGGAAACCCCAGGCGGCGAAAGCCGACGGAAAGTGGCACAGAAAGGAGACCGCCACCGGCGAAACTTCTCCGGAGACGCCGGCGGTAAGGGTGAAAAGGTGGGGTAAGAGCCCACCAGCGTCGTGGTGACACGGCGGCTGCCAAACCCCGTCCGGTGCAAGGCGAACAGGCTCCGCCGAGGTGGCCCGCCAAGGAGCCGGGTACGCCGCACGAGCCTCCGGGAAACCGGAGGCCGAGATGGATGGTCACCCTCGACAGAATCCGGCTTACAGGCCTGCTACAGAAACCCCTGCTAACGCAGGGGTTTCTATCTTCCGGCGGACCCCCGTAAGGGCGGAGCGCTCTTCGTCGACGCGAGGAGGCGACGGCGTGAGCGTGACTCTGACATTGACTTTCGCTTTGCCCATGTACGAAACTCCTTGGGAATCGCCGAGGGTGGGGCGTAGGGGGTGAAGCCGGCCGTTCATAGGTAGCTCGGGCTCGGCCAGTCGCCGCTGGGGCTCTGCCGTGTCCGGGAGCTCGCCGATCGGCGAGAGAAGGCAACCCTGGGAGGAAACTCGATGCGAACGTCGTTGAAAGGCCTCTTCGTCGCGCTCGTTGCCGTGGCAGCCCTCTCGCTGCCGCTAACGGCTGCTACTCAGACGGTCGAGGACGCAGTGAGCACGTTTACCTACACGCAGAAGATGAAGCCGCAAGGGTACTCGCCCCGCGTCGTCCCGCTCACAGGCGCCGGGTCCGGCATCTACAACTCGGACCTCGCGTTCTGGGGCAAGACGGCCTACCAGGGCAGCTACACCGGTTTCCGAATCATCGACGTTTCGGACCCGGAGAACCCTGTCGAGCTGAACAACTACGAGGAGTGCTCGCCCGGCACGACGCAGGGCAACCAGGGCGACGTGATCGTCTGGGATAACCTGCTCGTCCGATCATGGAACTCGCCGGCAACTGCGACGTCGTCGTGTGACGGCGAGCTCGTGGGTCTCGGGTTCGAGGGCCTGCACGTCTTCGACATCAGCAATCCGTCGGATCCCGATCTCGTCGGCTCGGTGGGGCTGGACGGCCTGCCGTTCCTGGTGACCGTCAACAGCGGATCGGCGGCAGGCAGCTACGAGGCCACCGGCGCGAACTGGGGCACGCCGGTTCCACAGGGCGGGCTGTCGGGCACGGTCGACGCGGTCAACGACGGCGTCGTGGCGCCCGGTGGCGGCACGGTCACCGACGGGTGCGAGCCGTTCTCCGTCCCGGCTGGCTCGATCGCCCTAGTGGACCGCGGCCTCTGCGGCTTCGTGGTCAAGGCGGCCAACGCCCAGGCCGCCGGCGCCAGCGCGATCATCGTGGCCAACAACGTGCCCGGCCTGCCGATCACAATGGGCGGCGCCGACCCGGCCGTGACGATCTCCGGCGTGATGGTCTCGCAGGCGGATGGCGCCACGATCAGGGCAGGCGGCCTGCCGGTCGGTGCGTCGATCACGCACAACCCGGAGCTCGGCTGCGGCTCGCATACGGCGACCGGAGTCCCGGACCTCGCGAACGACCGGCTGCTGGTCTACAACAGCTCGTCGGCGGGTGGGACGTGCGACTTCTTCGAGATCGTGGAAGTCCCGCTTGACGACCCTGCGAGCGCGCGGGTGGTCAACGTCGTCGACTCGATGCACACGTGCCACGACATCGGCGTCATCCTCGGCGACGCCATGCGGCTCGCGTGTGCCGGAGGGACGGGGGCACGGATCTTCAGCCTCGACCCCGCCGACGGCGCGTCGCTGACGAACCCGGTGCTGATGCACCACTTCGACATCCCGGGCGTCACGATCGGCCACTCGGCCGGGTGGAGCTGGGACGGCGAGGTGCTCATCTTCGGCCACGAGCCCGGCGGCGGCGCGCAGGCGCGCTGCCAGGCCACGAGCGCGGAAGTCGATCGCACGATCTTCTTCTACGACCACGAGGGCAACCAGCTGGGGACGTTCCTCCATCCGCGACCGCAGACCGCGACGGAAAACTGCACCTGGCACAACTACAACGTCGTGCCCACCGACAAGGGCAGGTTCCTTGTCGCCGGCAACTATCAGTCCGGGATCAGCGTGCTCGACTTCACCGACCCCGCGAACGTGCGCGAGATCGCCTTCGCGGATCCGGCCCCGCTGATCAACCCGGACAACCCCGCTGCGATCGAGGGCGGGGGCGACTGGTCGTCCTACTGGTACGACGGTCGGATCTACGAGTCGGACATGACGCGAGGACTGCTCATCTGGAACCTCGTCGATCCTGCTGTGGCCGGTGCCAAGAAGCTCGGCCACCTGAATCCGCAAACCCAGGAGATGACGATCCAGCTCAAGGGATAGGAGAAGGCAACGCCGCGCCGGAAACCGGTCACGAAGACCGGTTCCGGCCGGCGTCGCTCGCACGGCCTTCCTGCCGATTCGAGCTACGAGAACCCCGCCGCATCGGCGGGGTTCTCGACTTCCACCGGCCTGTCCCGGAGGGGCTCCGAGGTTCACACTGTTCGCACCGGAGCGGATGAAGCACACGCCGGGCGGCCAAGTGCTCTCGCCGGTGACCGCGGGAGGTTCTCGGCGACACCGATTCAGGCTCCGCGCGGAACCTGAGGCGCTTTCACCGCCGCGCGTCCCTGAAAGCCCCGCGAGAGCGGGGCTTCCTCTTTCCGGCGCCACCAGCCGGCTATCAGCTCGGCTGCGAGACGATGCGGATGTACGGCTTCGGCTCCTCCCAGCCGTCCGGCCAGAGCTCATGCGCCTCGTCCTTCGACACCGAGCCGGCGATGATGACGTGCTCGCCCTGCTGCCAGTTCACGGGCGTGGAGACCTTGTGCTTGGCGGTGAGCTGGAGCGAGTCGATCACCCGCAGCACCTCGTCGAAGTTACGGCCGGTCGTCATCGGGTAGACGAGGACGAGCTTGACCTTCTTGTCCGGACCGATGACGAAGACGTTGCGCACGGTCTGGTTGTCGGCAGGCGTGCGCGCTTTGGCGTCGCCCTCGGTCCCGGCGGGAAGCATCCCGTAGAGCTTCGACACGGCGAAGTCGGCATCCCCGATGATCGGGTAGTTGGGCGCGTGGCCCTGCGTCTCCTCGATGTCGGCGGCCCATCCCTGGTGGTCCGAGGTAGTGTCGACCGAGAGGCCGATGATCTTGACGTTGCGCCGGTCGAACTCCGGCTTGATCTTCGCCATGTAGCCGAGCTCGGTCGTGCAGACCGGCGTGAAGTCCTTGGGGTGCGAGAAGAGCACCGCCCACGAGTCGCCGATCCAGTCGTGGAACTGGATCGTCCCTTCCGTCGTCTCCGCGGTGAAGTCCGGAGCCGTGTCGTTGATCCGTAACGCCATCCCCTCTCCTTCCGTTCGTCGAGATCGTACTTGCGGACAGCCGTGCCCTAGCTCGCGGCCGATGCCAGGAACGTACGGGCGAGGCTAAGGGCAGCTTCCGTGGGAGTTACGCCGTCGGCGTCGGCGACGGCCAGGATGCGACGAGTCGTCTCGCCGACGAGCCGCTCGACTGCATCCAGGCACCGCGCCGGATCCTCACTGCACTCGGGCGCCTCGTACAGGTGGATGCCGCCGGCGTTCGTGACGAAGTCCGGTAGGGCGAGGATTCCCAGGGCCTCCAGCGCGTCAGTCGCGCCGGGAGCGTAAGGAATGTTCGCGGCCGGGACGACGGTGGCGCAGCGAAGCTCGTCCGCCGAGTCGGGCCTGATGACGTGAGGGCGTGCGCCCGGAACGAGCACGTCGCATTCGACCGCGAAGAGTGCCTCGCGGGGGCGAGCTGGGAGGCTGCAGTGGTGGACGAAGGCGTCGCCGTGTCTGGCGCGGAGCGCCAGCAGCGCGTCCACCTCGAGCCCGCCCGGATCGACGATCGCACCTTCGATGGTGCTGACCGCGATCACGCGCGCCCCGGCGCGCGCGCAGGCGCGGGCAGTGCCGGCACCCGCCTTTCCGAACCCCTCGATAGCCATGCTTGCGCCCTCGAAGGGGCGTCCGAGTCGCTCGAGCGCGACTGCCGCCGCGCCCTTGATCCCGTAGCCGACGGCCAGATCGTCCATGCCCATCCCTTCGTGCGTGCGCGCCCACAGAGGCGTCGGGCTTCCCTCGGGCTCGAGGACGAGGAAGTCCTCCGGCTGCGTCCCGATGTCGGGCCCTGTGAGGAAGAAGTCCTGCCACGGGCGCACGCGTTCGAGAAAGGCTTCGAGCACGGCCGCGCGGTCACCGCCGGCAAACCGGATCCCTGCCTTCGCCCCGGCGTAGGGGACGCCGCAGACGGCGAGCTTCCAGGTCATCGCCCGCGCCAGGCGGGCCACCTCGTCGGTCGTCACGTCGGGCGCCATCCGGGTTCCCCCGGCCGAGGTCTCGAAGAGCTCGTGGTCTATGACGACGACGGCGTCGAGCCCGACGGCCGGCTCGGCGATCTCGAGCACGCGCACGGGCGGCGCATCGTCACGCTGGAGCACGGACATGAGGAGCGGACGCTATCCCATTCCGGTCGCGCCCATACGACCCAGCCTTCTACCCGGCGCCTACGACCGCGTGTGATTCCGCGTCCGGCTCGTGGAAGCGCACCAGGTGCTCGGCCTCGTCGCGAAGGTCCCGCTTGGTCGCGGCGGGAAGCGCCTCGAAGGGCTCGAGCGCCAGGGACGCATTCTTCCCGCTTCGCTCGACCCGCCACTTCCCGGCGACGGTGCCGTCGACGAGGAACGTCGGCGTCGAGTGGGGGGTCTTCGTGTCGAAGACGAGCGGACGGTACTCCTCCGGAAGGATCCGCGCTGCGCGCGCGTGGACGAGCAGCGTCGCGTCCCACGTCGGGAGGAAGCGGGCGGGAGCCGATGTCGAGCCGTCCGGAAGCTGCGCGCGCTGCACGTCGACGAGCTCGGCGCCCTCCTCGTTGCGGAAACGGCGCAGGCGGAGGCCTTCGGCCGCCGCCTGGAGATCCGCGAGAGGGACGCCGGCCCAGTTGGCGGCGTCCGCGAGACGCGCCGGGCCGAATCCGCCCAGATAGCGGCGCAGGAGCAGCTTCAGGCCCTGTTTCGGCGTCGTGTCCGGCGGACCCAGCCAGTCCGCGGCCAGCGCATAGAGGTCGGCCCGTCGCCGCGCCCAGGTGCCCGAAGGCGGCGCGCGTACGAGCTCGACCCAGGCGCTAAGCCCGTTCCAGAGGTGTGTCGGTCGCTCGGGGTCGCGCCGGCGGGCGAGCTCGAGGAGCTCGTCGCGGTGCAGAACCTTCCCGGAGAGCACGCTCCGCACCTCGGCGGCCGCCGTCTCCAGATCAGCGTTCGACAGCCGCTTCTTGTCGAACCGGAGCCAGGCAGCCTGCCGCGCCGGCCGGCTGCCGAGCGCGAAGGCCCAGTAGTCGCCGGCCGAGACGAGGTGGATGGTCGAGCGCAGGAGCGTTCCCTGCACGGCGCGGCGCCGCTCGAGCGCGCGTGTGAGGTGGGCGAGCTCGAAGCCGTCCAGACGGCTCCACAGCCCGAGGTACGACGAGGGCGCGTACTGAGCCTGGATGCCGCCGAGGCGCTCGAGCGCCCGAGCCAGCGGGAGCTTCGAGCGCTGGAGCAGGAGTTGCCGGGCCAGCAGAGCGCGATTGAGGTCTCGGGTCGAGAGGACACGCTCGGCCATCACGGCGACGGTACCCAATCGCCACAATACGCAGATGGGAAAGACGCTCTTCGATCGCGTCTGGGACGCGCACCTCGTCGCCGAGCCCGAGGACGAGGCGCCGCTTCTCTACGTCGACCTCCACCTCGTGCACGAGGTGACCTCGGCGCAGGCGTTCGAAGGCCTCCGGCTCGCCGACCGCAAGGTGCGGCGCCCGGACCTCACGCTCGCGACGATGGACCACAACGTCCCAACGGACGACCGGCCGGCGGACGACCTCGCGGCGGCGCAGCTCGAAGCACTGAGGCGAAACTGCGACGAGTTCGGCGTGCGCCTCTACGCGACCGGGAGCGGGCGCGAGGGCATCGTCCACGTGATCGGCCCCGAGCTCGGGCTCTCGCAGCCCGGGATGACGATCGTCTGCGGCGACAGCCACACCTCGACCCACGGCGCGTTGGGAGCGCTCGCCTTCGGCATCGGCACCTCCGAGGTCGAGCACGTGCTCGCCACCCAGACCCTGCCGCAGCGGAAGCCGAAGACGATGTTGCTGCGCTTCGCCGGCTCGCTCCCGCTCGGCGTCACCGCGAAGGACGTGATCCTGGGCGCGATCGGGCGAATCGGCGTCGCCGGCGGAGTGGGCCACGTGGTCGAGTACGCGGGCGACGTGATTCGGAGCTTGCCCATGTCCGGGCGCATGACGATCTGCAACATGTCAATCGAGGCGGGTGCGCGCGCCGGGATGATCGCTCCCGACGAGACGACCTTCGCCTTCCTGGAGGGTCGTCCCGCGGCGCCGCGAGGGGCCGACTGGGAGCGGGCGCTCGATCGCTGGCGCTCACTGCCCTCCGACCCCGACGCCCGGTACGACCGCGTGGTGGAGCTGGACGTCGAGGAGCTCGCGCCGCAGGTGAGCTGGGGCACGAACCCTGGCATGGTCGTCCCGGTCGACGGGGTCGTTCCGTCCCCCTCGGACTTCTCCGACCCGGCCGACCGTGAGGCCGCGGAGCGCGCCCTCGCCTACATGGCCCTCGAGCCCGGCACGCCGGTCCAGGAGATCTGGGTCGACCGCGTGTTCATCGGCTCGTGCACGAACGCGCGAATCGAGGACCTGCGCGAGGCGGCCGCGGTCGTGGCCGGAAAGCGCGTCAACCCGCGCGTGCGGGCACTCGTCGTCCCCGGCTCGGCAGCTGTGAAGCGGCAGGCGGAGGAGGAGGGCCTCGACCGGATCTTCGAGGTGGCCGGCTTCGAGTGGCGGCGCGCCGGCTGCTCCATGTGCCTAGGCATGAACCCCGACATCCTCCAACCGGGCGAGCGGTGCGCCTCGACCTCGAACCGGAACTTCGAGGGCCGGCAGGGGCGCGGCGGTCGCACCCACCTCGTCAGCCCGGCGATGGCGGCGGCAACCGCGCTCGCGGGCCACTTCGTCGACGTCCGCGAGCTGACTCTGGAGCCGGTGGCATGAAGCCGTTCCGGCGCACCACCGGGCCTGTGGCAGTGCTCGACCGCTCCGACGTCGACACGGATCAGATCGTTCCGAAGCAGTTCCTGAAGCGGATCGAGCGCACCGGCTTCGGCGAGTTTCTCTTCTTCGACTGGGCGAAGGAGGCCGACTTCGAGCTCAACCACCCCGACGCCGAGAGCGCGTGCATCCTCCTCACCGGGCGGAACTTCGGTTGCGGGTCTTCGCGCGAGCACGCCGCCTGGGCTCTGCAGGACTACGGCTTCGACGCCATCGTGGCGCCGTCGTTCGGGGACATCTTCCGCACCAACTCCCTGAAGATCGGGCTGCTCACGGTCGTCCTGCCCGAGGACCAGATACGGGAGTTGATGGCGGGTGGCCACGGCTCCGAGCTCACCGTTGACCTCGAGGAGCAGACGGTCGGTCCCTACCGCTTCGAGCTCGACGCGTTCGACCGCCGGCGGCTGCTCGAGGGGCTCGACGACATCGGCCTCACCCTCCGGCACGAGGAGGAGATCGCCGCCTTCGAGGCGGCGCACCCTTCGGCTACTTCGACGCTAGCTCTCTGACGACTGCGTCGGTGAACTCTGCGGTCGTCGCGGCGCCGCCGAGGTCGGGGGTCGGGGTCGAGGCGAGGGCTGCATCCACCGCCGCTTCGAGGCGGGCAGCCTCGGCAGGCCGGTCGATGCCGTAGGCGAGCATGAGCGCGACCGAGCGGAGCATGGCGGCGGGATTGGCAATCCCCCGGCCCGCGATGTCGGGCGCCGAGCCGTGCACGGGCTCGAAGATGCCGGGACGGCCGTCCCCGAGGCTGGCCGAGGCGGCGAGGCCTAGCCCGCCAGTGAGACCGGCGGCGACGTCCGACAGGATGTCTCCGAAGGTGTTCTCGGTCAGGATCACGTCGAATTGGCCGGGTGCGAGGACGAGCTGCATGCCGCAGTTGTCCACCAGCATGTGCCGCAGCTGGACGTCGCGGTACTCGCCCGCAACGCCCTCCACGACGCGGCGCCAGAGGCGAGACGTGTCGAGGACGTTCGCCTTGTCGACGGACGTGACGTGGCCGCGCCGCGAGCGCGCGAGCTCGAAGCCGCGGCGCGCGATCCGCTCGACCTCATCGGGCCGGTACTCCATCGTGTCGAAGACGGTGCCGTCCTCGCGCACGCCGCGGGCGCCGAAGTAGAGCCCGCCCACGAGCTCCCTGACCACGAGCAGGTCGACCCCCTCACCGCGCGCAGGGCGCAGGTTCGCGTAGACGTCGAGCTCGCTGCGGAGCCGAAGGAGCCCCTGCTCGGGCCGCACCTCGGCGCCGTCGAAGCGCGGATCGCCCACCGCGCCCATGAGCACCGCGTCGGCGCTCTCGGCCGCGGCGAGCGTCGCCGCCGGCAGCGGGTCGCCGGTTTCCTCGATTGCCGCTCCGCCGAACGGGTGCTCCTCCAGCTCGAGGTCGAGGAGGAGCTCTCGAAGGAGGCGCTCGGCGGCGGCCGCGACCTCGGGGCCGATGCCGTCTCCCGGGAGGAGAGCGATCCTCACCGCCGGGCGCTCGTGACGGCGCCCTCGGAAGCGGAGGAGACGAGTGCCGCGTACTTGGCGAACACGCCCTCCGCGTAGCGCGGAGACGGCGCCGACCAGTCGCGCAGGCGCGTAGCGAGCTCGTGGTCGGAGAGCTCGGCGCGGAGCTCCCGCGCCTCGACGTCCACGAGGACGACGTCCCCGTCCTGAAGCGCCGCGAGCGGGCCGCCGCGCGCTGCCTCCGGCGAAACGTGGCCGACCATCAAGCCGTGGGTGGCGCCCGAGAAGCGCCCGTCCGTGACGAGCGCGACCTCGTCGCCGAGGCCCTCGCCGACGAGGGCGGCGGTGACGTGCAGCATCTCCCGCATGCCGGGCCCACCCGCCGGGCCCTCGTAGCGGATGACGACGACGTCGCCGGGCTCGATCCGGCGTGCCTTCACGGCCTCGAAGCAGGCTTCCTCGGAGTCGAAGACACGTGCCGTGCCGCGGTGGAGCAACCGCTCGTGGCCGGCCAGCTTGACGACACAGCCCTCCGGGGCGAGATTCCCGTAGAGGATCGCGAGCCCGCCGGTGGGCTTGAGCGGGGTGTCGATGGGCACGACGACCTCCTGGCCCGGCCGCTCCTCGACGGCTGTCGCGATCTCGCCGAGCGAGCGGCCGTCCACGTTCAGCGCGCCCGCGTGCACGAGCTCGCGCTTCAGGAGCTCGCGCGCGACGAGCGCGACGCCGCCCGCCTCGTAGACGTCGGTCGCGACGAACCGGCCGCCCGGCTTGAGGCTGGCGACGACCGGCGTCCGGGCCGCGATCCTGTCGAAGTCGTCGATCGAGAGCGGGATGCCGAGCTCGCGGGCGATCGCGAGCAGATGGAGGACGCCGTTCGTCGAGCCGCCGGTCGCGGCGATCGATGCGATCGCGTTCTCGAGCGCCTCGCGCGTGATCACCTGGGACGGCCGCACGTCGCGGCGGAGGAGGTCCATGACGAGGCGCCCTGCCTGCTCGGCCGCCTCCGTCTTCGCGGGGACGAGTGCCGGTATTCCGTTGAGCCCCGCGGGGCTGATGCCGAGGACCTCGAGCGCCGTGGACATGGTGTTCGCGGTGAACTGGCCTCCGCACGCGCCGGCACCGGGGCACGCAACGTCCTCAAGCTCGTGGAGGTCATCGCTGCTCATTCTTCCGACGGCGTGCGCGCCGACCGCCTCGAAGACGTCCTGGATCGTGACGTCGCGCCCGCGGAAGCGACCAGGCGCGATGGAGCCGTTGTAGAGCACGAGGCCCGGCACGTCGAGACGCGCAAGCGCCATCACCGCGGCCGGAATCGTCTTGTCGCAGCCGACCAGGCAGACGAGCCCGTCGAGCAGGTGACCCCGCGCGACGAGCTCGATCGAGTCGGCGATCACCTCGCGCGAGACGAGCGAGGCGCGCATGCCCTCGGTTCCCATGGAGACGCCGTCGGAGACGGAGACTGTGTTGAACTCCATCGGGGTGCCGCCCGCCGCGCGGACGCCTGCCTTCACGTGCTGCGCCAGCTCGCGCTGGTTGAAGTTGCACGGCATGGTCTCGATCCACGTCGTGGCGACGCCGATGAGCGGGCGCGCGAGGTCGTCGTCGGTGAGGCCGATCCCCTTCAGCATCGCGCGTGCCGGGGCGCGCTCGGGGCCGTCGGTGAGCGCGGCGCTCCGACGCTTGGCCGGGTCGGACGGGCGGTCGTACGGGTCGCTCACGTTACGAGCTCAGCTCCTTTCGAAGAGGTCGAGAGCCAGAGCACCTCGACATCGGGGAAACGGTTGGAGAGCTCCACCGAACACTCTTGCGCGCGGTCCGGGTCGGCCCACACGATCACGGTCGGGCCCGAGCCGGAGATGGTCGCACCGAGCGCTCCCGTCGGGAGCTCCCCGCGGACCTCCGCGAGGAGCGGCGCGTGCGCCGCCCTGTATGGCTCGTGGAGTCGGTCGTCGAGCGAGGCTTGGAAGACGTCCTTCATTCCGGAGGCCAGTGCTGCCCCCAGGAGCGCGGCGCGGCCTACCGTGAACACCGCATCGCCGAGCGGGACCTGCTCGGGGAGCGCCGCGCGCGCCTCGGCCGTCGCGACCGTCGCCTCGGGTACGAGCGCGATCGGGACCGCCGGGACGCCGTCCGCCACGCGGTGAATGCGCCCCGCCGAGGTCAGGCAGGCGCCGCCGGCGAGGGCGGCGGCGAGGTTGTCGGCGTGGCCCTCCAGGCTCGCTCCCTCGGCGAGAAGCCATTCAGGGTCGGGCCCACGACCGGCGACGTGCGCCGCCGCGACGAGGCCGAGCGCGATCACGGCTGCGCTCGACCCCAGCCCACGCTCCCGAGGGATCCGGTCGAAGAACTCGAATCGGAGGCCGTCCGCGGGGTCGATCCGCTCGAAGGCCTGCACTCCGAGGTGCGTCCGGTCCGGCGTGCCGCCGTCGGAGACGACGACCTCGTTCCAGAGATCGAGCGCGACGGCGGCGCAGTCGAACCCGGCTCCGATGTTCGCTGCCGTGGCGGGGGCACGGACGGAGATCTTCACCGGGAGCTCACGACGCTGCCTCGGCGATGGCGTCGGGGTCGGGGGGGACGGGGATCGGCGGAGTCGACAGGCGCGCGGCGGCGTCCGGGTCCTTGAGGCCGTGGCCCGTGACGACGCAGACGACGCAGGCGCCGCGCTCCGGCCGCCAGCGTGCGAGCGCGGCGAGACCGGCGGCGGACGAGGGCTCGCAGAATATGCCCTCCTGCTCGGCGAGATCCCGCCACGCGGCGAGGATCTCCTCGTCGGTGAGCGGGACGACCGAGCCGCCCGAGCGCGCGACCGCCTCTTCGGCCTCGACTCGGTGGGCGGGCCTGGCGATGCGGATCGCGGTCGCCATCGTGAAGCCGCGCTCCGAGGCCTCGCCCGCGAGCAAGGGAGGCGGGCCCTCGCCGACCTCGTCGAAGCCGAGCGCGTACGCGCGCGTGTTCCCCCCGCCCCCGTAGGGGAGCGCGAGGCAGTCCGGCGCCCCGCCGAGGTCCTCGACGATCTCGAACACCGCCGTCTTCTGCCCTTCGAGGCGATACGGGTTCAGCGAGTTGACGAGCGCATGGGTGTCGCGGCGCCCGAGCTCCCGCGCCGCGTCGAGAGCCCCTTCGAACGGCCCCTGCACCTCGAGGACCCGCGCTCCGACTGCCTGCGCCTGGGCGATCTTCCCGCGCGCGACCGCACCCGCGGGCTGGAGGATGATCGCGCGCAGCCCCGCGCGCGCGGCGTAGGTCGCCGCCGAGGCGGCCGTGTTCCCGGTCGAGGCGCAGACGACCGCGGTGGCGCCCTCCTCGACCGCCTTCGAGACGGCCACCGTCATGCCGCGGTCCTTGAAGCTTCCGGTCGGGTTGGCGCCCTCCCACTTGAGCCAGAGCTCGACGCCGAGCCGGGCCGAGAGCCGCGGAGCGGGGAGGAGCGGCGTGGAGCCCTCGCCGAGCGAGACGACGGGAGTCGCGTCGGTCCAGGGCAGCCGGTCGCGATAGCGCTCGACGAGCGGGACGGTCACGCCGTGGACCCTACTGACGGGCACTAGGCCCAGCCGAGGCCTGGGACGCCCCGATCCGAGATGACGGGGAGCGCCGAAGGCGCCCCGCGCGTCTCCGGCAAGGCTTCGATCTCCCGGAGAGCGCTCTTGAGATCGCCCTCGGCGCCTTCGTGGGTGACCACGTGAAGCGTCGCCGAGCCGTCTGCCTGGTGCTGGATCAGGCGGGCGATCGAGACGCGATGCGCGGCCAGCCGGAGCGCGACTTGCGCGAGCACGCCGGCGACGTCGTCGACCTCGATGCGCAGGTAGTAAGGCGAGCGCATCTCGGCGCTCGGCAGCCGTTCGAGCTCGCGCCAGCAGGCGTCGTTCTGCAGGAAGCCGGTTCCGGTCGTGCCGATCACGCTGACCATGTCGGCGACGACCGCCGAAGCGGTCTCCATGCCGCCCGCGCCCGGGCCTTCGAGCGTGATCTCGCGGATCGCATCGCCCTGGAGCATCACGGCGTTGAAGGCCCCTTCGACGGCGGCGAGCGGGTGATGGCGGTCGACCAGGGCCGGCCCGACGCGGACGTCCAGCCGCTCGTCCCGAAGAGTCGCCGCGCCGATCAGCCGCACGACCATCTCCATCTCGCGGGCCGCGCGAACGTGCTCGCTCGTCACGTGCTCGATCCCCTCGTACGAGACGTCGTCGAGCACGACCCGGGAGCCGAACGCGATCGTGGCGAGAATCGCCATCTTGGCGGCCGCGTCGGCGCCGGTCACGTCCTCCGTGGGATCGGCTTCCGCGTAGCCGCGCTCCTGCGCCTCGGCCAGCGCCTGCGCGTACTCGGCGCCCTCCTCCATCTTCGTGAGGATGAAGTTCGTCGTCCCGTTGACGATCCCGAGCACGCGGTGGACGGTGGTGACGACAAGCGCTTCGCGCAGGATCTTGATCACGGGGATCGCCGCGCAGACGCTGGCCTCGAAGCGCAGCTGCACGCCCGCCTCGGAGGCCGTGGAAAAGAGCTCCGCGCCGCGCCGCGCGATCAGCTGCTTGTTGGCGGAGACGACCGGCTTGCCGGCGCGAAGGAGGTCGAGCACGTGGTCGCCCGTGGGCTCGAGGCCGCCCATGACCTCGGCGACCAGAGCGATCGACGGGTCGTCCCGGATCGCCGCGAAGTCGGTCGTAAGGATCCCCTCCGCCGGCGGGTGCGGGCGCTCCTTGCCAGGATCGCGAACGAGCGCGCGCACGACGCGAAGCCTGTGCCCCGTCGCGCGCTCGATGTCCTCGGAGTTCTCCTGTAGGAGCCGGTCGACTGCCGAGCCGACGGTCCCGTAGCCCAGGAGGGCTACCGGAACGTCAACTGCGGACGCCACCGGCCTCCGCGCCGAGGAGCCCCTCGCGACCCGCGAGCTCGCGCAGCTCGCCGCCGACGGCCTCCACTGGGTGGCGGGAGGCCATGCGCCGGAGCGCCGTCATGCGCGGCCGGCCGGCCTCCTCCTCCGCGATAAGCTCGCGAGCGAAGGAGCCGTTCCGGATGTCCTCGAGCAGCTGCCTCATGTTCGTCCTCACGTGCTCGTCGACGATGACCTGACCACGCGTCAGGTCGCCGTACTCTGCCACGTCGGAGATCGAGTCGCGCATGTGGCCGAAGCCGCCCTCGTAGATGAGGTCGACGATCAGCTTCATCTCGTTGATGCACTCGTAGTACGCGATCTCCGGCTGGTAGCCGGCGTCGACGAGGATCTCGAAGCCCGCCTGCATGAGCGCGGTCACGCCGCCGCAGAGGACGGCCTGCTCGCCGAAGAGGTCGCTCTCGGTCTCCTCGGCGAACGTCGTCTCGATCATGCCCGCGCGGCCGCAGCCGATCGCGGTGCCGTACGCGAGCGCAAGCTCGAGGGCGTGGCCGCTGGCATCCTGTGCCACGGCAACCAGCCCGGGAACGCCCGCGCCCGCCTCGAAGAGCTGCCGGACGCGGTGCCCGGGGCCTTTGGGGGCGACCATGATCACGTCGTGTCCCGGCTGGGGCTTGATCTGGCCGAAGTGGACGTTGAAGCCGTGGGCGAAGAGAACCGCGGCGTCCGGCTCGAGGTTCGGGGCGACGTCACGCTCGTAGACGCCTCTCTGGACGTGGTCGGGCAGGAGCACGGCGACGAGCTGCGCCCCGCGGACGGCGTCGGCGAAGGTCTTCACGGTCAGCCCGGCGTCCTCGGCGGTGGCCCAGGACGGACTGCCCTCGCGGAGCCCGACCTCGACATCGACGCCGGAGTCGCGCAGGTTCAGAGCGTGCGCGTGACCCTGGCTCCCGTAGCCGAGGACGGCCACCTTGCCGGAGAGGAGGTCGATGTTGCCTTCGCGGTGGACGGTGGCTGCCATGGAAGATCCTTTCTAACGGAGGACGTGCTGCGGGCGTGGACTGCGGCTGGTGGACGCGCGCGCGAGGCCGATCCGGCCCGTGCGCGCGAGCTCGACGAGGCCGTGCGGGCGCAATGCCTCCTCGAAGGAGTCGAGTTGCTCCGGCGTGCCGACGACCTCGAAGACCATCGAGTCAGGGCCGAGGTCGGCGACGCGGGCGTCGAACACCTCGGCGAGCGCGATCAGCTCTGCGCGGCTGCTCGGGTCGGCCGCCACGCGGACGAGCGCCAGTTCCCGCTCGACGGCCTCGCCGGCCTGGAGCGTGGAGACGCGGAGGACGTTCACGAGCTTGTGCATCTGCTTCTCGATCTGCTCCAGCAGGTCGGCCGGGCAGTCGACGGTGAGCACGATGCGCGAGACGTCGTGGCGCTCCGTCGGGCCGACGGCGAGGCTCTCGATGTTGAAGCCCCGCCGGGCGAACATGTTCGAGACACGGGCGAGCGCGCCGGGGCGGTTCTCGACGAGGACGGAGACGGTGTGCGTCACGAGCCGGTCTCCGGCTCGTGACGCAGGTGAGAGTGTGCGAGGGAACCGGGAGGTTCCCTCACTGTCTCAAAGAAGGGGGCATGTGGGGGAAACGTGGTTTCCACCACGAGAGCGAGCCGAAGGCGAGCGAGGGTCATGTCACGGTGAGGCCTCGACGGCCTGCTCCTCGGAGAACTCGATCACGTCGGTGGCCGCCGCGCCCGCGGGGATCATCGGGAAGCACTTCTCCTCGGGGTCGCAGCGAGCGTCGACAACGGCGGTCCGTCCGCAGCTGAGCGCTTCCTCGAGGACGGCCTCGAGGTCGTCTCCGGCCTCGACCGTGAAGCCCGCCGCACCGTAGGCCTCCGCCAGCTGCGCGTAGTCCGGCACCTGGTGGGTGAGGTGGGTCTCGGCGAAGCGGTTCGCGTAGAACATCTCCTGCCACTGGCGCACCATCCCGAGCCAGCCGTTGTTGATGATGACGACGACGATCGGGAGCCCTTCGAGGACTGACGTGGCGAGCTCCTGCGAGGTCATCTGGAAGCACCCGTCCCCGTCGATGCAGACGACCGTCGCGTCCGGCCGTGCGGCCTTGGCGCCGACGGCGGCCGGAAGGCCGTACCCCATCGTCCCGAGCCCGCCCGACGTGATGAACGTTCGCGGGCGGTCGCAGACGAGGTACTGCATCGCCCACATCTGGTGCTGGCCGACGCCGGTCGTCCAGACGACGTCGCTGCCGCTCGTCAGGTCGCGCAGCGTCTCGATGACGGTCTGCGGCTTCAGGTACTCGCCCTCTCGCACGTAGCGGTAGGGGAACTCTTGGCGCCACTCGTCGAGTTGCTGCCGCCAGGCGACCGGTCCCGGACGGCCGGGCTCGGCCTCGGCTCGAAGCGCCTTGGCCAGCTCGACAAGGGCGAGCTTGAGCGGCCCGGTGACGGGGATGTCCGCATGGCGGAGCTTCCCGATCTCGGCCGCGTCGATGTCGAAATGGATCACCTTTGCCCCGGGCGCGAAGGCCGAGAGCTTGCCCGTGACGCGATCGTCGAAGCGTGCCCCGACCGCGACGAGCAGGTCCGCCTTGTTCAGGCCCCAGTTCGCCCACTTCGAGCCGTGCATGCCGGGCGGGCCGTAGCAGAGCGGGTGGCTCTCGGGAAACGCGCTCTTCGCCATCAGCGTCGTGATCACGGGGATCCCGCCGGTCTCGGCGAGCTCGAGGAGCTCGTCGGTCGCGTCGCCGTTGACGACGCCGCCCCCGACGTAGAGGACAGGCCGCGAGGCGGCGAGCAGGGCTCTCGCCGCCTCCCGAACCTGTCGAGGGTGGACACTGGCAGGTGGTCTCCACCCGGGGAGATCGACTTGATGGGGGTAGGTGAAGTCGATCTCCGCCTCCTGCACGTCCTTGGCGACATCCACGAGGACCGGTCCGGAACGGCCGGTTCGGGCGATGTGGAAAGCCGCCTTGAGGACATGCGGGAGTTCTTGAACGTCCTGCACGAGCCACGAGTGCTTGACGATCGGGAGCGTGATGCCGGTCGCGTCCGTCTCCTGGAACGCGTCGGTCCCGATCAGGCTCGTCCGCACCTGGCCGGTGATGCAGACGAGCGGGGTCGAGTCCATCCACGCGTCGGCGATGGGAGTCACGAGGTTGGTGACGCCCGGGCCGGACGTTGCGAGCGCTACGCCGACCCTGCCGGACGCGCGGGCGTAGCCCTCCGCCATGTGGCCTGCGCCCTGCTCGTGGCGCGCGAGGACGTGGCGGACGGTCGTGCCGCGGGCGAACGCGTCGTAAAGCGGGAGGATTGCGCCCCCGGGGATCCCGAAGGCGACGTCGACGCCCTCGGCCTCGAGCGAGCGCAGGATCGCGTCGGAGCCGAGCATCTTCACGCGGTCGCCCCCGCGAACTCGGTGTCTCTGCGGGCGGCCGGCAGCGACGCGAGCAGCGCGTCCATGAACTCCCGCGTTGTCGCCCCGGCGCCCGAGGAGACCATGTCCGGCGTACGGACGCCCGTCTCCAGCGTGTCCAGGACGCCCCGCTCGAGCGTGCGCGCGGCGCTCCGCTCGCCGAGTCCCTCCGCGAGCATGAGTGC
>DATIBF010000137.1:0-13243 GCA_035457655.1 Gaiellaceae bacterium
CTCCGTAGGAGACGAGCCCGAGCAGGTGGACGTTCGCGTCCCGCTCTCGCGCGCGGCGGAAGGCGCCGGTGAGCGCCGGGCTCTCGAAGAACGCTCCCGACCCGATCGCCTCGTTGACGCGCATGAGGTCCTGGAAGACGACGCGGCCTGCCCCGATCGTCAAGTGGCCAACCTCCGAGTTCCCCATCTGGCCGGGCGGCAGGCCGACGTCCTCCCCGGAGGCCCCCAGGGTCGTGTGCGGGTAGCGCTCCCAGAGCGCGTCGAAGACGGGCGTGTCGGCCAGCGCGACGGCGTTCCCCGGCCCGGGTGGCGCGCATCCCCAGCCGTCGAGGATGACGAGCGCTACGAGCGGGAAAGGCGGGCGGCCGTTCGGCAAATCTCGGCGAAGGAGACGACGTCGAGGGAGGCGCCGCCGACGAGGGCTCCGTCGACGTCGGGCTGGGCGAGCAGCTCCTCGGCGTTCTCGGGCTTGACGGAGCCGCCGTAGAGGATGCGCTCGACCGGGTAGAGACCGCGAACGAAGGCGTGCGCCTCCTGCGCCGTCTGGGGGGTCGCGGTCCTGCCCGTGCCGATCGCCCAGACGGGCTCGTAGGCGATGGCCAGGCCGGCGGGCGGCTCGGGGACGGCGGCCGCGACCGCCTCGACCTGGCGGCGGAGGGCCGCCTCGGTCTCACCCGCCTCGCGCTCGTCGAGCGTCTCGCCGACGCAGGCGATGACGCCGAGCCCGCCTTCGAGAGCGGCGACCGTACGTCGGGCCGTCGTCTCGTCCGTCTCGCAGAAGTGCTGGCGCCGCTCGGAGTGACCGACGATCGCGCCGGCCGCTCCCGAGGCGATCAGCATCGAGCGTGAGACCTCGCCCGTGAACGCACCTTCCTCTTCCCAGTGGACGTTCTGGGCGTACACGCGTACCGGGGTCCCCTCGAGCTCGGCGACGGCGGCCTGGAGGGAGACGAAGGGCGGCGCAACGACCACGTCGACGCCCCGCTCGTCGTCGCCGAGCTCCTCCAGGAGCGCCGCGCAGAAGGCCGACGTCTCGCCGGGGCCTTTGAACATCTTCCAGTTGCCCGCGATCAGCACGGACATGTCCTCTCGACGCGGGGCCGCCGCGGGCCACCCACCGGTTCCAGCCTATCGAGGAAATCCGCGCGCGTGGTGCGCAGGAAAGTGCCGAATGCATGCCGGCTGCTCATGCCTCCGGGATGGCGACGACGCCCGGGAGCTCCTTGCCCTCGAGCAGCTCCAGCGAGGCGCCCCCGCCGGTCGAGATCCAGTCGATCCGCTCGGCGAGCCCGAGCTCCTCCACGGCCCTGACCGAATCACCGCCGCCCACGACCGTGCGCGCGTCCGCGGCCGCGACCGCCTCGGCCACCGCCTTCGTCCCCTCCGCGAAGCGCGCCCACTCGAACACCCCCATGGGGCCATTCCAGAAGACGGTGCGCGCCTGGCCGATCCTGGTCGCGTACCGCTCCCGCGTCGCCGGGCCGACGTCGAGGGCGAGCCAGCCCTCCGGCACCTCGTCCCATGCAACGACCCGCGATTCCGCATCCGGCTCGAAAGCATCCGCGGCGACGACGTCCACGGGAAGCTCGTAGCCGGCGTCGCGCTCGACCTCCTCGGCCATCTTCCCACCGACGAGGACAGTGTCCGCGCGCTCTCCGAGGGAGGTGAGGACGCCGATCTTGTCCGCGACCTTCGCGCCGCCGAGGACGGCGACGAAGGGGCGCTCCGGACCTTCCAGCAGGGCGCCGAGCTCGTCGAGCTCCCGCACGAGCAGCAGGCCGGCGTAGGCGGGCAGCAGTTGGGCGGCGCCCACCGTCGAAGCATGGGCGCGGTGGGCCGAGCCGAAGGCGTCGTTGACGAAGAGGTCGCCGTTCGCCGCCAGCTCCCGGGCGTACCCGGGGTCGTTGACTGTCTCGCGGGGGTCGAAGCGCGTGTTCTCGAGCAGGCGGATCCGCTCGTCCGGCAGGAGCTCGCGGAGCCGCGCGCCGACCGGCGCCATCGAGAAGGCGGGGTCAGGCCCCTTGGGGCGTCCCAGGTGCGACATGAGCACGACCTCGGACGCGCCCCGGTCGAGCAGGAGCCTGATCGTGGGCAGAGCCGCGCGGATCCGCGTGTCGTCGGCGACGCGCCCGTCCTCGAGCGGGACGTTGAAGTCGACGCGGACGAGGGCGCGCTTCCGGGCGACGTCGGCGCTCTCTACCGACCGCGGTCGGTGCACTACAACCGCTCGACGAGGTCGACGAGCCGCGAGCTGTAACCCCACTCGTTGTCGTACCAGCCGAAGACCTTGACCATGCTGCCGTGCGCCATGGTCAGCTTGCTGTCGAAGATGCACGAGTACGAATCGCCGACGATGTCGGACGAGACGATCGGATCCTCCGAGTAGCGGAGGATCCCGGCGAGCGGCCCGGTATCGGCCAGCCCGCGGTAGCGGGCGTTCACCTCGTCCACGGTCACCTCGGCACCGAGCCGGACGACGAGGTCGGTGAGCGAGCCATCCGGCACCGGGGCGCGGACGGACACGCCGTCCACCCTGCCCTTCAGGTCGGGGATGACGACGCCGATCGCCTTGGCGGCCCCGGTCGAGGTGGGGATGAGGTTGATCGCCGCCGCCCGGGCGCGACGGAGGTCTTTGTGCGGCAGGTCGAGGATCTGCTGGTCGTTCGTGTACGCGTGGATCGTGGTCATGAAACCCGACTCGATGCCCCACGCGTCGTGCAGGACCTTCGCGAGCGGTGCGACGCAGTTCGTCGTGCACGAGGCGTTCGAGACGATCCGGTGCTGCTCGGGATCGTAGGCGTCGTCGTTCACGCCGAGGACCAGCGTCACGTCGGGATCGGTCGCAGGCGCGGAGATCAGGACGCGGGGGGCGCCGGCGTCGAGGTGGAGCTGAGCCTGCTCGCGCTTCGTGAAGAGCCCCGTCGACTCGAGGACGACGTCCACGCCGAGGCTCGCCCACGGAAGCGCCGCCGGGTCCCGCTCGTTCAGGAGCTTGAGCTCCTCGCCGTCCACGACGATGGCCCCGTCTTTCGCCTCGACCTTCGCGTCGAGCGGGCCGAGCACCGAGTCGTACTTGAGCAGGTGGGCCATCGTCGCCGCGTCCCCGAGGTCGTTCACCGCCACGACCTCGACGTCCTCGCCTCGGCGGCGGGCCGAGCGAAAGAAGTTGCGACCGATCCGCCCGAACCCGTTGATGCCCACCCGTACGCTCATGCCGCCTCCCTCGACGTTTCCACAGCGCGGCGATTCTAACCGCGGGCATCGGGCTTCCCGAGCGGTGGAAAATTCTGGACGTGAAGCCTTGCGCCCTCTCCGGCCGCGGATTACGCTCGCCCAGAGAGCGGGTCTACGCTCGTCGGACGCCGGATTCAGACCCCGTCCGGCGTCACGGTCCGGAGCGTGGGCGCAAGCGGAGGGGGAGGTCGTCCTCGGAGCTTCCCCTCCGGCCCGCTCTCGGCCCGGCGCTTCGCTAGAGCTCCGCGAGCCGTTGGATCCGGGCCAGCCGGCGGTGGGCGGATGCCTTCGTCGCCGGAGGGTCGCAGCGGCGCGCGAGCTCGCGGAGGGAGAGCGTCGGGTGGAGGATCCGCAGGCGGGCGATCTCCCCGAGCTCGGGCGCCAGCTCCGCCAGCCGGCCGTCGCGCTGGAGGCGGCGGATGGCGCGCAGCTGGACGTCGGCGGCGCGGCTCGTTCGCACGATGTTGGCGTGGTCGGCGTTCGCGAGCCGGTTCGCGCGGGCCCGCGTCGCGGCCACGACCGCCTCTTCGCCGAAACGCAGGGCCGCTTCCTGCGCACCGAGGAAGGCCAGGAGCTCCCCGATCGTTTCCATTCCCTTCGCGTAGGCGACTGCGTGCCGGTTCCGCTCGTAGGCGGCCAGCGAGAAGCCCTCGGCGGCCGCGAGCTCGGAGAGGAAGGCCGCAGACCCGGCGTCGGCGGTGCGGAGCTCGAGGTGGGGGTTGCGCGGGCCGCTGACCGAGCCGGAGGCTAGGAAGGCGCCGCGGAGGTAGGCCGCCCGGCAGCAGGGGCGGGCGACGACTCGCCTGGGGGGCCGCTCGAGCGGCGTGAGGTTTGCGTCGAGCACTCCCGCCTCGTTCAGCGCCTGCAGGGCGCGGGCGTCGTCGTCCAGGTGGAGCTGGTAGCGCGTCCCCTGCTCGAACGCACGGCGCTTGTAGGTCCTGATCTCGCAGGGGACGCCGTAGGAACGCAGCAGCGTGAACGCTCGCCGCGCCACCGGCCCGCTCGCGAGCTCGAGGTGCAGCGCGATCCGGCCCCCGCCGCGCAGGTGGACGCTCCCGGCGCCCCGGACGAGGGCGGAGAGCTCGGCAAGCCGGCAGCAGGGCTTCCGCGGCTCGATCGCCGCGAGCTCCTCCCGTACGTCCTCGGACAAGCTCAGAGGGCCACGCCCTCCAGCGCGAGCAGCCGCCGCTTGTACTCGACGCCCAGCGAGCCGTAGCTGCCCAGGCCCGCCGACGACACGACCCGATGGCATGGGACGACCAGCGGGAAGTTGTTCTCGGCGCAGAACGTGCCGGCGGCACGCGGCGCGCGCGGGCGGCCGGCGAGCGCGGCCAGCTCGCCGTAGGTGACGACCTCGCCCCAGGGGACCGCCCGCAGCGCCTCGGCCAGCGCCTGCTGGAAGGGCGTCCCCCACTCCGCGTCGAGCTCGACATCCTCGAAGGAGACGCGCTCGCCGCGGAAGTACGCCAGCATGCGATCGGCCAGCGGATGCACCGCGGACTCGGCCGGCGGGGAGCCCGCGGACGGAAGCTCGTGGTAGAGGAGCTTCCCTCTCCTGAAGTAGAGCTCGCCGATGCCCCAGGCCGGCACGTCGTACGCCACCACGTCCATGCCCACGCCCATAGAATGCCCGTTGCATGAGCGCTCCCGGGATCTTCCGCGTCCCGACGCCGGTGAACGAGCCGGTCCGCGATTACGCCCCCGGCTCACCGGAGCGCGCGAGCCTCCAGCTCCGCCTCGAGCAGATGAAGAACGAGCGAATCGAGATCCCGCTCGTGATCGGCGGCCAGGACCTCAAGACCGGAACCGTGAAAGCGGCGGTGATGCCGCACGACAAGGATCACGTCCTGGCCGACGTCCACCAGGCCGGGGCGAAGGAGGTCGAGGCGGCGATCACGGCGTCCGCCGAGGCCTGGGAGGACTGGCACCGGGTTCCCTGGGAGGAGCGCGCCGCCGTCTTCCTCCGCGCCGCGGAGCTGCTCGCAGGGCCCTGGCGCGACACGCTGAACGCCGCCACGATGCTCGGCCAGTCGAAGACGGCCCACCAGGCGGAGATCGACGCCGCCTGCGAGCTGGTCGACTTCTGGCGTTTCAACCCGGCGTTCATGACGCGGATGTACGAGGAGCAGCCGGTGTCGAGCCCCGGCGTCTGGAACCGCATGGAGTACCGGCCGCTCGAGGGTTTCGTCTTCGCCGTCTCGCCGTTCAACTTCACCGCGATCGGCGGCAACCTGACCGGGGCGCCTGCCCTCATGGGCAACACGGTCGTCTGGAAGCCGGCCTCGACCGCGATGCTCTCCGCCTACTACACGATGCGGATCTTCCAGGAGGCCGGGCTCCCCGACGGGGTCATCAACCTCGTGTACGGCTCCGGCAAGGAGATCGGGGACGCCGCGCTCGCGAGCCCGGACCTCGCCGGCGTCCACTTCACGGGCTCGACCGCCGTCTTCCAGGGCATGTGGAAGACGATCGGCGAGAACATCGCCTCCTATCGCAGCTACCCGCGGATCGTCGGCGAGACGGGCGGCAAGGACTTCATCGTCGCGCACCCGACGGCCGACGCGGAGGCCGTCGCCACCGCCATCCTGCGCGGCTCGTTCGAGTACCAGGGCCAGAAGTGCTCGGCCGCCTCGCGTGTCTACGCGCCCGAGAGCATGTGGCCCGCGATCCAGGAGCAGCTCGTGTCGGAGGTCGGTGAGCTGAAGTACGGCGACGTCTCCGACTTCTCGAACTTCATGGGCGCCGTCATCGACGCGAACTCGTTCGCCACGCAGAAGGAGGCCATCGAGGAGGCGAAGGCGCACGCGAAGACCGAGGTCGTGGTCGGCGGCGGCTACGACGACAGCGAGGGCTACTTCGTCGAGCCGACGGTCATTCGTACGGAGGATCCGGACTTCCGGCTGCTCAAGGACGAGCTCTTCGGGCCCGTCGTCACGACCTTCGTCTACCCCGACGGGAGGTGGGAGGAGACGCTCGAGCTGATCGACCGGACGGCGTCCTACGCGCTCACCGGGGCGATCTTCGCCGGCGACCGGGAGGCCGTGGTCGAAGCCTCGGACGTGCTCCGCTACACGGCCGGGAACCTCTACGTCAACGACAAGCCCACCGGCGCCGTCGTGGCGCAGCAGCCGTTCGGCGGCGCGCGCGCGTCGGGGACGAACGACAAGGCCGGCTCGCTCTGGAACCTCATCCGCTGGGTCAGCCCGCGGACGATCAAGGAGACGTTCGTCCCGCCGACGGACTACCGCTACCCGTTCATGGCCCCGGACGGGGGCTAACCCAGAGGGGCGATCACCGACTTCCTCCCGTTGGCGGCGAAGAGGAGGAGGTCGACCATCCGGAACGTGGTCGAGTCGGGCCCGAGCGTCGGGCGCCACGTCGGCTCGCGCACGATCGAGAACTCGCTTCCCTCCATCGCACGGTGGAACGTCTCGGCCACGAGGCGGGCTCCTACCCCGCGGAGCTTGCCCCCGCCCAGCTCGGCTTCGCGGAGGATGTAGAACCAGAGCGGTGTGTCTCGAAGGAACGCGTCCCGCTGGGCCGCGGTGAGCTTCTCGAGCTCCGCCCCGTTGCTGCCGTTCTTGATCTGGGCCTTCGTGAGCGTCGTCACCGCCACGCCCTTGCTGCGCATGAACCTCGCCATCTGCTGGCCGGTGGCGAGCCGGAGCATCTTCGCGCGGGTGAGATTGCGGAGCCCGAGGTTGCGCGTCTCGCCGGGCGTGACCCCGCGGAGCCTCCGCAGCGTCCGGACGAGCGAAGTGTCGATCCGCATCGCGCGGTTGAACTGCGCCGCAGGAACCTTCAGGTCGTCCCGATCGGCCTCGCCGAAATTGTAGAGCCGGCGGAAGTCGGCGATCCAGTTGCTCGGCAGGCGCGGATTTCCTCCTAGGTCACCGCTGAGCCCCGAGAAGTCGAAGAGGAAGTCGAGGAACCCGCTCCCGAAGTCGAAGCGCTTGTTCCAGTTGTACTCGTCCCGCACCATGCTGTGCCCGAGCCGGAACGCAGCCGCCGAGAACTCGATCGGCATGGTGGGGACGTCGGTCGGCGCCGCGCCCACTTCGAACACCTTGCGGTTGTTCGCGAACACGTCCCGGACGACCGCGCCGTCGCAGATCCGGGGCAGATAGTCATGACGGAGCATCCACTGGTAGTGCTTGACGACGCGCTCCCTTGCCCTGACGAACCGCTGGGCCTGGGGCACCGACGAGGGCACCTTGTCGACGACCCGGTTGTGGAAACGGATGAACCCCAGGTGCGTCTGGGCGACGGCGAGGTTCTCGTCGTTCCGGGGTTCCGGGATCACCGCGTGGCGCCGCTCCTCCGCCGCCCCGCTCGTGCGCCGCGGGAGGTCGAATCCCTCTCTCGCCTCGTCCGGGCCGAACCTGACTGTCTTCCCCATCTTCAGGTGCGTGTCGTCCTCGTAGAACTTGGCGGACACCGGATCCTGCGGGCCCGCCCCGTAGAGCGAGTCCAGGTCGAGGCTCGGCGACCTGGCCTGGATCAGCTGCGCGGGGGTGACCCGCTCGCCGAGCGTAACCGCCGTCTTGTCGAAGGTGAGATCGTGGTCGACGAACTGGCCGAGGTACGTGTACCCGGCAGGGATCTGCGACTCGCGCCGGCGATCTCCGCTCGTCATTGCGGCTGCGACGCGCTCGAGCGCGGAGTCGGACAGCCGGGCGCCCTTCGGGCCGATCCTCGTGAAGCGGAAGGGCGGTGCCGCGGCCTCGACGGCCGCCGCCAGCGGACGCGTCCGCCCACCCTCGCTCTCCGCGAGCAGTCCTTCACCGAGGATGAAGTAACTCTCCGAGCCGTGTCGTTCCATGACCCCTCCCTCTCGGGTGAGCTCGCCGCGGCCGAGAATCCCACGGCTCGCGACGGGTGTCAATCGGCGCGCGGCGGAGCGCTCTGCAGCTGGACGACGGCCTGCTCGAAGGCCTCCTCCGGCTGGGCCCCGAGCACGAGCAGCCGCCGGTCGAGCACGAACGCAGGGATGGCGTTGATGCCCAGCCGGTTCGCGTCCTGGGTGGAGGCGATCACCCGGTCCGAGTAGCGGCCCTCGGCGATGACCTCCGCGGCCTCGTCCCGGTCGAGCCCCGCCTCGGCCGCGAGGTCGAGCAGGGTCTCGTCGTCGCCCAGATCGCCCCGTTCCGACCAGTAGGCGTGCATGAGCCGTGAGTGCACGGGATCGTGGAGGCTCCGGTCACGGGCGAGCTCGGTGACCTGGAGCGCGTGCAGCGTGTTCGGAAGCTTCGGCGACGGATCGAAGGTCAGGCCGGCCGCCTCGACGAGCTGCCGCGTGTGGTCGTGGATCCCCGGGCCGTAACGGCGCTCGAGGTCGGTCCGCGGCAACCCTTCGGTGGGGTACTCGGGATGGAGGAAGAAGGGGAACCAGTCGACCTGCGCGCCGAACCGGCGCTCGAGCCACTCGGCCCTGGCCAGGCCGACGTAGCAGAAGGGTCAGGTGTAGTCGCTCCAGATGGCGACGGGGAGAGCGTCCATGGCTCCAGGCTACCCTGCCGCACGAGCAGGGAAGATTTCTTTCTCTCGGCCGTCATGTCTGCGTGAGCACGATCTCCGCAACCGCACGTGAGGTCGCCGAGCGGACACACAGGCGCGGGTTCGACGCGATCAGGCTCCCGGAGGGCTATCCACTCGGAGCGGTCGCCGCGTTTCTCCTTCTCGTCGCGGTCCTCATCGCACTCCGCTCGGAGCTCCCAGAGGAGTCGCTCAGCGAGCTGCACTGGGTTCTGGCGGTCGCCGCGATTCCGCTGCTTCCCTGGCTGCTACCGCTCGCAGGGAAGCACGTGAAGCACCTCCGCGCCGGCGGGCTCGAGCTCGAGCTCCGCGACTTTGAGCCGGATCAGGTCGGCCCGGGCGTGAGAGAGATCGGGGATGTCGCCGAGGCGCTGACGAAGGTGTCGATCCCGGACACGCCGAGTCGTTCCGGCGAGATCCTGGAGCGCATCAAGCGGATCGAGGCCGAGCGAACCGAGATCGTCGCGATCGACCTGGCAGGCGCACCGTGGCGTCTCAGCACCATCTACTTCTTCGCCTTCCTGCTCGAGTCGAGAACCATCGTGCGGCGGCTCGTCTTCGAAGAGCGCGCTCCCGGGAAGCGCACCTTCCTGGGCATGTGCTCCCCGCGCGCCCTCCGGCGGTCGATCGAGCGCGAGCGTCCGCTTTACCGTGATGTACGGAAGGGAACGCCGCTTGTCGACCTCGATAGCTCGGGACGTGCCTTCTTCCGCAAGCTCGTCGACGAGATCTGCGACGCCGACGACGCAGCGGGGCATTCGCCGGTTCTCGACTCGGCCCGTCTCGTCCAGCTCTTGGGGCCCGCCTTCGAGCCCGAGTCGCTCGAGCGTCGTACGCTCGTGGGGCTTCCCGGCCTTCGCCGCGTGCTCGACTCGGAACGACGCTACGTCGCGGTGGTTGAGCGCGGGGTCTCGTACCAGGTCGTCGATCGCCTCCGCGTGGCCGAGGCGGTCGCGCGGCACGCCGTCGGCGCTTAGACCCCCTACGCGCCGCCCGCCCGGTGGAGCGCCGCGTAGACCTGGCGGCCGACCTTGGCCGGGACGCCGGGAACCCCTTCCAGCTCCTCCGGGCTCGCCTCGAGCAGGCGTTCGGGCGAGCCGAAATGCTGGATCAGCGCACGCTTCCGCGCCGGGCCGACGCCGGGGAGCGCGTCGAGGATGGACTCCCGCGCCTTCGCGTCGCGGCGGCGGCGGTGGAAGCCGAGCGCGAAGCGGTGCGCCTCGTCGCGGACCCGCTGCAGGAGCTGGATCCCGGCCGAATCGCGCTCGAGCACGATCGGCTCCGAGCGGCCGGGGACGAAGACCTCCTCCTCCCGCTTCGCCAGCGCGATCACCGCGACGCGCGGGAGGTCGTACGCCTGGATCGCCGCGAGCGCCGCCGACAGCTGGCCCTTGCCGCCGTCGACGACGACGAGGTTCGGGATCGCGGCGAAGCCCTCGTCGTACCGCTCGGCCGTCACCTCCTTCGCGCGCGCGAAGCGCCGCGAGATCACCTCGGCCATCATGGCGAAGTCGTCCTGCCCTTCGACGCCCTTGATTCCGAACTTCCGGTAGTGGGCCTTCTTCGGTGTCGCGTCCTGGAAGACCACCATCGAGCCGACCGACGACTCGCCCTGGATGTTCGAGATGTCGAAGCACTCGATGCGGATCGGGAGGCTCTCCAGGTTGAGGCGCTCGCGTAGCTCCTCGAGTGCCTCGATGCGGCGGAGGCGCTTCCTCTCGCGGTTGGCGGCGTCGCTCTCGAGGGCGAGCTCCGCGTTCTGCTGGGCGAGCTCCTGCAGGCGCCGCTTCTCGCCGCGCCGGGCCGGCCGCACCTCCACCTTGGAGCCCCGCAGGTCGGACAGGTAGCCGGCGAGCGCGTCCGTCGGACCGATGTCTGGCGGGACGACGATGAGCGGCGGGACGCTCGGCGCGCCGCCGTAGTACTCGAGGCAGAAAGACTCGAGCAGCTGCGGGACGTCCTCCCCGGCCTCGTTTTCGAGGTAGAAGGTGTGCCGGTCGACCAGGCGGCCGCCGCGGAGCGGGAAGACCTGCACCGCGGCCGTCCGGCCGCTCGCGGCGATCCCGATCACGTCCACAGTGCCGATCGCCCGCTTGTCGGCCGCCTGCCGCTCGGCCAGGTGACGGACGGCCGTGAGGCGGTTGCGGTAGCGCGCCGCCTCCTCGAACTCCTGCCGCTCGGCGGCGACCCGCATCTTCTCCTCCAGCTGGCGCAGCACCGGCCGCGTCTCGCCGGAGAGGAACTCGATCACGCCGTCGATGATCTTGCGGTAGTCCTCCTTCGTCACGTAGCCGACGCACGGAGCCAGGCAACGGTCGATGTGGTAGTCGAGGCACGGGATTCCAGAGTGGCGGCCGGGCTGCGGTCCTTCGCACGGCCGGTACGGAAAGACGCGGTTGAGGACGTCGAGCGTCTCCCGCACCTTCTTCGCGGAGGCGTACGGGCCGAAGTAGACGACTCCGCGCCGGTGCCGCTCCCGCGTGAACATGACCCGCGGGTACTCGTCCTCGACGGTCACGGCGATGTACGGGTAGCTCTTGTCGTCGCGAAGGCGGACGTTGAACGTCGGCCGGTACCGCTTGATGAGGTTCTGCTCGAGGTGGAACGCCTCCACCTCGGTCGACGTCACGATCACCTCGATCTGCTCGACGCGCTCGATCAGCCGGTCGAGCCCGAGCCGTGAGTCGCCGCCGCGGAAGTACGAGCGCACGCGTGCGCGCAGCGACTTCGCCTTGCCGACGTAGAGCACCGTCCCCTTCGAGTCACGGAACAGGTAGACGCCCGGCTTCGCCGGGAGGCCTCGCAGCTGGGCCTCGATGCGCTCCTCGCGCGTGGTTTCGGTCGTGGTGGCCGTGTTGGAGTCAGCCTAGCCAGGCGGGCTGCGCATTAACCACAGCCGCGGATCAGCGTGCGCCCCGATGGCCCTTCCTTGCGCCGGCGCGATGATTGGCGCGACTCGGAAGGAGGTGAGTGGTGGTGCCTACCGAGACTCTCACGAAGCGTGAGCCGACCGTCTCATCCAGGGCGCAGGACGAGCTCGCGGAATCGCTGCGGAGGCACGGGAGGCGCGTCCGGCGGCTGAAGATCAACGTCGCGGCGTGGGCCGTCGGGACGATGGCTCTGACGACGCTCTGGGTCGTGAACCAGTGGCGCGCGAACGGCGCCCTCGAGCACTTCGGCTTCGAAGGCAACCCCGGCGACTGGAACCCGACGCTCTGGGCGCTGGCGATCGGCGTCTGGAGCCTCGCGGTCGGGATCATGGCCCTGCGGGTGCACTTCGAGCGGCCCGCAACGGAGGCCCAGGTCGCCGCCGAGGTCGAGCGCCTTGCGGTGGACGCTCCCGCAGGTGCCAACCTGCGGCAGCTCGCGCGCGCCCGCCTCGAACGCATCGGTCGTCTGCGGTTTCACGTCTCCGCCTGGGTGCTGGGCATGCTCGTGGTGACGCCGCTCTGGGCGCTGATCGAGTGGCAGGACAACGGCGGCTTCGAGCGCTGGAGCACCGACAGCCAGCGGGGCAGCTGGGAGCCGTGGATCCTCTACGTCGGCGGCATCTGGGCGCTCGTGATCGTCGCCCTCGCACTGCGCCTGCACCTGGCCGAGCGGCGATCAGGCTGAGCCCCGAAGCGCGGCCGCGGCCGCGCCGAGCACGTCGCCGGCGCTCTCTCTGGCGACGAGCTCGGCGCGAGCGTCCACCCAAGTCGGCGTCCGGTTCACGACGGCGACCTTGCCGCCGGCGATGAGGGTCGAACGTGGAAGATCGGCGACCGGGAAGACCTCGAGCGACGAGCCGACGACGAGGAGCAGCGCCGCCTGCTCGGCGAGCTCGACGGCGCGCAGGATCGCGCCCTCGGGCAGCAGCTCGTCGAAGAAGACGACGTCGGGCTTGAGGATCGCGCCGCAGGCCGTGCAGGGCGGCGCGCCGTGCGCATCGATCAGCGGCTCGACCTCGGCCAGCGGGTAGGCGGCGCCGCACCCGGTGCACGAGCACGTCCGGATCGAGCCGTGCACCTCGATCACGTCCCGGGAGCCCGCGCGCTGGTGCAGCAGATCGATGTTCTGGGTGACGACGGCCCGCACGAGCCCGAGGCGTTCTAGCTCGGCCAGCGCGAGGTGCGCAGGGTTCGGCTCGACGGAGGTGAGCATGGCGAAGCGGGGCGCGTAGAAGCGCCAGATCTTCTCAGGATCGCGCCGAAAGGCGCCGAGGGTCGCGTACTCGCGCGGGTCGAACTCGGCCCACATGCCCTCGGCCGAGCGGAAGTCCGGCACGCCGCTCTCCGTGGAGACTTCCTTAAAGCCCCTGTCACCTGGCTCTGGATCCGGGCCGCGGAACGTCGGGATTCCGCTCTCTTGGCTACAACCCGCGCCGGTCAGGACGACACAAGGCTGATTCTCGCGGATGAGCTCTGCGAGCACACCAATCGCTGGGTCGATCATTGCCACTGCGACCACTCTGCCCGAGCCCAGGAGGGCTCGC
>DATIBF010000138.1:0-20169 GCA_035457655.1 Gaiellaceae bacterium
CTCCTCCACGGGGCCGAGGGCCGGCGCCGAGGCGATCGCGTTCCGGCCGCTGGCCTTCGCCTGGTAGGCAGCGCGGTCGGCGACGGACAGGAGCTGCTCGGCCGTGACGCCGACGCCGCGGTGCGAGACGGCACCGATCGAGACCGTCACGGCGACGCCCCCGCCTTCTCTCGATTCCTCCACCAGCGCGCGAACCCGCTCGGCGACGACGAGCGCACCGTCGAGGTCCGTTTCCGGCAGGAGGACGCAGAACTCGTCACCGCCGAAGCGCGCGGCGACGTCGTACTCGCGGGTCGCGCTCTTCAGCGCCTCGGCGACGGCGACGAGGGCACGATCGCCGGCCACGTGCCCGTGTGCGGTGTTGATCTCGCGCAGGTGGTCGACGTCGATCATGAGGATGGCGATCGGCCGGTCGAAACGGCCGGAGCGCCCGAGCTCCTGGCCGAGCGTGGCCGCGAAGTGGCGCGGGTTGTAGAGGCCGGTCTTGGGCTCGATCCGCGTGGCCTCGACGAGGGCGGGGATCGCGAGCGAGCGGTAGGCGAGGGCGAGGGGAAGGAGGGTGAGCGCGACCAGGCCCGGATAGTCGCTCCAGAGCGCGGCGGCGATCGCGCCGAGAGAGAGCAACCCGGCGTCGATGAGCACGCAGTCCAGCCTGATCGTGTCCGTCAACCTGACCCCGCGCGCCAGATGGAGGACGCCGGCGAGCAGGCCGTAGTGGAGAAGCAGGAAGGCGAGGAGCGCGAGCGCTGCCCCGGCCGTCCAGCCGGCGGCCGTGCTCCCGTCCACGGCGTCGAACACCGCGCGCGCGAGCAGGCCGGGCGCGACGAGGTTGCAGAGGTTGAAGACGAGGATGTACCAGTCGGTCCGCCTGCGCAGCGCCTCGGGGACGACCGCGAGGGCGATCAGGAGCGTGGACAGGGACGGCGGAAGGATGAGAACCGCCGCGAAGATCGGGGCAAGCGAGAGCTGCGAGCCCTGGTGTTTGGTCCGGTCGGCGCCGAGGAGGTGCGCGACCGCCGTCAGGGGAAGCAGGACTCCGAACGCGACCCAGTCGCCCCGCTCCACCGCCTCCGGCGGCCCGAGCGCGGCCACCAGCGTGAGCGTCGCGAGGACGACCACGACCTCGAGCCCGGCAGCCTGCCGGCCGAGACCGCGGTCGAGAGGGTGGTCGCCGTCGCGCATGTGACGTCTCGCACGGTTCGTCGGCGAAGCCGGCCCTGCCCGCATCCCCCAAAGGAGTGACGAATCACTCGATCGAGTGACGAATACGGGTGATTGCCGTCCCTCGAACGGGGGAGGAGCTAGCGATCGCCAAACTGACGCTCGACGCGCCGCGCGACGGCGGCGGCGCCCTGCGGCGGCAGCTCCTCGCCCAGGACGACCGCCCCGAGCTCGTTCGCCTGCCGGACGACGGCGTCCCGCTCCGCGGCCAGCTGGCTCCGGGCGACCAGGAGGGCGGCCCGCGCGCGGGTCCCCCACTCCGCGACGCCGGATGCTCCGGGCTCCGGTCGGGCCACCGCTTCGCCGGTCAGGCGCGGCCGGGCCAGAAGCGCCTCCGCGAGCTTCCGTGCTCGCTCCTCGAGCGCGGTGGTCTCGCGCTCGGCCGTCTCGGCGCGGGTCTCGAGCTCGGCCGCGTGGTCTCGGGCCGCAGCGCCCCGGTGTTCCGCGATGAGAACCGCGTCCCGCTCGCGGAGCTCGACCCGGCGGGCTTCGGCGAGGCGTTCCGCGTCCGCCTCCGCCTCGGCCCGCGCCAGCTCGCCTACCGCTTCTTCGAGGGCGTCCCGAGCTTGTGAGAGCCGCTGCTCGGCCGAGGCGACATCGGCGGCTGCGGCCTCTCGCGCAGCGGGAAGGCCGGCAAAGAACTCCTGGAGCTCGAGCGCCCGCCCGCGCAGCTCCTCGACCTCGGTGTAGAGCTCGTCGAGCTCCGCGAGCTCCGCCGCAACCGCCTCGTCCGCCCGCTCGAGGTCGCGGAGCAGCGCGAGGCGCTCGTCGGGCGTCAAGACGGCGTGACGCGGTAGGCGTCGAAGACCGACTCGATATTGCGCAGCGCGCCTAGGAGCCCGCGCAACGCCTTGATGTCCCCAACCTCGGCGACGTACCAGTTCTTCGCCATCTGGTCCTCGACATGGCCGCCGTACTCGACGATGTTCGTTCCGTGCTCCGCGAAGGTGCGGGCGACGTCCTCGAGCAGCCGCGGGCGGTCCCAGGAGACGACCGCGATCTGGACACGGAAGCTCTGTGACGTTCCGCCGTCCCACTCGACGTCGGTGAACCGGTTCGGGTTCCGCATCAACGCCTTCACGTTCGGGCAGTCGAGCCGGTGGATCGTGATCCCCTTGCCGAGCGAGATGTAACCGACGATCTCGTCTCCCGGGACCGGCGTACAGCACTTCGCCATGCGGACGAGGACACCGGCCTCGACGCCCGGGACGTTGATGCCGAAGTTCTGGGAGGCGACCGTCTCGCGGGCCTTGGGACGACGCGGGAGGGTCTCCTCCTCGACGACCTCGTCAGTCTTCAAGCGGTGGAGGACCTTGTTGGCGACCTGCGAGACCTGGAGCTTCCCGGAGCCGAGGGCGAGGTAGAAGTCCTCGGCCTTCTTGAAGCCCATCTCGCGGATGATCTCCGCCAGGAGCGGCGAGCCGGAGAGCTTCTTGTACGGGAGGTTGTGCTGCTTGAGCGCGTTCTCGAGCGACTCGCGGCCGCGCTGCTCGGCGACCTCCCGCGTCTCGCGGCTGAACCACTGCCTGATCTTGTTGCGCGCCCGCGACGAGACCGCCAGCGTCAGCCAGTCACGTGAAGGCCCCCGGCTCGTCTGCTTCGACGTCAGGATCTCGACGACGTCGCCGCTGCGCAGCCGGTAGTGGAGCGGGACGATGCGGCCGTTCGCCTTCGCGCCGACGAGGCGATGGCCCACGTCGGTGTGAACGGCGTACGCAAAGTCGATCGGCGTCGAGCCGCCCGGAAGGCTCTTCACCTCGCCCTTCGGCGTGAACACGTACACCTCGTCGAGAGCGAGCTCGGGGAAGGCCCGCATCAGCTCGCGCGAGTCCGTCTCCTCACGCTGCCAATCGGCGAGCTGCTTCATCCAGGCGAGCTCGGCGTCGGTCGCCTTCTTTCCCTTGCCCTTGGCGCCCTTGTAGAGCCAGTGCGCCGCGATGCCCTGCTCGGCGGTCCGGTGCATCTCCCGCGTTCGCACCTGGATCTCGAGCCACCGTCCCTCGGCATTCACCGTCGTGTGGAGCGAGCGGTACATGTTGAACTTCGGCATGGCCACGTAGTCCTTGAAGCGGCCGGGCATCGGCGTCCAGAGCGAGTGGATGATCCCGAGGGCGCCGTAGCAGTCGCGCTCGCCCTCCTTGCCGTCGCGCTCGACGATCACGCGCATCGCGGTCAGGTCGAGGATCTCGTTGAACTCCTTCCCGCGCTTCGCCATCTTCTCGTAGATGGAGTAGAAGTGCTTCGCGCGCGAGGAGATCGCGGCGGGGATGTCGACCTTGTCGAGCTCGCGCTTCAGCATCTTGCCCGCGCCCTCGACGTACTTCTCGCGCTCGGCGCGGCGCTCGTTGACCATCGCCTGGATCTCGGCGTACTTCGTGGGATGGAGCGTCTGGAAGGCGAGGTCCTCGAGCTCCCACTTGATCGTGTGGATGCCGAGCCGGTGGGCGAGCGGGGCGTAGACCTCGAGCGTCTCGCGCGCCTTCTGCAGCTGCGTCTGCTTGCCGAGGTACTCGATCGTCCGCATGTTGTGCAGGCGGTCGGCAAGCTTGATCAGGATGACGCGATGGTCGTCGGCCATCGCCACGATCATCTTCCGGTAGTTCTCGGCCTGCGCCTGCTCGCGGCTCTGGAAGTGGATCCGGGTCAGCTTCGTGACCCCTTCGACGAGCCGCGCGACCTCCTCGCCGAACTCGTCCCGGACGTGCTCGATCGTCGTGTCGGTGTCCTCGACGACGTCGTGGAGGATGCCGGCCGCGAGCGTCGCGTCGTCGCTGCGAAGCTCGGCGAGGATCAGGGCCACGCCGAGCGGATGGAGGATGAAGTCCTCCCCGCTCCTGCGCTGCTGGTGCTCGTGCGCCTCCGAGGCAAAGCGGTACGCCCGCTCCAAGAGGTCCCGATCGACGTCGGGGTTGTAGGACGCCACCTCGGCCAGCAGCTGGTCGAACAGCTCGCCGTGCCGTTCGGCGGACGCGGTGAGCACCTGACCCGCCATGAGCCCATCTTAGCTTTCTGGGTTCCGGGCCCCGGTCCCCGTTCGAGGGCAGGGTTCCTACGAGCCGCCGGCGGCAAGAAACGGCTCCACGATTCCCCGCCACTCGGCCGGTCGCTCGAGATGGACGTCGTGACCGGCGGCGGGAACGGTTGCGACGACGACCCTGCTCAGCCGCCCGGCCATCGTCTCGGCGTCCTCGAGCGGCATCCCGTGCTCCCCTCGGACCACGAGCGTGGGACAGCGGATGGAGTCCCAGGCCTTCCAGTGCTCCCCGGCGCTCGTGCGGAGCGCTCCGCGCATCGTCTCCCGGTCAAAGCGCGGCCAGAGCCCGTCCTCTCGCGCGTCCAGCCCGCGAACCCAGGAACGCGCTCGGAGCGAGTCGCCTCCGAAGAAGCGGACCGCAGAGCTCTCATCGGGGAACGGCGCCGGCCACGATTCGAGCCACTCGCGGAGGATCGCCTCGGCGAGCGGGTCGGGAGCCGGGGACGCCTCCGCGACGACGAGGCGCTCGACGCGGCCCGGCTGCGACGCGGCGGTGAGAAGGGCGATGAGCCCTCCGAACGACTGCCCGAGCAGCGCCACCTTCGTCAGCTGAAGCGCATCGGCCCAGGCGCGGACGTCTGAGACAAAGGCCTCGGGCGTCACGACCGCGGGAACGCGAACGCTCGCCCCGTGACCCCGCTGGTCGAGCGCGACGACACGATGGCGCTCGCGAAGCCAGGACGCGCTCTCCGCCCACTCGCCGGCGTACCCGGCCAGGCCGTGCAGGAGGAGGACGGGCGGGCCCGAGCCGCCGAAGTCCTCCGCATGCAGCATGACGTCGTCGCGCTCAAGCCAGAGGGAACGACCTTCGGGGAAACTCAAGCCGCTGCGGCGACCGCGGCCGGGTGCTCGCGGAGCGCGGTCAGGAAGGTCGGCGACTCGACGAGGGGGCGCCAGCCCTCGGGATCCTCGTCGAGGCCGAGCTCGGCGAAGACCTCGCGCGCCCAGGGGCTTCGCCGCTCCGGCCCGGCCTGCCACTCGGCCATGAGCATTCGTCGCAGCTCCTCGAAGCGCGGCGGCGTCTCGAAGATCTCCTTGACGACGAGCTGCGGCGTGACCGTCCCGTTCCAATGGTTGGCGGCGAGGCGGAAGGCGACGTCGTACTGCCCGGGCCGCCGGAAGCGGTCGAGGGCAGAGCCTCGCCCGAAGGCGATCGCGCCCGAACGGGCGCCGGCGGCCGTGACCGCCAGGCGGAGGTGCTTCCCCTCGCCGATGGCCGCGAGCTCGGAGAGCTCGGCGCCGACGGCGAGGAGCGTGACGTTCGGGTTCCCGAGACCGAAAGGCGCCAGGCGCTCGAGCTGCTCGCAGAGCTCGAGGGTCAGCTCACTGCCCCGCACGACGGCGTCGACGGTCGTCACGGGCCTGAGGTCCTCGGGCGACAGCACTCCCCCCGCGTGCTCGGCGAACGCGTCCGCGAAGGCGGCGACGTTCCCGGGCGCGATCGAGAGGCCCGCCGCGGCGCGGTGGCCGCCCCAGCGCCCGAGGAGGTGCGAGCAGGCGCCGAGCGCGCCGTGCAGGTCGAAGGAGGACACGGAGCGGCCCGAGCCCACCCAGTCCTCGCCCGGCTCCCCTCCCGCGACCAGGACGACCGGTCGCCGGAAGCGCTCCACGAGCCGGGAGGCAACGATGCCGATCACGCCGCGATGCCAGTCTTCCCCGGCGATCACATAGCCGAGACGGCGGCGCTCAGGCTCCGGCCACTCCTCGACCTGCCGGATCGCGTCCCGCAGGATGCGATCCTCCACCGCCTGGCGGTCTCGGTTCAGCGTCTCGAGCTCCCCCGCCAGTCGTCCGGCCTCGCTCTCGTCCGGCGTGAGCAGGAGCTCGAGCGCCGCCCCGGGGTGGCCGAGCCGGCCGGCGGCGTTGATCCGCGGGGCGAGCCTGAAGGCGACGGCGCCCGTGTCGACCGTTGCGGGGTCGACCCCGCCGACGCGCATGAGCGCCCGCAGGCCGGGCTTGTCCGTTAGCCCCAGCCGACGCATGCCGGCCGCGACGAGCGCGCGGTTCTCGTCCAGAAGAGGAACGACGTCGGCCACCGTGGCCAGGGCGACGAGGTCGAGATGGCGCTCGAGGCTGTCCACGCCCAGCGCTTCGAGCAGCTTGAAGACGACCCCGGTACCGCACAGCTCCGGAAACGGGTAGTCCGACGGCCTCGTGGCCACGACGGGGCAGTCCGGAAGCGTCGCCCCGGGTCGGTGGTGGTCGGTGACGATCACCTCGAGGCCCGAAGCCCTGGCCTCCGCGACCTCGTCGACCGCCGTGATGCCGCAGTCGACGGTCAGCACGAGGCCGAACTCCTCTCGGGAGAGGCGCGTCAGCGTCTCTCTCGAGACACCGTAGCCCTCCTCGAAGCGGCTGGGAAGGTGCCACTCGACGTGCGCGCCCAGGCCGCGGAGCGCTGTGACCGCCAGCGCCGTCGCGCAGATCCCGTCGACGTCGTAGTCGCCGTGGACGCAGATCCGCCGCCCCGCCGCGATCGTCGCGCGGATGAGGGCGCAGGCCGCCTCCACCTCGCCTAGCAGGAAGGGGTCGTGCCCCGGCGGCTCAGCGGCCAGGAAGGCCCGCGCCGTCTCCGGGTCGCCGTATCCCCGCCGGACGAGGACGGCGGCCGTCGCGTCGCGGACGTCGAGCGCCTTGGCGAGCTCCCGTACCTCGCTGCGGGGGCACGGACGCAGCGTCCAGGTGCCCTCGTGCATCGGGGTCCACCGTAGGGCCGCGATCGGACGGACCGACAGCCTCGCAGGGGCGCGGCTATGCTCAGAATTGGGTGAGCGAGTCGAACTACACGTCGGGGGACGACTACGTCGTCGAGTTCCTCGGATACCGGTTCAGCTTCAACGCGATCGACTTCGAGCAGCGCGTCAACGCGGCCGCCGTCAAGCTCCGGCTCGTTCAGCCCGGCGAGCTCGAGGAGGCGGAGACCGCCGATCTCGTCGAGCTGACCGCGCACGGGCGCATCGACGACCCGCAGAGCGGACTCGGCGAGTATCTCGTCCGCCACTGGGAGCGTGTCGCGCTCGTGAACGACGAGTCGCTCGTCTACTGGCTCCGCAAGCTGATCTTCCGCGGCGCCTGGCTCGACCAGCGCGTGAAGGAGAACCTCCTCGAGATCGACTGGGACGGGGACACCGCGGAGTTCGGCTACCGGGAGCCGGACGGCGGCCGCGCCCTGCTCGAGCTCGCGCCCGTGCCGTCCTGGCACGAGCTTCAGTTCAGGCGGTAGGAACGCGAGGGGCCGGCTTGCGCCGGCCCCTCGTCATGCCAAAGAAGCTCCGAGGCTACTTGCGGAGTAGCGAGCCCAGGAAGTCGGCGTGGCCCTTCGCCTTGCCCTTGCCCTTGTCCGTGCCCTCGATGGCCGAGCCGGTCATCGCGAACACGACCGTGGCATCCGCCGTGGCGTCGGACATCTGGTCGAGCGCCGTCTCCGACAGGTTGTTGATCGTGTCGCAGGCCTGGTGGTAGCAGGGGTCGTATGCGTCTCCCGCGATACCGCCGTAGATCGCTGCCTCCTCGGCCGTCTTGACCCCCTCCGCTCCGGTGAACAGGCCACCGGCCGGAATCCCGACGTTGATGAACGCGTCGTAGTCCGAGCGGCCGTCGAAGGCCGTCGGCTCCGTGGCCAGCCCCTGGGAGGCGAAGTACTTGAGGAAGACGTCCTCGACGACGCCGGACCCGGTCGAGGCGAGCGAGTCGGTGTCCGAGGCGTCGCCGTCGTAGACGAACCGGACGAAGTTGGGCGAGCCAACCATGTCGAAGTTCAGGTTGACCGCGGTGTTCTTGACCTGGCGGGCGGTGAGCGAGTCGACGTAGAACTGCGAGCCGACGAGCCCTGCCTCCTCAGCGCCCCACCACGCGAACCTCACCTGGTTCACGGGCTTCGCATCGAGTTCGGCCATCTGCAGCGCGATCTCGAGGATCGTGGAGCTGCCGGAGCCGTTGTCGTTGATGCCCGGGCCCTCCGGCACGGAGTCCAGGTGGGCGCCGACCACGACCTGCCGGTCCGTCCGGCCGGTCTTCGTTGTAGCGAGGAGGTTTGCGGTCGGCACGTCGGGGATGATCTCCGTCGTGGTCGCGACGCGGACGGTAACCGTCCCGGCGAGGACCTGGTTGTAGAGCTCCTCGCCGATTGCGAAGCTCGTGCCGATCACCGGGATCGTCGACAGATCATCTGCGGTGAGCGTGCCGGCGAGCGTCTCCTGACGCCCGGGCTGGCCTTCGTTGAAGATGATCGCTGCGTCGTACCCGGCGGCTTCCGCGTTCTCCGCCTTGATGTGGAAGTCGCAGGTGCCGCGCTGGATCAGCGCCACCTGAGGCTCGGTCGCGGATGCGGGCGCAAAGTCACCAGGCTCGCAGCCGCTGTTCGACGTGCTCGCCTTCGCCCCCGGCGGAATGACGATGTCGTTGGTCGCCACGAGCGCGCCGGTCACGTCACCCGAGTCCGAGTAGTCCATCGTGATGAAGTCCTCGAAGGCTACGAAGTCACGCGGCGAGGGCGACAGCCGCTGAAACACGGGCGTCGCCAGCTCGCGGAACGAGTCGTAGAGGAACGACTGGACGGTCACGTCGTAGTAGCCGGTCGCCTCGAGCTGTCCCTTGATGTAATCGAGCGACTCGTCGTAGCCCGGCGTGCCGGAGGCTCGAGTGCCCCCGTTCGCGTTGGCAATCGCCTGGAGCGCCTCCTGGTGCTCCATGATGCCGTCGACCGTCACCGCTTCGCGCAGGTCGCTCGACTCAGGTCCTACCGCCGTCGAGCTGAGCGGTGGCAGTGCCAGCGCTCCCACAGCCGCGGCGAGCAGCATGATTTTTCGCAAGAGTTCTCCCCTCTCTCGATCGCTTTCGGTGTATCGGAGCCGACCTGTAAGTCGGCCGTGTCCCGGTGTCCGCGCCCGAAGCTAGCACACGCAACGTTCGGGGCCTGTAAAGACCGGGCGGGCTAGAAGAGCGCGTCCTCAGCGGCCACGCCCGTCAGGTAGGCGCGGCCCAGCTTCGTCACGACGCGGCCCCGCGGCGTTCGCTGAATGAGGCCGAGCTGCAGCAGGTACGGCTCGTAGACGTCCTGGATCGTGTCCGGCTCCTCGCCGAGTGCGACTGCGAGCGTCGAGAGCCCGACCGGGCCGCCGTCGAACTTCCGGACGATCGCGGAGAGAAGCTCGCGGTCCACGCGCTCGAGGCCGTGCCCGTCCACCTCGAGGAGCTCGAGCGCCTGGCGGGCGACCTCGAGCGTCACGGCGCCGTTGTGGCGTACCTCGGCGACGTCGCGTACCCGGCGTAGGATCCGGTTCGCCACGCGGGGCGTCCCCCGGGCGCGCCGGGCGATCTCCTCCGCGGCCTCGGCGGCGATCTCCACGTCCAGGATGCGGGCCGAGCGGGTCACGATTCGCGCGAGCTCGGCGGGCTCGTAGTGCTCCAGCCGGTAGGTCATGCCGAAACGGTCACGGAGCGGAGTCGTCAGCAGGCCGGTCCGCGTGGTCGCGCCGACGAGGGTGAACTGCGGCAGGTCGAGGGTGAGCGTCCGCGCCGCCGGCCCCTGGCCGACGATGATGTCCAGCCGGAAGTCCTCGAGCGCCGGGTAGAGGATCTCCTCCACGGCGCGGCTCAAGCGATGGATCTCGTCCACGAAGAGCACGTCGCGCTCCTCGAGCGACGTGAGGATCGCGGCGAGGTCGCCCTTGCGCTCGAGTGCCGGTCCCGCGACGCTCCGCAGGCCGACCCCGAGCTCCTCCCGGACGATGTACGCGAGGCTCGTCTTTCCGAGCCCCGGCGGCCCGGCAAGGAGGACGTGGTCGAGCGCCTCTCCCCTCCCCTTCGCGGCTTCGAGGGCGATCGAGAGCTGCTCCTTGACGCGCTCCTGCCCGACGAACTCGTCGAGCGAGCGCGGGCGCAGCGAGCCGTCAAGCTCTTCCTCGTCCTGGACCAGCGTTCCGACAGTGACGCGTTCGCTCACGGGACGAGCTTAGGCGCCGGAGCGGACAGTCCTGCGGGGCTTCCTGTCGCGCTCATCCCAGCGCACGCGCGGACGCCTCCGCGGAGCTCACCACCGGCACGATCTCGAACTCCGCGAGATCGCGCCAGCTGGCGATCCAGCGGTCGAAGAGGCTCGGGTCGTCCGTGTCCATGAGCTGGAAGCAGCGATCCAGCCGCTCGTCGACCCAGCTGTCGACATACTCGAGGCCCGACGGCAGCATGCGCCCCTGTGCAGCCGCGCGCTCGTAGACCGGCCGAGGCCCGTGCAGGAACCGCTCGACGACCATGTACCGCATCGCTCAGGCCGCGCGGAGCGCCTGCCGGACGCGCTCGGCGGGCGGCAGGTCCGGGTCGGTTTCCGCGAGCCGCAGCTCGGCCTCGGCAGGTGAGTAGCCGAGCTCGACCAGTGCGTCCCGAGCCACCGTGTGGCCGTCGCCCGGCCCCAGGTGCGACGCTTCGACGGCCGCGAGGGGCGCGATCCGCTCCTTGAGCTCGAGCACGACCCGCTGGGCGGTCTTCTTGCCGATGCCCGGAATCGTCTGGAAGAGCGCGGCGTCCTCCCGGACGATCGCGCGCCGAAGCTCCGCAGGCGAGTAGCCGGACACGATCGCGAGGGCCACCTTCGGGCCGACGCCCGAGACCGCGAGCAGCTGCTCGAAGAGCTCCCGCTCGGAGGCATCCGCGAAGCCGTAGAGCTGCAGCGCGTCCTCCCGAACATGCAGGTGCGTCTCCACGACGACCTCCTCGGCTCCGTCCGCCTTTCGTAGCATCGAGGGCGTCGCGTGCAGCCGGTAGCCGACGCCGCCGACTTCGAGGACGAGACCGTCGGCATCCTGCGCGACCGGTCTGCCGCGGAGCCGGGCGATCATCGGCGCGCTCCAGGGAGGGCGAGAAGCGGCGGCGCGAGCGCATGGCAGATCGCCACCGCGAGCGCGTCGGCCGCGTGATGCGGACGGGGTAGCTCAGGCAGGCCGAGCACCGCCTTGACCATGCGTTGCACCTGGTCTTTCTCGGCACGCCCGTAGCCGCATACGGCCTGCTTCACGGTTGCGGGCGCGTACTCGGCGCAGGGCACGCCGGCGACCGCGCAGGCGACCAGCGCGGCGCCGCGCGCCTGTCCGACGAAGAGCGCGATGCGGGCGTCGGCGCCGACGTACGACTCCTCGAAGGCGACGGCCTGTGGCTCGTGCCGGAGGATGAGCTCCGCCACCTCGTCGTGGATCTGCTTGAGCCGGAGGGCGGGCGCGTCCCGAGGCGACGTCTGCCACCAGCCGTACTCCAGCGCCAGGAGGCGACCGTCGCCGCTTGCCTGCACGATGCCGAAGCCGCACGCTGCAGTGCCCGGGTCGATGCCGAGGACCTTCACGAGCCGAGGTTAGGGACCGGCCCGGACGTTCCTTCCCGGCGATCGTCGGCTACGAGAGGAGATTCGCCTTCACGCCGGGATTGGCCGCGCACCATTCGCGCAGGTGGCCGAAGATCTTGGCGCGCTGCGCGGCGTCGGTAAGCGGCTCCTCCGGTGACCAGAGGACGCGCACCTCGACGACCTCGTCGGTCCGCGGCTCGCTGGGGCACCCGTGCTCTTGTAGAAAGGCGCGGAGCGAAGCCAGGTACGCCGGGTCGCTGATCTCGATCTGCATGGGCCGCCGGGGAAGTATCAGGCCGGCTTCGGACAGCCTGCCTAGCAGGAGGGTTTGACGAAATGACAGGCTGGGTTGCCGGGCCGCGCTGCTCGCCCCGAGAGCGGCGTCCTCAGTCGCGTCCGTAGCCTCTGGCTACGAACGCTCCCTGCGTCCTTGCTCGGAACGACCATCGCACGCCGACGAGAAGCGACATTCCGCCAAAACCTCCTACGCGGCGACCGCTTCGAGGATCCCGTCCGGGATGTCGAAGTTCGCGTACACCGCCTGCACGTCGTCGTTCTCCTCGAGAGCATCCATCAGGCGGAGAAGCTTCTTCGCGGTTCCCTCCTCGGCGACCGCCACGGTCGTCTTCGGGAGCATGGTCAGCTCCGCCGACTCGAACGCGATGCCGGCCTCGTCGAGCGCCGCGCGCACGGCCGCGAGGTCGTCGGGCGCCGCGATCACCTGATAGCTGGAGCCGTCCAGCTCGACGTCCTCGGCGCCGCCGTCGGCGGCCACCAGCATGAGGTCGTCCTCGTCCACGTCGGCGGCTGGCACGATCACGACGCCCTTCCGCTCGAAGAGCCAGGCCACCGCCCCGCTCGTGCCGAGGTTGCCGTCGTGCTTCGCGAAGATGTACCTGATCTCCGCGGCCGTGCGGTTTCGGTTGTCGGTCAGCGCCTCGACGAAGACGGCGACCCCGCCGTCCCCGTAGCCCTCGTACGTGACCGTCTCGTACGACTCGCCCTCCGCCGCCGCGCCGGACCCGCGGGCGATGGCACGCTCGATGTTCTCCTTCGGCATCGAGTTGTCGCGGGCCTTCTGGATCGCTGTGGCGAGCGTGGCGTTCGCGTCGGGATCGGGCCCGCCGTCTCGCGCCGCGACGATGATCGCCCGCGTCAGCTTGGAGAAGAGCTGGCCGCGCTTCGCGTCGGCGGCGCCCTTCTTGTGCTTGATGCTCGACCACTTGCTATGCCCGGACATGTCCCTCCTCCCGGACGAGGTCGAGGAAGCGCTCGTGGACGCGTGTGTCGTCGGTGAGCTCCGGGTGGAAGGAGGCGGCGAGGACGCGTCCCTCACGGACGAGGACCGGCTCGCCCTCGAGCCGTCCGAGCACCTCGACCTCGGGCCCGAGGTCGGCGATCCGCGGCGCGCGGATGAAGACGCCTCTCAGCGGCTCGTCGTCATCCTCGAGCTGGACGTCGGCCTCGAAGCTCGCCACCTGGCGACCGTAGGCGTTGCGCTCCACCTCCAGGTCGAGCAGGCCGAGGTGGGCGCGATCGAAGAGAATCATGCCGGCGCAGGTGCCGAAGACCGCGCCGGGGAACCGGATCACGGGCTCCTCGAGGCCGCCGATGCGCATGAGCCGGCGGATGGCGGTCGACTCGCCGCCCGGCACGACGAGCCCGTCGAGCCCCTCCAGGTCCTCCGGCTGCCGTACCTCGACGGCGCCGACGCCCAGCCCGCGCAGCATCCGCATGTGCTCGCGAAAGTTGCCCTGGAGCGCCAGGACGCCGATGCGCACGGAGTCGCTCATCTCCCGTGAAACTCTACCCCCGGGGCCTTCGGCCCCCTCGCCCCCGTCCTCGAGTCTACGCGCGAGCTCGTCGCGGGTGTGCGCCGGGATCGTGCCGACCCTGTGCCGGCGCGGCCGCGGCTACCAGCCGCGGGCTTCGAGGAGCTCCTCGGGGGCGAGCGCGGCGGCGTCGAGGCCGCGCATTGGCTCGCCCAGGCCGGTGGAGACGCGGGCCAGCGTCTCCGGGTCGGAGAAGTGCGTCGTCGCCTCGACGATCGCCTTGCCGCGGGCCAGCGGGTCGGCGGACTTGAAGATGCCCGAGCCGACGAAGACCCCATCGGCGCCGAGCTGCATGCACAGGGCCGCGTCGGCCGGCGTGGCGATCCCCCCGGCCGTGAAGGTGACGACCGGCAAGCGGCCGTTCTCGGCCACCCACTGCACGAGCTCGAGCGGCGCCTGCAGCTCCTTCGCCTCCGTGAACAGCTCCTCCTCGGCCAGCGTCCCCAGCCGGCGGATGTCCCCGAAGACGGCGCGCATGTGCCGCACGGCATTGACGATGTCGCCCGTACCCGCCTCGCCCTTGGTGCGGATCATGGCCGCGCCCTCGCCCAAACGCCGCAGCGCCTCGCCCAGGTTCCGACAGCCGCACACGAAAGGAACACGGAAGGCCCACTTGTCGATGTGGTGGCGCTCGTCGGCGGGCGTCAGCACCTCGCTCTCGTCGATGTAGTCGACCTCGAGCGCCTCAAGGATCTGCGCCTCGACGAAATGCCCGATCCTCGCCTTCGCCATCACCGGGACCGAGACCGCCTCCTGGATCTCGCTGATCTTCGTCGGGTCGGCCATGCGCGCGACGCCACCCTCGGCGCGGATGTCCGCGGGAACGCGCTCGAGCGCCATCACCGCCACCGCCCCCGACTCCTCCGCGATCCGAGCCTGCTCGGCGGTCGTCACGTCCATGATCACGCCGCCCTTCAGCATCTCGGCGAGACCGCTCTTGACGCGCATGGTGCCGAGCTCCGCCATGCGAGGGAGTTTAGCTACATGGAGAGCAGCTCAAGCGCCGCGTCGGGCTCCTTGAACGGCGGGATCACGTAGATCCCGGCCGCGCGCGAGCGGGCGCCCTCCGCGAGCCGGCGCGCCACGTCGAAGCCGATCGCACGAGCGTCGGGGCCCGCTTCGGCCAGGCGCTCCTGCAAGGCGTCGGGAATCGTGATGCCGGGTACCTCGTTGTGCAGCCGGAACGCAAGCTGGTAGCTGGTGAGCGGCCAGACCCCGACGAGCAACGGAATCGGCGACTCGCCGCCGAGGCGGTCGAGGAACCGGTCGAGGTAGCCGAGGTCGAAGAGCGCCTGGGTCATGGCGAAGCTGGCGCCCGCGTCCACCTTCTCGCGGAAGCGCTCGAGCTCGCGGTCGAGGTCGTCGGACGACGGGTTGACGGCAACGCCGACATAGAAGGACGTAGGCGCGTCGATCGCCTTCCCGGAGAAATCCTCGCCGCTGTTCAGATGCCGAAGAAGCGAGACGAGCCCGATCGCATCGACGTCGTACACGCCGCTCGAGCCGGGATAGTCGCCGACGTGCGGCGGATCGCCCGTAACCGCGAGCACGTTCCGGATGCCCTCAGCGTGAGCCCCGAGCAGCTGGGATTGGAGACCCATGACTGAGGCGTCGCGGGGCGTCACGTGCGGAATGGTCTCGATCTGTACCGAGCGCTCGAGCACGGCAGCGGCCATGAGCGCCGAGAGGCGAGCCCTCGCCATCGGGTTGTCGTTGATGTCCACGACGTGAACGGCGCCGGAGGCGCGCAGGCGCGCAGCCACGCCCGCCATGGCCTCCATGTTCGTCCCCTTCGGCGGGTCGAGCTCGACCGAGACGACCCATTCGCCTGCCTCCAGGCGCTCCTGCAGGAGCGTGCGGCCGGGGCTCGGAGCGGGGCGCACGACGAATTCGCGCTCGATCACGAAGAGCGGGACCCGCGGCTCGCGACCCTCCTCCACCGCCGAGCGGATGGCCGCGATCTGCGCCGGCGTCGTCCCGCAGCACCCGCCGATGAGCCTCGCGCCCTGGCTGCGCGCCTGGGCGGCGAACTCGGCGAAGTAGTCGGGTGTCGCGTGCGGGTAGACGATGCGCCCGCCGGAGCGGCTTGGCAGGCCCACGTTCGGCTGGGCCGTGAGCGGAAGCCCGTTCGCTTCCGTGCTCATCTCTCCGAGCGCGGTCAGCGCCGCCTGGGGGCCGAGCCCGCAGTTCGCTCCGACGGCGACGACTCCGAGCGAATGGAGGCGTGGGACGGCCTCGCGCGCGTGGACACCCGCGAGTGTCTGGCCGTCCTCGTCGAAGGTCAACTGGGCGACGACGGGCAGCGAGGACACGTCCTGCACGGCGCGGATGGCCGTCTCGAGCTCGTCGAGGTCGTAGAACGTCTCGACGAGAAAGAGATCGACTCCGCGACCCTCGAGAAAGCGAGCCTGCTCGTGGAACACGGCGTACGCGTCCTCGGCGCCCGTCGAGCCCTCGAGGTCCCCCAGCGGACCGATCGCCCCGCCGATTAGGACGGGTGCTCCCGCGACATCGCGCGCCTCGCGAGCGAGCTTGACGCCCTGCTCGACGATCTCCTCCAGCCGGTCGTCGAGAAACTGGGCGGACAGCTTGCGGCGATTCGCCCCGAACGTGTTCGTCTCGATCAGCTCGGCCCCTGCGCGGATGAACCCCGTGTGGACGCCGATCACCGCCTCCGGCGCCTTCAGGTTCGCCTCCTCCGGGCAGCGCAGCCGTGACACGGCCGCGCTCAGAAGCGCGCCGGTGCCGCCGTCGCTCACGACGACGCGGTCCTCCGCGAGGCGCTCCTCGAAACGGCTCATGCGACTGAGGGTAGCGCCCACCGAAGCCTGTTCTGCCGCCGGCCACACGAAAGGGGGCGGCCAGGCCGCCCCCTTTCGTTCGTTGTCTCGCCGCCCTGGGCTAGTCGCCCGTGTAGCGGAAGATGAAGATGCCGTGGTCGCGGTCGGAGCCCGCGAACAGGCGCTTCCCTTCGAGATCGCCTGCGGCGCTCCTCGCGGGCACGAAGGTCTCGACGCCCCAGAAGTTGTTCCCCTCCGGGTCGATGTAGTGACCGAGCTCCTCGATGCCCGAGGCCCCGAACCCGAACACGCGAATGCCGCCCGCGTAGTACGAGCTGTAGGCGATGTTCTGGCCGGGATCGGTGGCGATCTCGTGGATGGAGAGATCGCCGAAGCCGAACGCGAAGTCCGGGTCGAGTGCCTCCGGAATCGCGTAGGAGTCGACCCGCTCGACCTTGCCCGCTCCGCGTCGGAAGAGGTTCAGGTAGCCCCAGCCGTCGAAGACCGAGGTCGCGCGCACCCGCTTGACGCTGATCGCTCCGATCGCCGGCGCGTCATCGGGTGGGTACGGGACCTGGAACTGCGGGGTCGTCCCGAACAGCTCGTGGTAGGCCGCGTGCGTGGTGCAGATCGTCACCATCGGCTTGGCCGGGTCGTAGGCGCCCGAGCCGCAGAACGGCACGCCGGTCGAGTCGTCGATCCCGAAATGCCGGTCGACCAGGACGATCGCATCCCAACCGGCGTCGAATGCCTTTGCCGCCTTCTCCCCCGGGAAGCAGGCGTCATCCGTCAGATCCCCGTTGCCGTTGTAATCGGCACTGGGGTCGCCCGAAGGGCCACGCTGCATGAGGAGGATCCTCTCGTCCCCGGGCTGCAGTCCGAGCTCCGCGTCGGTGTAGTCGCTCGCCAGCGGCAGCACAGTTGGATCGGCCGGGCAGCCGTAGCCACCGAAGACGACCTTCCCGGACAGGGTCTGGTCAGGCAGCGAAGCCGGCGACACGCCGCCGCCGACCTCGACCGCGGGACGCTGCTGGTCATCGACGAAGAACTTGTCCGAGCGGTAGGGGTTGAAGTCCTCGTCGGCCCCGAGGAAGTACGTGTTGTCGTGGGAGAACTCGGCCTCGTGGGCGTTGCCCTCGGGAGGCGAGATCCCCGGAACGAGCGGATCCTCGTCCGCGAAGTCGGTATCGCCGATGTACTTGGCCTTGGCCGGGTTCTCGACGTCCAGCATCACGTAGCCGGCGTCCCAGTACGAGTCGAGCAGTACGTCACGACCGTCAATGACCTTCGTGACCATGTCGTGGTTGAAGATCTCCGAAAGCCGAGGATGCTCCGCGGTCTGCGAGATCTGCGGGAAGCTCTCCAGGAGGTCGTACTCGGCGACCGGCTTCGGAGCCCGCGGATTGGTGATGTCGTAGATGTCGACGTCGTGGAACTCCTCATTGTCGGTGGCCACCAGGTAGACCTTGCCGTCGTCGTTCCACATGAACACGCTGTGGTAGGTGTTGGACGGCTGCGTGCCGTTCATCCGGCCCTCGCCGCCGTGGTCACCCGCGCCCTGCACCAGGACCTTCGGGTTGCGCGGATCCGTAACGTCGTAGAGGTCGAAGCCCCCGCCGGCGTCCGTGTCGATGCACTTCTCGTTGTTCGCCGCGAGCAGATCCCCCTTGAACGTCTTCGTGTTCACCGTGAGGACGTCGGCACCCTCACCGTGGAAGTTGCCGGGAACCGCGGGGATGAAGTCCACTTCCGTCGGGTTCCTCGGGTCACGGATGTCGACCACGTAGACGCCGCCCTTGGTGCAGGTCTCCTCGTTCCAGGAGTTCAGGTAGGCGAAGTCCTTGTAGACCGCCAGGTCGGCGATCTGGCCGGGCACGATCGGTCCGAACTCGTCCGTCGGCTCGAGCTCGGCGATCAGCTCCACGTTCGCGCTCGAGCCGGGCAGGTGCCCGCCTGGCTGGCCGTGCTGCATCCCCGCCGACGTGCTGTCGCCACTGTCCGCGGGCGGTGAGTGGTGCGGCCCGCCCATCGGCACCTTCGCCGTCGCGCCGGCGGCAAACGTCAACGTGAGCGCCGCTGCCACGACGACAACGACGCGAGTAAGACCTCTCACAGCTTTTCCCCTCCCCTTCGAAGGCTATGTCCCGTCGAGCGGCCGCGATTCGCTGCCGTTGCGGCCGCAGTTCAGGTCAAGGTACGACCTCCGGCCGTCCTAGTCAATACCGGCACAATCTCTCGGCTCGGCTCACCGGGGGACACGTCCGAAACGGCCGGTACGGTCGCAGCTCGTGCGCCTCATCGTCGCCCGCTGCGAGGTCCGATACACCGGCCGGCTCACCGCCCTTCTGCCGGAGTCGAACCGCCTGCTCATGCTGAAATCCGACGGTTCGGTGCTCGTCCACGCCGACGCCGGCGGCTACAAGCCGCTCAACTGGATGACGCCGCCCACGGTGATCGAGGAGGAGGGGAACCCTCTCGAGCGCCTCGTCGTCCGCAAGCGCGCCGGCAAGAGCGAGGACCGGCTCGAGATCGTGGTGCACAAGGTTCTGAGCGACGTCGTCCACGAGATGGGCGAGTCCGCCCCGCTTGCGAAGGACGGGGTCGAGCGCGACCTTCAGGAGGCGCTCGCCGCCCGACCGGAGGCTCTTTGCCAAGGACTGCGCCTCGTCCGATGCGAGTGGCCCACGGACATCGGCCCAGTCGACTTGATGTGCCGCGACGGCGAGGACTGGGTCGCGGTCGAGATCAAGCGCGTCGGCACGATCGACGCGGTCGAGCAGCTCTCCCGCTACCTGGAGCGCATCCGTGAAGACGGCGCCAAGGCGGCCTGCCGTGGCATCCTCGCGGCGCAGCGCATCCAGCCGCAGGCGGCCACGCTCGCCTCGGCGCGCGGGATCGCGTACGTGGAGGTCGACCTCGAGCTCCTTCGCGGCGAGCGTGAGCCCGACCTCACGCTGTTCGCCTGAGATCCGTCTGCGGCCGATGTCCGTATCCCCGTGCAACCGATGTTCCAGCGTCTCGCGGTCCTCGTTGTCCTCGCCGGGATCACGCTGCTCGCCCCGGTCGCCGCGGAGGCGGCCACGTTCTACGGGAGGGTCGGACCAAGCGCCACGATCACGCTCGAGCGGGGCGACGGGACCACCGTTCGCCGCGTCCAGGACGGCAGGCACACCTTCGTCATCCGCGATCGCTCGAGCCGCCACAACTTCCACCTCCTCGGGCCGGGCGTCAACCGCAAGACGGGGGTCGGGTTCACCGGCCGCCGCAGGTGGAGCGTCACGCTGCAGGTGGGCACCTACCGGTACCGGTGCGACCCACACCGGACGACGATGCGGGGCAGGTTCACGGTCGTCTAGAACGCGGGCGAAGTGCCGAATGGGCCCGCCCGGATCCGAACCAGGGACCGACCAACGGATCATGAGTTGACGCGAAGGCTCAGGCCAGCCGAGCCCCGCCGAGCCGTTTTCGCTCTAGACCGCCGGTGCGGCCACTTGCGCCTCAGCCGCGTTTCGGGCGCTCTCGGCGGGGCTGGTTGCCACTCTGTTGCCACCGGCCGCGGCGACCGCCTGACCCCGAGGATCTCGGCGATCTCGGCGAGGCCCACGAGTTCGTCGGGCGACACCCCCAGAGACGCTGGCGCCGAGTCGAGACGCAACCGGGCGAAGGTGTTGTCCATCGCATGAATGTCTATCGCCGATTCCGGACACACTTAGCGGCTGAAGGCACGTCTCGAACGGCCATCTAGGCAGGCTCACTTCAGGCCACCTAGCCTCACTCTCGCCGGGGCGTGGGCAGGGTGGTTCCTAGGAAGTCCTTGCGGCCCGCGCCCCCGGCCCGTGGAGCCCTTCACGGCGCGCATTCGCTGCAGGCGGACATCGCGGGTGCTCTGGCTGCGGTCAACGATGTGCGGCAGCACGCGATCGGTCCAGACCCATGCGCCTGACCGTACTCCGACGGCGGATACGCCCGTTC
>DATIBF010000139.1:0-31439 GCA_035457655.1 Gaiellaceae bacterium
ATCGCGCGGGTAGAACCGGTCGAGGCCGTGCTTGTTGCAGAGGTACTGCATGATCGCGCAGCTCTCCCAGAGCGCGCCCTTCGGCAGGCCCTCCTCCTCGAGCAGCGGCGTCAGGTCGGCCGGGTCCTTGGCGAGGAACTCCGGCGTCGACTTCTTGCCCCAGACGTCGAGCTCGTCGTACTCGAGGTCGGCGGCACGGACGAAGATCCGCACGGTCAGGTTGTTGACGCTCGGCTTGAGGATGCTCAGGGTGTTGGCGGCCACGTGGCGCTCCTTTCCTAGCGGTACGGGTTCTTCGGCGCTCGATCGTCCGAGAGCGACTCCCGGGAGCGCCGGACGAGCGTTTCGATCGCGTCCGCGAGATGCACCTCGGCGATGTTGTAGTCGCCCTGCTCGGCTCGCAGCTTGTGAGCCTCGAGCAGGACCTCGGCGTGCGTGTGTGGATACGGCGGCTCGAAGCGATAGGACGCGAGCTCGATCAGAAGCCCGAGCGGGTCCTCGAAGTAGATCGAGTCCATGAAGCCGCGATCCTTGACCCCGGAGTGCTCGATCCCACGCTCGTCGAGGCGCTCGACCACCTGCTTGAACGTCGCCTGCGAGACCGCGAACGCGAGGTGGTGCACGAAGCCAGGCTCACGCGGCGTCGGGTTCGGGTCGGGCTCGCGCTCCTCGTTCGTGAAGACGGTGATGAGGCGCCCGTCGCCGGGGTCGAAGTAGAGGTGGCTCTCGGACTCGTTGTCGAGGTTGGGCTGCTCGAACACGAAGGGCATGCCGAGGACGCCCTCCCAGAATCCGGTCGCCGTCTTCCGGTCTGCGCCGTTGATCGTGATGTGGTGGACCCCCTGGGTCTGGATCTTCCTCATGGCGAACGGTCGAGCAGCGTCGACTTGTACTCGCTCCGCCGCAAGGTCCCCCATGGCACGAGCTCCACGACCGTCTGGACCACGAGCACGTCGCGGATCCTGTCACAGATTGCTTGCGCGAGCAACGGACGATCGGCCTCTCCCCGCGCGAGCTCCACGGCGACAGGGAGCGGCGGATCCTGCTTGACGCCCGTCGCGCGGGGCTTGACGAGAACCTGGCCGCTGACCTCGGGCCCGAACGCGCTCACCACCTCCCGAATCGCCGACGGGAAGACGTTGACGCCCCTGAGGATCAGCATGTCGTCGGTGCGCCCGATGCACCGTATGCGCGGGCTGGTACGGCCGCACGGGCACGGGCTCGTCCGCACCACCACGTGGTCTCGCGTGCGGAAGCGCAGAAGCGGAGCCGCGCGCTGGCGGAGGTGCGTCAGCACGAGCTCGCCGGCCGCGCCGTCCTCCAGCGGGAGCGCCTCGCCCGATTCGGGCTCGATCAGCTCGGCGTGGACGAAGCCGCGGGCCCCGAGGTGCATGCCGTCCTGCTCCTCGCATTCTCCCCAGAGCGACACCCCGATGTCGCCGACGCCCATCGCCTCGGTGATGCGCGCATCCCAACCCTCCTCGAGCTTGGCGCGGAAGGCTGGCTCGCCGCCGCCGGGCTCACCGGCGACGAGGACGCGCTGGACGCTCGAGCCGCGGAGGTCGACGCCGCGCTCGGCTGTCCACTCCACGAGGTGGGCCGCGTAGGAGGGCGTCAGCACCGCCGCCTCGGGCCGGAGGAGCTCGATCGCCCGCACGAGCCGCGCGGTGTTCCCGGTGCCGACGGGAATGTGGCAGAGGCCGATGAGGTCGAACGCCGCGAGCGCCGCACCGGCCACGAACGGCCCGGCGTTGTAGGTCGACACGATGCGCTCGCCTTGGGCGACGCCGGAGGCAGCGTAGCTCCGTGCCGACCCGGTGACCCAGTTGTCGAGGTCGCCCGCCGTCAGCGGGATGTAGCTCGGCGTCCCCGTCGTGCCGCTCGTCGAGTAGATGCGGACGATTTCGGAGGGCTCCACGCACAGGTGCGCCCCGAACGGGTTGTCGGACGTGCACGTCTCCTTGAGCTCCGCCTTCTTGGTGAGGGGGAGCTGCGAGATGTCGGCGAGCCCGCCTGCCGCCTCCACGGTGCCGAACCCCGCCGCCGCGAGCTTGTCGCGGTAGAAGGCCGACCGCTCGAGGAGGTAGGCGAGCTGGGCTCGATAGCTGCGGTCGTCGGCGGCGAGCTGCTCGGCCCACGGGAGGGTCTCGACGTCGGGCTCGAGCATCACTCGGGCGGCGGCCGGTACTCGATCGCCTTCTCCGCCTCCGCCGCGAGGAGGAACCCGAGGGGATGGTCTCGCTCCTCGGCGAGGTGGGCGAGCAGGCCGGCCGTGCGCGCGAGGATCGGCACCGCCTTGACGGCGGCCGACGCGAAGCCCAGGTCCAGCATCACCGCCGCGCTCGGCATGGCGACGTTCATGGGAAGCGGCGTCCCGCCTGCCTCCGCGACGGCGTCGCGAAAGCAGCGCGCGAGCAGGACGTGGTGCCCGCTCACCCCGCGCGCGTCCGCTAGCTCGAGGATCCGCTCTGCGCGCGGGTCGAGCGGCCGGTGCACGGGATGGCCGAACCCAGGCACCTTCTTCTCGGCCGCGCGGAGCTCGGCCACGTGCTCTGCCGCAACCTCGGGCGGGGAGGCGCCCGCCGCGACCCGCGCTTGCGCGGCCGCGAGCAGGAGCGCGCACTCCTCCGAGGTGCCGAGGACGACCGGGCCCGCGCCGAGGATGCCCGCCGCGACGGCGCCCTGCAGCGAGCCCGGATCGGCGGCGAGCGTCATGCGCGCCGCGACGTTCGTGGGCATCATCCCGTGCTCCGCGATCGCGACGAGGAGGACGTCGAGGAAGTCGCGCTGGTCCGCCGTCGGCTCGTGGCCGGTGAGCAGCAGATGGAAGTACTCGGTGAAGCTGAGCCTCCCCATCAGGTCGCCGGTCAGGTCGCGGCCGCGCACCTCCACCCGGTCGGGGTAGGCCTGGGAGATGTGGGTGAAAGGTGTCTGCGCCTTACCGATCTGCATGCGGCCTTCTAGCACAATGGCGGTAAAGGCGATGACCCTCCAGAACCGCGTCACGCCGCTCGGCGAGCTGGTCGCTCACCCCGGGCGCGGGCTCGTCTACGGCAATCGCGGCTGCCTCCACGACGACGCCGGGCGGATCCGCCGCCGCTACCCGACGAAGCGCTGGATCGCCTGCCGGCTCGAGTACAAGGGCTGGCAGCGCGGGCGCCTGCTCCAGCCGGGCCTCTTCACGGAGCTCTTCTTCCTCGACGAGGCGACGGCGTTCGCGGCCGGCCACCGCCCCTGCGCGCTCTGCCGGCGGGAGGACTACGTTCGCTTCTCGGAGATATGGCAGGAGCTCCATCCTGGCCAGGTGGGGGCGGACGCGATGGACGCGCAGCTCCAAGGGGAGCGGATGGATCCCGAGACACGCTCACGCCGGCTGCACGAGGCTCGGCTCGGTGAGCTCTCGGACGGCGCCGTCGTGCTCGTCGACGGCGCACCGGCACTGGTACGCGGCGAGCGGCTCCTGGCCTGGACGCCGGCCGGCTATACGGCTACGCAACCGCGGCCCCGCGACGGCGCGGTGTGCCTGATCACGCCTCCCTCCCTCGTCGCGGTGCTGAGAACGGGTTGGAAGGGCGTCGTCCCCCTTCTCCACCCTTCTGCCAACTAGCCTTCACACGATGGAGCACGCGACCGCCGACGAGCTCGCCGCCGGACTGGAGCACGTGCGCTCCTCACCGGGCGACCGCGGGAGGCTCGAGCTCATCGTCCGCCGGCCCGCGGTGGACGAGCGTGAGGTGCTCGTGGAGGGCGAGCTCGACCTCGTCGTGGGGCTCGTCGGCGACCGGTGGCACCTGGGCTCGTCGCCCACGAACGACTCCCAGCTGACGCTGATGAACTCCCGCCTCGCGCAGCTCGTGGCCCGGAGCCGGGAGCGGTGGCCGCTCGCGGGCGACCAGCTCTACGTCGACCTCGACCTCAGCGTCGGGAACCTCCCTCCAGGCACGCGGCTCGCGGTCGGCGAGGCGGTGATCGAGGTGAGCGACGTGCCGCACACGGGCTGCGCGAAGTTCGGCGCACGGTTCGGGTCGGATTCCGTGAAGCTCGTCAACAAGGGCGAAGGCCGGGAGCTCCGGCTCCGAGGGATGAACGCGCGCGTCGTGACGCCGGGCACGGTCCGCGTCGGAGACCCAATCAGGAAGCTCTAGCCTGGGCCCGGTCCTCGCGGCCAGCCTCAGGCCGTCGGGGCCGTCTCCGATCGCGCGCCCCGTCCGCCCCGATTGCGGACCCACTTCCACAGGAGGTCGAGGGCGACGGAGAGCGCCGCAATCCCGACGATTGCCGAGAAGGTCTCCGGCGCGTTTCGCAGCGTGTCGACCGCGAAGGCGACGAGGACGACACCGGTGACACCGATCGCTGCTAGCACGACCGCCGCGTTGGAGCCGGTCTCCGCACGGCGGCGGTAGCCGGCGACGCCGACGAGCAGGAGGATCATGAGAGAGCAGGCGCTGCCGACCGAGGCGATCGCCGAGAGATCGACGAGGTTCGCGACTGCGAGGACTAGCGCCGAGGTGATGAGCAGCCCGGCGTGGGACCCGAGCCGGGATCCACGGCCGAAGAAGGGCGGGAACTGACCGGCCTCGGCGAGCATGGCCGTAAGCCCGCCGGATGCATAGAGCGTTGCGTTCACCGAGGAGGACGTGGCGAGGAGCGCCGCGATCGCCATCATCAGAAAGCCCGCCTCCCCGAGCGACGGCCGTGCCGCCTCTGCGATCGCCGTCTCACCGTAGCCCACGACCTCGGCGACAGTCAGCGTCCCGAAAACGCCGAGCGAGATGAGCACGTAGGTGGTCGCCGTCACCGCTAGCGCGAAGTACATGGCCTTCGGAAGCTCGCGGGCCGGGTCGCGCAGGTCCCCTGCGGCAAAGGTGATCACGCTGAAGCCCAGGTAGGCGAAGAATGTCAGCGCGACGCTGGCGAGGATCGTCGAGAACGACGGGTAGCCGCTGAAGGCGAGCAGATCCAGGTCGATGTCGACCAGGGTCACCGCGATGAAGACGGCGAAGACCGCGAGAAGCAAGATCACGATCGCGGACTGCGCCCGGTCGACGACGCGCGAGCCGACGAGGTTGATGGCGGCCATCCCGACGATGATCGCCGAGGTGAAGACCTTGTCCCAGCCGGCCGCGGCGGCGTCGCCCACGAACAGCGAAGAGGCGTAGCTCCCGAAGGCAACCGCGACCATCGCGCAGACGATCACGATCGCCGCGAAGTACCCGAGCCAGGCCGCGATGCCGACCAGGCGGCCGTTCCCGAACCCCTCCATCAGGTATGTGATCAGTCCTCCCGAGGACGGATAGCGGACGCCGAGCTTGACCACCGTGTAGCCGAGCAGGGCGGCGACGATGCCGGCGATCACGAACGAGAGCCAGACGGCGGACCCCGCCACCGCGCCCGCCTCGCCCAGGAGGGCGAAGATTCCTGCACCCACCATCGCGCCGATCCCGAGGAACGCGGCTCCGCGAACGCTCACTCCCTCCTTCTACGCGACGTCTGGCGCAGCCGCTTCCCGCATGCGACGCTGACCCCGAACCGACCAGGAGGAAGACCGTGTGCAGATGGCTCGCCTACTCAGGATCTCCGGTGCCGCTCGAGGAGCTGCTCCTCAAGCCCAAGCATTCGCTGATCGACCAGAGCCTCCACTCCCGCCTCGGCGCCGAGACGACGAACGGCGACGGCTTCGGCATCGGCTGGTACGGCTTCGGCAACACGCCGGGCGTCTTCCACAGCATCGAGCCGGCCTGGAACGACCGCAATCTCAAGGACCTCGCACGGCACCTCGTCTCGCCGCTCGTCTTCGCCCACATCCGCGCCTCGACCGGCGGTGCGATCCAGCAGACGAACTGTCACCCCTTTCGCTACGAGAACTGGCTCTGGATGCACAACGGTTTCATCGGCGAGCTCGCCGCGGTGAAGCGGGACCTCGCGCTCGCCGTGGACCCCTCTCTCTATCCGCTCATCGAGGGCTCGACCGACACCGAGCTCTTCTTCCACCTCGCGCTCACCCTCGGCCTTGTGGACGACCCGCCCGACGCGGTGGCGCGCGCGGTCGGCTTCATCGAAGCAACAGGCCGGAAGCACGGCGTCGAGCATCCCATCCAGATGACCGTCGCGACGACGGACGGCGCGAGCATCTGGGCGTTCCGCTACTCGAGCGAGGGGAAGTCGAGATCGCTCTTCCACAGCACGGCGGTGGCGACACTGCGGGAGCAGTACCCCGACAACCCGATCCTCCACGAGCTCGCGGACGAGACGCGGCTCGTCGTCTCGGAGCCGCTCGGCGATCTCGCGGGCGCCTGGAACGAGGTGCCCGAGTCGGCCTACGGCCTCATCCAGGCCGGCGACGACGAGCTGCACCCGTTCGTGCCGAAGGCGCCCTAGATCTCCGCGGCCAACTCGGCCGCAGGCGGCTCGGCCTCCTCCAGAGGCTCGCGCACGAGCGTGTCGAAGTAGACGTAGGTCGTCGCGATGCCGACGAACGGCATCGCCACGGCGTACACGAGCCCGGCAAGCACGTTGACGAGCCCGAACGGGGCGTCCACGAGGAGGATCAGGAGCGCCCCGAGGAACGGACCCGCCAGGATCGCCAGCGCCGCCGCGAAGACGATGAGCGTGCCCACCTTGAGCCACTGCAGGCGAACGAGACGCCCGCTCCGACGCAGGCCGCCGAGCCCGCCGTGCTCCTCGAGCTCAACGACGGGGACGACGAGTGCCCAGCGGACGGCGAGCCAGATCGCGATCGGGACGAGGAAGATCGACGCGCTGAGCGCCGTGAGGACGGCAACGGCGATTGCCAGCGCGCCGAGAAGCTCCCACACGCTGTCGAACGCGAGCCGATACGCATCGCGGACGCCGACCTCCCTCCCAGCGTCGATCCCGACGATCGCGCGGGCGCACGCGGCCTGCACGAGCGCGAGGGCGAGGAGAGTCAGCACCGTCCCGATCCACACGCCGAGGCCGACTCGGAAGCCTCCGCCCTCCCCGTTCGGGTCGATCCCGACCAGCGACGTGGCCGAGAAGAGCAGCAGCTGAAGCCCGGTGATGATCAGCGAGATCGGGATGACGACGAGCCCGATCCCGAGGAAGAGCCTCGGCCGCAGCCGGTAGAGGCGCCATGAGGCCGTGAAGGTCTGGCCCCACGACCGGCGATGCCGCACGCGGAGGGGCGTCGACGGCCGCCACGTCGTCCGGGTCAGCAGGAAGATCACGGCGGCGGCGAGGGCGCCGACCACGAGCGCGAGTCGCCCGCCGTTGTCCACGGCGCGGAGCACGAAGTTCGACCCGGCCTCGACCGCGCTGCAGAAGAAGTCCGTCGCGTCGGTTCCGAAGGCACCGCCCGCCGGCACGGCGTAGCTGCGGTCGCGCCAGTCCTCCGCCCAGGTGACCGGCTCCGTCCACTGCGTCTTCAGGTTCGGCCCGGTGGGACCGTTGTAGAACGCCTGCTGGCGCTCGCCCCAGCGACCCTCGAAGGCGATCCACGGGAAGGCAGCCTGCGCCTCTGCGGGGTCGCTCGGGATCGTCAGCGTGACCGGCCGAAGCTCCTCGTGCGGGCCGGTGGTGTCGTCACAGCCGACTCCCTGCTCCGCGGACCGCCCGAGGTGGAGGCCCTCGGTGTAGAAGTTCGCGTGCGAGCCCGCCGCCGGGTAGACGACCGGATGGGTGCCGTCGACGAGCTCGAGCTTCTCCTCCCTCCACTCCGCCCGCTCGGCGCCCTCGTGCTGGCTGTAGCCGACCTCGAGCGGCTCCGTCCCCAGGGCCTCCTCGACGCTCGCCGCCGGGAAGACGAGCTGGATCATCTCCCAGTCGCCCTCGTGCAGGTTGTTCCAGTCGTTGAAGGGATAGAAGAGCCAGTACTGGAGCGAGAGTCGGTCCGGGTACGCCAGCTGCTGCGCCACGTGGGCGTACACCGTCGGCTCGGTGGTCTCGGTGATGCGCCGCGCCCACTTCTCGTAGTCGCATCCGGGCCGCAGCGCGTCGCCGGGAAAGTCGAGGTTGTACTCGTAGAGGCCGCGACCGAGGTCGTCGGCCGAGGGAGCGATCTCGACGAGGTCGTTGCTCCGCCAGGGGCCGCGCAGCGAGACGGTGTCCTCGTCGAGGATCGCGTCGATGTCGATCGGCTCGTACGGCTCGCCGGGCCCGCACTCCTCCTCCTGCTCCACCAGCCGGACGACGGGCGCGTACCGCTCGGCCAGCTCCTCCTCCGCCTGAGCGGACGCGACGCCTGCGAGGACGAACGCCAGGCCGAAGGCCAGCGTGAGCACGAGCGCGCGCACGCCGGAACTATGCAGGTCGCATCGGCCGCGGGGCACCCCCACGAGCGCCGTCGTGATGGCCGGGATCGCGCTCGCGGGCGTTCGCTACGACAGGTGGATCCGGTTCATGCTCCCGCTCAGGGCATCCTCGCCGTCGCCTGCCTCGAGGCAGCCTCGGCCGTCATCTTCGGCTCCTCGCAGGCGCCAGAGTCGGCGTCGCGTCCGCCGGCGCCTCGACCCCGCTCACGAGCGTCCACTCGGTGCCCTCGAGCGGCGGGGCCGGCCTGCTCGTCGTCGTCATCGCCGCCACAAGCCGCCCCGATGGCCAGCGCGCGCCGGCTCCGAGGCCGACTGTGCCGGTGGCTGCAGTCATTGCGAAGGGAAAGGTCGCCTGGGATGATCAGCGTCGATGGAAGCGGCGATCATCGTCGCGATCATCGCGCTCATCGGTGCGATGCTGAGCGCGGGCTTCGCGCTTTACGGCCAGCTGCACATGGCCCGGAGAGAAGAGGAGCAACAGGCGGCGCAGGTGCTTGCGAAGTACCGCGAGCCGCTCATCCTCGCTGCGTACGACCTCCAGTCCCGTCTGTACAACATCTTGCGCCAGAACTTCCTCGGCAAGTACTACGCCACGGACCGTGACGGCAGCCGCCAGTACGCGGTCGACCACACCCTCTACCTCATCGGACAGTATCTGGCCTGGACCGAGATTCTCCGCAGGGAGGTTCAGTTCCTGCAGTTCTCGGAAGACGCCTCGACTCGGCGCGTCTCGACGCTTCTGTTCGACGTACGCGACGCGTTCGCGTCGGACCGGCCGGAGCTCGGCCCTCGGTTCATGATCTGGCGCGGCGAGCAGAATGCGATCGGCGAACGCATGATCACGGTCGAGGACGGCCAGCGGTTTTGCATCGGCTACGCGACCTTCGTCGAGAAGAGCGACGAGCCGGGGTTCAGACGCTGGTTCGAGCGGCTTGCCAGCGACATTGGCGTCGTCGCAGGCGAGCCGAACCTGCGACTCCGCAAGCTCCAGCACCGTCTGGTCGACCTCGTCACGACACTGGACGAGGGTGGCGTCCGCTTTCAGAAGGCGATCGACAAGGCCTAGCGCTGAGCCAGCTCGTCAAGGCGGGCTTTGGCCAACGTCTTGAGTTCCTCGAGCCCCTTGCACGTGTCGCAGGGGTACAGCTTGGCTGTCCAATCGTCGCTCGACGTCAGCACAAGCCCATCGGGACCGAACTCGGCCGAGTTGATGTAGTCGCCGTGCATTCGCATGGTCGCGAGGAGCGCCTCGCGACGCCAGTCCCAGATTCGTGTCACGCCTCCAGGGCTACCGGTCACGACGCGGACGCCGTCGGGGCTGAATGCCGCGGTGGTCACGGTTTCGGGATGCACGAGGGTCGCCACCTCCTCGCGGGTCTCGACGTTCCAGATCTGCGCCGTGTAGTCCCGGCTCCCGGTGACGACCAGATCCGGATCGGCGCGACTGAACGAGACCGACAAGACTTGGGCGTCGTGGCCTTCGAACTCCCCGAGCTGGCGACCGTCTAGGGAACTCCAAACGCGGGCGACCTCGTCAGCCCCGACGGTCACGATCCGGTCCCCATCTCCGGAGCTGTAGGCAGCGTCGTATGCGGGGCCGTCGTGCGTCAGCCCCGACACACCCCTTCTGAGGCGGAACAGCTCCTCGTCCAGGAACCCCTCCTCCTCCAGCTTCTCCCGATCCCAGACGCGGGCGGTTCCATCCTCGCTCGTGGTCAAGATCTGTTTTCCGTCCGGGCTGAACGACGCGCTGGTGACGGACTTGCCATGGAGAAAGAAGCCCCGGTCCGACAGCTCGGTCGCGTCCCAGAGGATTGCCCCTCCGGAACCGAAGATGTCCCAGGCCGTCAGAATGCTCTCCCCGTCGGGGCTGAACTCAATGCTCCTGGCGGGCCCCAAGAATCCGTAGTCGATCACGTTCACGCGCTCGTGAGTCGTCGCATTCCACGTGATCAGCTGACCATCGACGCCGACCGTCGCCACCAGAGAACGCCCCGGGCTGAAGGTCGCGTCCACGACCCGATCGCGATGCCCCCGCAGCTCGGCGCCGGTTTCGACGTCCCAGACCCGGGCGGTCGCGTCCTCGCTAACGGTCACGACCTCGCTTCCGCCCGGCAGATAGCCCGCCGTCTCCACCGAGCCCGTGTGGCCGCGAAGATCGAGGAGGGGAAGGCCGGTGCGGGCCTCCCAGACGCGGGCGGTGCCGTCCGCGCTGGCGCTCAGGACATTCTCCCCGTCCGCCCTGAACTCAACGAGGTTGACCAAGTCCTGGTGTCCGTGCATCTCCGAAAGCTGCTCTCCGGTGGACGTCGTCCAGACGCGCACGAGCTTCTGCTGAGCGGCCGCGACGAGGTCGCCCCCTGGACTGAACGCAATGTCCCTCGTCGTTCCTCCCGCTCCCGAGAGCGTCCGCTCGCGGACGCGAGTCCGCGCGTCCCAAAGCTGTACGCGGCCATCCGTGTCTGCTGTCACGACGCGGGTGCCCCATCGGTTGAGCTCCGCGAACTGCACACGGACACGTCGTCCCGGGAGTCCCGGAAACTCGGGCTGCGACTTGTACGTCGTCGGAAGCGCGCCTTCCTCGCGCAACCGCGAGTCGGATACCGCCCACAGACGGACGCTCCCCCTAAGCTCTGTGCTGACCGTGGCCAGTCGGCTCCCGTCGCCGCTGAAGCTCAGCCCGACGACTTCTCCCCTCGAGACGCGGACACGGTGAAGGCTGGCACCCGACTCTCCACTCCAGAGATGCACTCGTCCCTTGGAACCCGCTCCGGCGACGTACTTCCCGGATGGATCGAGCGTCACCAGGGAGACCCCGCCGGCTCCGGAAAGCGCCGCGATCTCGCTGCCGGTCGCCGGGTCCCAGAGGCTGGCGGTGCCGTCCGCGCTGACGGTGACGATTCGGCTGCCGTCTGCGTCGAACGACGAGCTGAGGACTGGGTCTTGAACGCCGCGAAGGAGCGAGACGTCCTCCCCGGTGTCGGCGTCGACGATGCGCACGCCGCGATCCTCGGTCGCCAGGGCGACGAGCGGTCGGTCGCCCGAGGCGGTGATCGCCGCCGCCCTGGGATCTCCGACACCGCCGATGATGCGGCGGACACGGAGAGCAGGCACGGCTTCCCTCAGCAGGTCCTCTGCCAGTTCGGTCTGCCTGCCCGCCTCCAGCATCCTCAGCGCGAGCTCGGCTCGTTGAGCCGCACCTGTCGCAGGATCCCCCTGGGTGTCCGCGATCTCGTACGCGGCATCGGCCTCCTCACGCGCCGAGACGGCATCGTCGCGCGCCGACTCGGCATTCCGCCATGCCCAGGCGGCCATGAGTCCCAAAAAGACGAGCACGAGGCAGCCGAGCAGAGAGACGCCCGCGATCCCGACCGCGATCCGTGTCCTTCGCCGCTCCTTCCGAACCTGCGCTTCCTGCTCGTAGAGAGCGCGCCAGTTCAGGATCGCGGGACCGACGACGTCGTGAGCGATCTCGTAGCGCGTGGCGTCGTCGTCCGAGGCACCTTCCACCGGACGGAGCAAGCGGACGTCCGGCGCCGCGAGATGGTCAAGGACAGCCGCGACGTTGTGCACAGGCAACCCGGTGAAGTCGGCGAGGTCGGCCGCCGAATGGGCCACCTTCGCCCCCGACCGGGTCACGAGGAAGCGGAAGAGCGCCGCGGCAGCGTTCCGCTCAGCGAGCGTCAGCGCGTCCATCAGCTCGCCGAGCCTGGTTCGCACGATGTTCTCGCAGCCCCCGAGGCGCTCGAGCGTCTCGGCGCGCAGAACGCGCGAGCCCTCCTTGACCTCCTCGAGCCAGAGGCGCCGCAGGACCACCTGCAGGTACGGAGCCTGGACACGATCGCCGGCCGGGCCGTGCGAGGCTCCCGCCACATCCCCGGCACCGACCTGCCCTAGTGCCACGGTGCTTCCCGTGATCTCGCCGAGGATGTCATTGACGAGCTTCGGCTCGATCTGGATCGCGGCGCCCGGGGGCAACTGCTTGTTGAAAGCGTCGAGCGGCCGCTCGATCGCCTCACGTGCGGCCTCCATGCCGAGGTGATCGATGCGAAGCCGGTTTTCGAACAGCGAAGGGATCCGTCCTTTGAAGCGGTCGAGCTTTGCAACTGCGTCCTCCCGCATGGAGACGAGGAAGCTCGCGCGGAGGCCAGACTCGTTCACGGCCTCGGGAAACTCGACCGCGAACGTCCCCGGGCCGTCCTCCGTCCCGTGGTACTGGAAGTACTCGTCGAACTGATCCAGGATCACGAGCACGTGACCGTCGATGCACTCGGTCGCAGCGCGGAGGACGTCGACTAGAGCGCCCTGGTCCGGGATCCCGACCGCTGCGTCCGCGCCACAGCTGTCCGCGATTCCCTCGCGGACCTCCGCGATCAGGCTCCGAACCGGGTCGTCGCGCCACGAGCGGCACACGACGACGGCGAACTCGGCTCGGTCGAACCCCTCAAGATTGTGCCGTACCTCCTCCCGAAGCCGGTGGACGGCGCCGGCAAGGAGGACGGAGCTCTTCCCAACGCCGCTCTCGCCGTAGAGAAGCGTCAAGCGCGCCGCCATCAGGTTGGCGCAGATGATCTCGATCTCTCGATCGCGGCCGAAGAAAAGGTTCGAGTCGGACTCGAGGTACGGTGCGAGGCCCTTGTAGGGCTCGACCGCCTGCATCTCCCGGGCCGCCGGGGGAGCGGACGCGACGGTCGTCACGAGCCGACGCCCGTCCCGAGCGGCAGTCGGAGCGCGCGCTCGAGGCACTCGACGTACTCCTCGAGGCTCACGCGGAGGATGTCGACGCCGCGCTTGCTCCAGAACTCCTGCTCGATTGCCTCGGGGTCAAGCTGGATCGCCCACGACTTGTAGCTCAGGCGTTGCTCGCCCCAGATGCGCTGCAGGATCACGCGCAGGTTCCAGTCACGCATGCGGTACCCGAGGAACAGAAATGCGCTTTTTCGGAGCTTGGCCGCGAGCGTCACGGGAATGAGGTTTGAGATGTCGGTGCGTGCCAGATACTCGATGTAGTGGTCCTCGGTGATCACGAAGCTGTCGCGATCGGGGTCACGGCGATCGATCGCTCCGTGCATCTTCAGGATCACCGTCCGATCGGCCTGGGCTATGTCCGCGTACTCGTTGGGCCGCTCGATGAGGCGCGGCTCCTCCTCGTAGGGCCAGTGAAAGAAGGCGCCGCGGTGCTCGCCCTCGGCCTCGTAGGTGACGACATCGTACGGCTCTCCGGCCCGCGCAAACGCTCGCTCGAGGGCGTCGTCGTAGTTCGTCGTGACGATGAGCTGGTACTTGGCCTTCCCCAGCACCTCACGCTGTACCGCGGGGAGCCCGGCGAGGAAGGTGTGGAGGCTCGTCGGCGGATAATCCGCGTCGAAGAGCTGGTGTAGCTCCTCGTAGAGCGGCCCGGAACCCTGGATAACGGCTGCGTACTGGGAGACGCGGGCGAGGTCGGGCCGGCCTTTCGAAGGAAACTCGAAGTAGTCCGCCAGGAATTCGGCGAGCTCGTCCCCACTCGGCATGTGGTTGGGGTCCCCGTATTTCCAGACCATGCCCTCGGGACGGCCACAGAGATTGACGCCCGCCCCGAGCAGGGGGACGACTCGCCCCTCGAACATCCCCTTGATCACGACGCTGTAGTGGGCGTGAAGCGAGTCCTCGAGCACGTGTGCCTCCCTCGTTTCCAGAAAGGCCCGCGGTGTCGCCAGCTCCTCGATTATCCGCCGTCTTCGGTCTGTTGCATAGTCCCGCTTCGAGAGCAGACGGCAGTTCGCTCGAGATCAGCCTCCGCCGTCGTCGTTCCGCCAACTCGAGAGGTCGTAGACCTCCCTCACCCGGCGGGCGACCTCTCTGGCGACGATGTCGCCTCCGGCCCGCTCCAGGTGGACGCCGTCGGGCGCCCGCACCTTCAGGAGCTCGCCGTCCTCGTTCCGCAGGTACGAGGCGAACTCGCCGTCCTTGGAGAGCAGTCCATCCATGTCGACGAAGGCGACCGTGTCCGGGCGCCGCTGCGCTTCCGCGAGCGCCGCGCGGTTGATGAGCCGCCAGCGGCGCGTCTGGGCGTCGTCGTCGGTGACCGGGAGCCCGAGCCAGACGACGAACCCGCCCGCCCGGTTGACGATGTCCATCAAGCCGCCGACACGGCGACGGTACTCCTTCGTCCACTTCGGGCCGCCGAACCCGTCCAGCGAGACCCCCTTCGGCAGCCCCGTCATGAGATCGTGGTCGTCGTTGCCTCCGAAGCAGAAAACGACCGTGTGGATCGTCCTCTTCTCGACCTGCTCGGTCACGTGGCGGAACCAGTTGAAGACGTCGGGACGGGTCAGCCCGGTGGCCACGCGACCGTCCACGTCGCCCACCTTCTCCACGGCCGCGCTTCGCCCCAGGGCGCGGTAGATCGCGTAGCCGGGGGTGATGACGAGCGAATCCCCCGCGACCCAGAGACGCATCTTCCTCTCGGGCGAGAACGCGACCTTCTCGGGCTCCGCGGCCGGCGCTGTGGGAGTCCGTCCGTTCGTCGGCTCCACAGGCGTCCCCGTTCCCGGCCCCCCGGTCGGGGTCGTCACGGCGGGCAGAGGCGGCGGCAGGACGATCTCCGTGTCGATGGTCGCGTGCTCCCGCCCGATCGCACTCTCGACCCAGGCGCGCGGCCGGTCGAGCCGGAGGGCCATGCTCACCTCGCGCAGCGGCCCGGCGATGGCGAGGGCCACCTCCCGCTGCGTTCCCTCGGGCTGGTTGTAGACCGACTTGTAGATGCTCTGGGCGTTCAGGAGGGCCGCGAGGAAGAGCGCCAGCGCCGTGACGGCGAGCGCCCGGGCCGCGGTGGAGAACTGCCGCCCCTCCTCGGTCGGCGAGCCGAGCGGCCCGCGGGGCCCTACCTCACCTGCCCTGTCGCTCTCGACGGCCATCAGAACTGGAAGTAGATGAAGGGTGCCACGTCCTCGGGCCCGAGAGCCTGGGTGACCATGAGCGCGACCGCGAGCACGGCAGCCTGGGCGACCACGTTCAGGCGGGAGAACACGGCGAGGATCGCGCGCGGCACCCGCGGCGGCAGGTACTGCGAGCCGATGCCGACGGCGATCGCGAGGAGGACGGGGCCGGTGACGAGCGGCGATGCCTGGCCCCAGCGCGTGAAGAGCCCGGTGATCATGTCCCAGGCCACGCCGAACGTCTCCGAGCGGAAGAAGATCCAGGCGAAGCAGACGACGTGGAAGGTGACCAGGCGCCGCCAGAGGTAGTCGACCCACGTGAAGGTCTCCTCGGGCTTCGTCCCGTGCCGCTCCCGCCAGAAGCGCTCGGCGCAGAGCGCGACGCCGTGGATGAGGCCCCAGGCGACAAAGGTCCATCCCGCCCCGTGCCACAGCCCGCCGAGCAGCATGGTCAGGAGCAGGTTGCGGTACGTGATCACCACGCCTCGTCGGCTTCCTCCGAGCGGGATGTAGAGGTAGTCGCGGAGCCAGCGGGACAGCGTCATGTGCCAGCGCCGCCAGAAGTCCTGGATCGAGACGGCGGCGTAGGGAGAGTCGAAGTTCTGCGGGAACGTGAAGCCGAGCAGGAGCGCGATGCCGATGGCAATGTCCGTGTAGCCCGAGAAGTCGGCGTAGATCTGTACCGCATAGGCGTAGATCGCGATCAGGATCTCGAGCGACGAGTACTGGTCCGGGTTGGCGAAGACCTCGTCGACGATGTTTCCGGCGAGGTAGCTCGAGATCACCACCTTCTTGAAGAGCCCGGCGGCGATCAGGTAGAAGGCGCGGCTCGTGTCGACGCGCCGCGGAGAGCGCGGGGTGTCGATCTGCGGGATCAGCTCGTTCGGGCGAACGATCGGCCCCGCGACGAGGTGCGGGAAGAACGAGAGGTAGACGGCGAACTTCTCGAGGGTGGTCGGCTCGGTGTCGCCGCGGTAGACGTCGACGACGTAGCTGATCCCCATGAACGTGTAGAAGGAGATCCCGACCGGGAGGACGATCGTGCGAACCTCGAGCGGGATGTCGAGGCCGACGAGCGTCGCCAGGTTCTCGGTCGAGCTGACGAAGAAGTCGTAGTACTTGAAGTAGCCGAGAACCGCGAGGTTCCCGGCGACGGCGAGCCAGAGGAGCATCTTCCTCTGGCCCGGCTGCCCTGCCGCCCGGTGGACGCGGACCGCCATGAGCTGGTTCCAGAGGATCGAGCCGGCGAGGAGGACGACGAACCGCCAGTCCCACCAGCTGTAGAAGACGAAGCTCGCGCCGATGATGAACGGGCGCCAGCGGTGCACCCACGGCATGAGCAGCCACGAGAGCGGCAGGACGATCAGGAAGAAGATCGCGAAGGTGGCGGTCGGGAAGAGCACGGCGGTAGGGTGCCGGGCCTCGGATCGCGCCGCGGAGGACGGGCGCGCCAAGCGTAACGCCTTGCCAGGATTGCCCTTCGCGCGGACGGCGGCCGCCCGGGCCGGGTCTATGCTGCTTTGCATGCGCACGCGCTTCGGGGGGGCAGGGCCGCTCGTCGTCGTCGCCGTGCTCGCGGCGGTCGTCGCCCTGGGGCCCGCCGCCGAGCAGGCGAATGCGGTCAAGCTGACCTTCATCGGCGACTCGAAGGCGGCCGCGATCAACTACAGCCGCAAGGCGAAGCGCCTGCTCTCGCGGGGGCACGACGTGCGCCGCGATCTCCGGGTCTGCCGGCGCCTGGTCGCACCGAGCTGTGCGTACCCGCCTGGCGTCTATCCGAGGAGCACGCTCGAGACGATCCGGCACTACGGCACCGACCTCGGGACGGTGCTCGTAGTCGACGTCGGCTACAACGACTCCTCGACGACGTACCGCCGCCACCTGGACCGGGTGATGCGGGCCGCGATCGACCGTGGCGTCGAGGGGGTCGTCTGGGTGAACCTCTCGACTCCTCGCGCCGACTACCGGAGGATCAACCGGATCATCAGACAGGCCCGGGAACGACATCCCCGCCTGTATCTCGCCAACTGGAACAGGTACTCGCGCGGACACACGGGCTGGTTCTCGGAGTCGCACGGCGACGGCATCCATCTCGACGCCCCCGGGGCGGTCGCCCTCGTGAAGCTCGTTCGGCGCTACATCCCGCTTGCGGCCGAGGGGCCGCGCGAGACGGCGGCAGGTCAGACAGCCGCGCCGAGCGAGCCCGAAGCGACGGAGACCGCGGAGACCGCGACGGAGACCACCGCCGCCGAGCTCACCGGGAACAGCCCGCCCGTCGGCTCGAACCTCGGAGGCGGCGACGGGGGCTCGCTCGGGCTCAGCGGCATCCTCCCGTTCGCGGCCGGGACGGCGCTGATGCTCTTCCTCGTCTTCGTGACGCTCAAGCGGCGGGGCGCCGCGCCGCGGTAGCTCCCCTGGCTAGGCTCCGCGATCGGCCTCCTGGAGGACCTCCGCCGTGGGCGCGGACGGGCGCGGCCCGGCGCCGCTGTGGACGTACCTGTGCACGGCGAGCGCGAGCACGGCGCCGAGCGGCGGCGCGATCAGGTAGATCCAGATCCCGTCCCACTCGCCACCGACTAGGTCGGGCCCGAACGTCCGGGCCGGGTTCACGGAGGCGCCGCTGAACGGGATGGCGGCCAGGTGCACGGCGACCAGGGTGAGGGGGATGGCGAGAAGCGCGCTGCCACCGAACTGTCCACTCACGCTCGCCTGGAGGATCACCGCGACGAAGATGGCCGTGAAGACGAGCTCCATGAGGAACGCGGTGCCGCTGCCCAGCTCGCCGGGAACGGTCGCCGTGGCGGCGACGTCGTCGCGGCTCGTGGCGATTGCGAGCAGGAGCGCCGCGAGGATGCCGCCCGCGAACTGGGCGATCCAGTACCTGATGAGGTCCGCGCTCGGCAGCCGCCCGGCGAGGAACATCGCCAGCGAGACGGCGGGGTTGAAGTGGCCGCCCGACACCTCGCCGAAGGCGTACAACCCGGCCAGGAGGGCGAGCCCGAAGGCAAACGCCACCGCAATGAGCACGGGAGCGCCGGTGAGGCCCGTTGCCACGATCGCAGTCGTCCCGCCGAAGACGAGGACGAAGGTGCCGAGCAGCTCCGCTGCGTACTTCTGCCAGGTGTCCATGCGAGCCTCCTGGGACGAGGACCGAAAGGGGCATCTTGACGGTCCGGCCGGATGCCGTCTGCTATTCGAGGACGCGATCCCTGGTCGCCGCCGAGCGGCCGCGGAACGTGGCCACGAGCTCCGCGGCCCCGCGGCGGACATCGACGTCGTAGACGCCGATCCGCCCCTGGAGCGACCGTTCCTCCGCCTCGGCGACGAGCTCGTCACCCTCGCGCACCGGGGCGAGGAACTCGATTGCGCAGCCCGATGCAACGGTGACCACGTCGCGCGAGTTGCACGCGAAGGCGAAGGCGGAGTCCGCGATCGCGAAGATGATCCCTCCGTGGCATGTCCCGTGCCCGTTCAGCATGTCCGCGCGCACGGTCATCCGCACGCGCGCGAAGCCCGGGCGGACTTCCTCGAGGGCCATGCCGAGCGCCTGAGAGGCGCGATCACGGGCCCACATGGCCGCCCCGACGGCCGCCGCGGTCTCCTCAGGGGTCGTCACAGCCGCTCGACGAGCTCGTCGAGCGGCCTGCGGTCGGCATGCGCGCTCCACTCCTCGGCCGTCCGGGCGGCCGGATCACGCGGCTTCGCCGCGTAGCCGAACGTGAGCACGATGGCCGCGTGCTCGTCCTCCCGGAGAGCCAGCAGCTCGGAGACCGCGTCCCGTTCGGGCGTGCCGTTCGGGCACGAGCCTACGCCCTGGTCCCAGGCCGCCAGCACCATGTTCGAGGCGCAGCGGCCGGCGTCGAAGGAGACCGGGCCCTTGCCCGCGACCACGATGGCCACGACGAGCTGTGCGCCGCGGACGTTCCCGGGCTCGAAGACGAGGTCGGCGAGTTGCTCCCGCAGCTCCCTGGTCTCGACGATCAGGAAGCGCCACGGCTGCCGGTTCTGGGCACTGCCCGCGAGCCGGCCCGCATCGAGGATCCGCCGCACCACCTCGTCCGGGAGCGGCGCGTCGGCGTAGTCTCGCACCTCGCGGCGGGAGGCGATCGCCAGCCAGGTCTCCACGCCCGCAGTCTAGTCCCGGACGAGCAGCCCGAGCACCACGCCGAAGAGCGCGTGCACGGCGGCCTCGTGGGCGAAGACGCGGCCGTTGCCGACGAGGGGCGGCCAGGTCCCGTCCCGCCGGTCGGGATGGACGCGGTCGACAACGGCCAGCGCGGGCCAGAGCGCGAGGTTCTCGGCCTGCGCCGCCGCGAGGCCCTGCTTCCACCCGCGTGCCCCTGCGGCGGCGAAGAGGGTGCCGAACACGGCGCCGTTCGCGAGGTGGACGGCGAGGCCCACCTCGCGCCAGCGGGCACCGCCGCCCGTCAGCGAAGCGCCGAGCAGGCGCACGTCCGAGTAGCCGGCGGGCGCCCGCACGAGCCGGGCGATCGCCGGCTCGGCCGCCGCCCAGGCTGCCGCGGCGACCACTCCTGCGAGCGCTCCGCGGATCACCCTTCCAGCGTATCCTCAGCCCGTGGACACGCTCGGGCTCGAGGCGCGCAAGCGGCTGACGCTCGCCGCGACGACCCTCGGCTCGGCGCTCGCGTTCATCGACGCGACGGTGGTGATCGTGGCCCTCCCGACGATCGAGGAGGATCTCGGGCTGGGGCTCACGGGCCAGCAGTGGATCTTCCTCTCGTACTCCCTCGCGCTGGCCGCGCTCTATCTCGTCGGCGGCGCGATCGGCGACCGCTACGGGCGCCGGCGCGCGTTCGTCGCGGGAGCGGCGGGCTTCGCGCTCGCCTCGCTACTCGCGGGCGCTGCTCCGAACGAGGCCGTCCTGATCCTCGCCCGGACGCTGCAGGGCGTGGCCGGCGCCTTCCTGACGACGAACTCGCTGGCGCTCCTGCGCGCCGCGTACGGGGCGGACTCGGGGCGCGCGATCGGGCTCTGGACCTCATTCACGAGCGTGGCCACGATCCTCGGGCCCCCCGCAGGCGGAGCGCTCGTCGAGTGGGTGTCGTGGCGCTGGATCTTCCTCCTCAACCTGCCCCTCGCCGCGGCGGCCGTCTTCCTCGCCCTCCTCGGTCGCGAGGAAGAGGGCGAGTCGGCGCGAGCGAGGAGGCTCGACCTCCCTGGCGCGGCGCTCGCCGCGGTCGGCTTCGGCTTCCTCACCTACGGCCTCGTCGAGGGCGCGGACCGCGGCTTCGGGAGCCTCTGGTGGGCGTTCGCGATCGCGGCCGCGGCCCTCGCCTCCTTCGTCGTCGTCGAGACGCGGGTCGACGAGCCGATGCTCCCGTTCGCCCTCTTCCGCGAGCGGAACTTCGCGGCCGCGAACGTGCAGACCTTCCTCGTGTACGGAGGCCTGTACGGCTTCTTCGTCTTCTTCACCATCTACCTGCAGTTCCTCGGCTTCACGCCCTTCGAGGCCGGCCTGTTGAACATCCCCGCGAGCGTCGTCTTGATCGTGCTCGCCGCGCGCTTCGGCACCCTCGCGGATCGCCACGGCCCGCGCCTCTACCTGACCGTGGGCCCCGCGCTGATTGGCCTGGGGACTCTCGTCTTCGCCGTCGTCGACACCAAGTCGGACTTCTGGACCTGGGGGGTCGCCGGGCTCCTCCTTTTCTCCTTCGGCCTGGCCGTGATGGTCGCGCCCATCACCGCGACCGCGCTCAAGTCGGCGCCGGAGCGGTACGCAGGGATCGCCTCCGGCGTCAACTCGACGGTCTCGCGCCTCGGCAGCCTCATCGCCGTGGCGGTGATCGGACTCGTGATCTCCCTCGTCTTCGAGTCCAGCACGAACGTCGCGGGTGCGGTGCCGCTCGCGCTGGACCAGTCCGCGCAGGAGCTGCGGGACGCCTCCGTGGAAGGGTTCCGGGCCGGCATGATCGTCGCGGCCGCACTTGCGTTCGCGGGGGCCGCCGTCGGCGCGTTCTGGATCTCGAACCGGGAGGCGCGCGGGGAGGAGCCGGCGCCGCCGGTCAGCGAGGAAGCGCCGGCGCCAGCTGGAAGCTGAGCGCCGCGGCCCGTTCGCGGACGCGCGCAACCGCCTCCTCGCGCGTCTCGCCGAACCCGGTGAAGATGGCCAGCCGGTAGCTCTGCGAGTCGTTGACGCCCTGTTCGGAGAGGCGGAGCCCCGGCTGGACGAGGATCTCGAGGTCGGGCTCGGGCTCCGGGACGACCTCGACGAGCGCGTCCTCGAACGCCCGCAGCGCGTAGCTGATCGCCACCCCGTCCGGGCGGCCGACCGACCACTCGGGGTCTTCGCCGAGCGCCAGCCGGAAGAGGGCGTCGTAGCTCGAGCGCCCGTGCAGCCCGAGCAGGAGCGGGGCGAACTGCGAGGCGATGCGCCCGTTGACCTCGATGATCTTCGCCGGCCCCGCCTCGGGGACGAAGAACTCCACGTTGAAGAAGCCGTCGTCGAACTCCAGCGCCGGCAGGACGCGGGCGGCGACATTGGCGAGCTCGTCCTGGCGCTCCTCCGGCAGGGCGCTCGGATACTCGAAGCGCTCGAAGCTGAGCGTGCCCGGGTACTTCACGGAGTCCGTGACGCCGACCACGGTCACCCGCCCACGATGGACGTATCCCTCGAGCGTGACCTCTGCACCGGCGAGCAGCTCCTCGGCGAGGAACCCGGTGACGAAGGCGGGATCGCGGCCTGCGATCTCGACGATCTCCGCGTACCGGCCGACGTCGGCGCCGGCCGCCTGCAGCTGCAGGAGGTCGTCGGCCGCGTCGATGCGATAGGCGTTCTGCGAGAGCCGGCCGACCACGGGCTTGACGAAGAACGGGAAGGGAAGCGGCAGCCGCGAGTCGAGGAGCGCGAAGCGCGGCGTGGCTTCCGGAGCGACCTGCCGCTGCACCGCGCGCGCGGTCGGCTTGTGCTGGATGCGGAGGACGGCCTGCGGACGGGGCCCCGCCAGGCTCCGCCGCTCGGCGAGAACCGCGGCCAGGAGCGCGGAGGCGTCCTTCGTCGCCACGACTCCGTCCGCGGGCAACTGCTCGGCCTCGGCGAGGAAGCCCACCGGGTCGAAGGACTCGAGCTGGTCGAGGTCGGAGCCGACGAAGTCGACGCCGTACCGCTCTTCCAGGCCGGCGGCGCGAATCGCGCTGAGGTCCCGCTCCTGCGGGGCGAGGACGAGGATCTGTTTCATCGGAGGCGCGTCCCCGCGCGCCGGAATGCTAGCGGTCGGTGCTCCAACTACGCTGCCTCGGTGCTCGCCGCCCGCACCGACGTCGTCGGGAGCCTGCTCAGACCGCCGGCCCTGCTGGAGGCCCGGCGACGGCTCGAGGCCGGTGAGCTCTCCCACTCCGTCTTCAAGGAGGTCGAAGACCGGGCGGTCGACGACGCACTGGCGCTGCAGGAGGAGGCGGGGCTCGACGTCGTCACGGACGGCGAGATGCGCCGCCTCTCGTTCCAGAGCCAGGTGCCCGCGGCGGTCGACGGATTCGGCGAGTGGGACCTCGACGCGTTTCTCTGGGGCGAATGGCACTCCGAGGAGCTCGGAGACCTCACGGTCGAGCGTCCTCCGATCGCCGTCGTGGGGCCGCTCCGGCGGCGGCGGTCGCTCTCGGGCGAGGAGTTCGCCTACGCGCGCGGCCGCACCGATCGCGTCCTGAAGGTCACACTGCCGAGCCCGAGCCTCTTCGCGAACTTCTACGAGCCCGAGCGCTCCCGCGAGGCCTATCCGACCCTCGACGCCTTCCTCGTGGACGTCGCCGAGATCCTCAGAGAGGAGGTGGACGAGCTGGTCGAGCTCGGAGCCACCTACATCCAGCTCGACGCCCCGCACTACCCGCTGCTCCTCGACGAGGGGTACAGGGCGTTCTACGAGAGCAGAGGGTGGCCGGCGGAGCGCTGGCTCGACTTCGGCAGCGACCTCGACAACCTCGTGATGGGCGATCATCCCGGCGTGACCTTCGGCTTCCATCTCTGCCGCGGGAACCAGGCGAGCCGCTGGCTCGTGGAGGGCGGCTACGACTGGCTCGCGGAGCGGCTCTTCCCTCGGCTCACGGCCCAGCGCGTCCTGCTCGAGTACGACGACGCGCGCTCCGGCGGCTTCGGGCCGCTGGCGCACGTCAGCGGCGATGCGATCTGCGTGCTCGGGCTCGTGACGACGAAGACTCCGCGCCGCGAGACGGTGCCCGAGCTCGCCGGCCGGATCCGGGAGGCTGCAGGCGTGGTGCCGCTGGAGCGGCTCGCCCTCTCACCGCAGTGCGGGTTCGCGACCTCCGTCGTCGGCAATTCGCTCTCTCCGGACGATCAGCGGGCCAAGCTCGCGATGATCGCCGAGACGGCCGCCGAGGTCTGGGGTTGACCACCGTCCTACTCGACGGCCGGAGCCTCACGATCGGTGAGGTCGTGGCGGTCGCGCGCGAAGGAGCCGACGTCGCGCTCTCCCCGGAGGCCGTCGAGCGAATGCGCACGACCAGGACGTTCGTGGAGCGGGCGCTCGAACGGGGCGACGTCGTCTACGGGATGACGACCGGCGTCGGCGCGAAGAAGAAGGTGCCGGTCACCGCCGAGGAGGTCGGCGCCTTCAACCGAGCCCTGGTCGCGAACCACCTGGTCGGCGCCGGCCCGGACGCGCCCGCCGAGGTCGTCCGCGCGACGATGCTCCGCCTGGCGAATGCGCTGGCCAGCGGCACCCCGGGCGTGCGGCCCGAGCTCGCCGAGCAGCTGGTGGACGCCCTGAACGACCGCCGGCACCCCCGAGTCAGAATGCTCGGCTCCCTCGGCCAGGCCGACCTTCCCGCGATGGCCGACCTCGCGCACGGCCTCTTCGGCGAGGTGGAGCTCGAGGCGAAGGAAGCGCTTGCGCTCGTGAACTCGAACGCGTTCTCGACGGGCATGGCGGGGCTCGCGATCGCCGACACCGAACGCCTGCTCAGGGCGATGGACGTCGCGGGCGCGCTCGACCTGGAGGCCTTCGCCGCCAACCTGACCCTGCTGCACCCGGCGATCGCCGAGGTGCGCCCGTACCCCGGCCTCGCCGAGTCGCTGGCCCGCCTGCGAGCACTCCTCGAGGGAAGCTCGCTCTGGGAGCCCGGGGCCGCCCGGAACCTCCAGGATCCGCTCTCCTTCCGCGGTCTTCCGCAGCTCCACGGAGCCCTGCGGGACGCGCTCTCCTTCGCGCGCGGCCAGCTCGCTATCGAGCTGAACGCGTCGCAGGAGAACCCGCTCGTCGTCCCCGACGAGGACCGCATCGTCTCGGTCGCCAACTTCGAGATCCTCCCGCTGGCCGCAGCGCTCGACTTCCTCCGCATCGCGCTCGCCCCCGCGCTCACGGGCTCGGCCGAGCGGCTGCTGAAGCTTCTCCACGGGCCGCTCAGCGGCCTGCCGGACGGACTCGCGCCGCGGCAGGGCCTGGCCGAGAACTCGCTGAGCGAGCACGGGATCACGGCGCAGGCGCTGACCGCAGAGGCACGGCTCCTCGCCCAGCCGGTCTCGTACGAGCTGGTGACGACCACGCAGGCGGAGGGGATCGAGGACCGGATGACGATGGCTCCGCTCGCTGCGCGACGGCTGGCCGAGATGGTCGCGCTGGGCGAGGCGGTGATCGCGATCGAGCTCGTCGTCGCAGCCCAGGCTGTCGACCTCCGAGAGCCGGCCCGCCTCGGAAGCGGGACGGCCGCTGCGCACGCACGGGTGCGGGAGATCGTCCCGTTCCTCGCCGAGGGCGACACGCTCCTGCCCGACCTCGAGCCCGTGCGAGACCTCGTTCGGAAGCGTGCGCTGATTTCCTGACCCTCCGGCCGCCCCTGCGCTAGGTTCCAGCTATGGCGTACGAGATCGAGCTGGGTCCCGACGAGGAGGTTCCCGGCCGGCCTTTCGCCGACCCGAGCCACACGCAGCGGGAGGAAGAGGCCCTGCGGCTGCTGCTCGCACACGAGCGCGAGCGTGCGCGCGTGTGGTGCGACGAGCCCTTCGAGAGCCGTCGGGACGTGATCATCAAGGAGACGGATGCCGCCGGGCTTCGCCATCTGCTCGTCGTACCCGAGACGGGGGCGCTCATCCGAGCCCGCGACCTCCTCGTCGTCGGCTTCTTCGGACGACCGCGGAAGGATGCCCAGGCGACCCTGCTCTTCGACCTCGAGGAGAGGCTGGTCGCGGGGATGAGCGCGTATGCGGCGCACGGTCTCCTGAGCTACTACGACCTCGAGCTGGTCAAGGGCGCCTACGGAAATCTCATCCTCTTCACGGATCCCGAGGGGCCGGCGAGATGGGGCGAGAATCCCGTTCACAGGGAGGCCGTCGAGATCTCCCCCCGCAACTACCACGAGATCCGGCTCCACCAGGGCAGGCTGCCCGGCGGACTTCTCGAGGACGGCGAGCTGTACCTGACCAGGACGCGCTACATCGACTACGGCGGGGCCGAGGTCTGGCGGGCCGTCCGCAGGCTGGCTGCGTAGATCGCCAACTTCCAGCCGAACGATTCCGTCTACACCAGCGACAGTGCTCGACCACGAGAGAGCTCAGAACGACCCGCCGCGGACGCGATTGACGGTGTCACGGCGATGAGCTATAAGCGGGCGCTACCCGCCGGACCAGCACCGGGGAAGGAGAGGCACATGGATGCCAAGCAGCACCGTGTCGACGAGTTTCGCAGGAGGAGCAGCGAGCTAGAGAACAACCTGATCGACGCGCTCACCGCGGGCAGGATCAACCGCCGGGAGTTCGTGCGCCGAGGGACCGTCCTGGGGCTGTCCCTGTCCTCGCTCTCCTTCATCGCCGCGGCCTGCGGCGGGGACGACGACGACGAAGCCGCGACCGGTACGACCGAAGGGGCCGCAAAGCCCGGCGGGGCTCTTCGCACGGGCATCATTGCGCCGGCGATCGAGCTCAATCCGCTCGTGGTCTATGACGAGGGCGGCCTGGCGGTCCTCGGCCAGTCCGGGGAGTACCTCGCGTGGTCGAACGATCAGCTCGAGCTCGAGCCGCGTCTCGCCGAGAGCTGGACGCCGAACCAAGACGGCTCGATCTGGACGTTCAAGATCCGCCAGGGCGTCACGTTCCACGACGACACGCCTCTCACCGCCAAGGACGTCGCCTACTCCCTCAACCTCAACGCGGACCCGAAGAACGAAGGGAACGCGCTCTCCGCGTTCGGAAACCCGGGCGGCCTCTCGGCGGGAGGCGCGGAGGCTCCCGACGATTCCACGGTTGTCGTCACGCTCAACGGCCCGAACGGCAGCTTCCCCTACCTCGTCAGCTCGGACAACTACAACGTCATCATCCTTCCCGACGGCTTCGACCCGGCGACGTGGGAGACGTCGTTCATGGGAACCGGTCCCTGGGTTCTCGACAGGTTCACGCCGCAGCAGGCCGTGACGTACACGAAGAACCCCAACTACTGGGACACCCAGCGCCAGCCGCTCGCGGACACGAGCGAGCTGCGCTTCTACGCGGAAGACCAGGCCCGGATCCTCGCGATTCAGGGCGGCGAGGTCGACGTCCTGAGCCAGTTCCAGATAGTCGCCGGCGGCGAGGCGCTCCTGAACGACCCGAACATCGCCGTCACCGAGGTGAAGGCGGCGCAGCACCGCCAGATCCACATGCGGGCCGACCAGGAGCCGTTCCAGGACAAACGGGTTCGCCAGGCCATGGCGCTCCTGCTCGACCGGCCGACGATCATCGAGGGATTCTTCCAAGGCAAGGCCGACATCGGCAACGACAGCCCGTTCGCCCCCGTCTATCCGTACACGGACACCACCGTGCCCCAGCGCGAGGTGAATGTGGAGCAGGCGAAGCAGCTCCTGGCCGACGCGGGCAAGGGCGACGGTTTCAAGGTCGAGCTCTCGACCTGGGACAACTACGAGATCCCCCAGCTCGCCCAGCTCCTCCAGGGCGCGGCGAAGGAAGTGGGAATCACGATCACGCTGAACATCACCGATGCCGGAACCTACTACTCGGACTTCTGGCTCAACTCGCCGCTCGGGATTACCGACTACGGCCACCGCGGAGTTCCGACCGTCTTTCTCACGGCCGCGCTTGGGAGCACGGGCACCTGGAACGCCGCTCACTTCAAGGACAAGACACTCGACGGCTACATCGTCGACTTCGTGTCCGCGCTCGATGTCGACGCGCAAAAGGCGGCGGCGAAGACGCTCGAGGAGTACCTCCTCGAGGAGACTCCCGTCATCTTTCCGTATTTCTACGACCATTTGTCCGCGGAGCGGAGCAACGTCACGGGAATCGACCCGACCGGAATGGGCCACATCGACCTGACGAAGACGGGATTCACCAGCTAACGGGCCGGGGCGCCCGAAATGGTTCCGCCCCGCCCTGAAGGAACCTGCGATCGCACGATTCCTCCTCAGGCGACTCGGGCTGGCGCTCATCACGCTCTTCCTCCTGAGCGTGATTCTCTTCGCGGCTGCGCAGCTTCTCCCCGGCGACGTCGGCCGCGCGATTCTCGGCCCTTTCGCGGCTCAGGAGGCGGTCGACCAGCTCAACGAGGAGCTCGGCACGAACCGGTCGATCGTCGTCCAGTACGGAGACTGGATCGGCGGCGTGCTCCAGGGCGATCTCGGCGACTCGTACGCGTTCAACCGGCCCGTCGGTGAGCTCCTCTGGCCCGCGCTCCGAAACTCGGCCAAGATCGCCCTCCTCGCCCTCCTGATCGTCGTCCCGGTCTCGGTGGTCGGCGGCGTTGCCGCGGCGCTCAAGGAGGGGCAGGCGCGGGACCGCATCATCTCCCTCGGCGGCCTCTCGGCGACTGCCATCCCGGACTTCGTCTGGGCCGTGCTCGGGATCATGGTCTTCGGCATCTGGCTCGACGTCCTTCCGGTGACGGCTCAGGCCCCGGCGGGCGCCGGCTTCCTCACCCAGGTGAAGTACCTGCTCCTGCCGGCGCTCTGCCTCGTCTTCGTCCTCTTCGGTTACATCGCCCGCATGGCGCGGGCCGGAACGATCGAGGCCCTCCACGCCGACTACACGCGCACCGCCGTCCTCAAGGGCCTGCCGCGGCGGACCATCGTTCGGCGCCACGTTCTCAGGAACTCACTCCTGCCCACGATCGCCGTCGTCGCGACTCAGGTCGGCTATCTCTTCGGCGGCCTCGTCGCGATCGAGCTCATCTTCAACTACAACGGCATCGGGCAGCTCATCTACCGCGCGGCCCAGCGGCAGGACTTCCCGCTCCTCCTGAGCGCGGCCCTCGTCGTCGGAGTCGTCTACCTCGTCGCGACGCTCATCGCCGACGTGCTCTACTCGCTCCTGAACCCTCGCATCCGCCTCTCCTCCGAATCATGAGCAGGCCCGAAGAGCAGGTCATCCTCGCGGAACATCCGGTGCCGGAGGCCCCGCCGGAAGGGCGCGACGAGGCACGTCTTGCCCGCCGCGAGCGGCTGCGACTCCTCGCTCGTTCGAAGACCTTCCTCGCGGGTGTGCTCCTGTTCGGCGTCTTCGTCTTCTGCGCGATCTTCGGCCGGGCCATCGTCCCCTACGATCCGTTCGGCGCGCCGACCGATCTTCTCAACAAGCTGCAACCGCCTTCGACCGAGCACCTCTTCGGCACCGACCAGCTCGGCCGCGACGTCTTCTCACGCGTCGTCGTCGGAGCCCGCGACATCCTCGCGGTCTCGGTTGCGGCGACGCTCCTCGGGGTCGTCCTCGGCGCGGCGCTCGGGCTCGTCACAGGGTACTTCCGAGGCGTTATCGACGAAGTCCTCATGCGAATCGTGGACGCGTTCCTCGCCGTCCCGCTCGTCATCCTCGCGACCGTCGCGCTCGTCGCGCTCGGCCCGTCCAAGGGCACGCTGATCGTCGTCATCGGCATCGTTTTCGCGCCGATCATCGCCCGCACCGTGCGGGCGGCCGTGCTCTCCGAGCGCGAGCTCGAGTACGTGGAAGCCGCCCGGCTCCGCAACGAGCGAGCGCCGTACATCATGTTCGCCGAGATCCTTCCGAACGTCACCGCGCCGATCGTCGTCGAGTTCACGGTTCGCCTCGGCTATGCCATCTTCGCGATCGCGACGCTCACGTTCCTCGGCTTCGGGGTTCAGCCGCCATCCCCGGACTGGGGCCTCCAGATCAAGGAGAACTACGTCATCTTGAACGGCGGCTACTGGTGGCCGACGCTCTTCCCGGCGCTGGCAATCGCCCTCCTCGTGGTCAGCGTCAACCTCGTCGCTGACGGACTCACCCGGGTGTTCGAAGCGTGAGCAGCACGAACGGTGCACCGGCGCTCGCGCTCGACGACCTCCGCGTCGAGTACACCGTGCGCGGTATCGACCGCCCGGTGCTCAGAGGAGTCACGCTCGAGATCGCGCAAGGTGAGTCCTACGGATTGGTAGGAGAATCCGGCTGCGGCAAGTCGACGGCGGCCTTCGCGATCATGCACTACCTGGCCCGAAACGGGAAGGTGACCGGCGGCTCGATCAGGCTTGCGGGCCGCGAGCTGGTCGCCATGAGCGACGCCGAGGTGCGCACGCTGCGCACTCGTGAGATGTCGATGGTCTACCAGAACCCGGGCGCGGCCCTGAACCCGTCCATCCGGATCGGGACCCAGATTGCGGAGGTGTACCGCCTGCTCGGCTCGCCGGCGGAGGAAGCGCGGCAGCGGAGCGAAGAGATGCTGCGGAGGGTGCAGATCTCGGATCCGGCACGGGTCCTGCGGCGCTACCCGCACCAGCTCTCGGGCGGGATGCAACAGCGGGTCGTCATCGCGATGGCGCTCGCCTCCGACCCGACCCTCCTGATCCTCGACGAGCCGACAACGGGTCTCGATGCAACCGTGGAGGCGGAGGTGCTCGAGCTCGTCGCGGGGCTTCGAAGCGATCTGGGGACGAGCGTCCTCTTCATCAGCCACAACCTCGCGGTCATCGCGAGAATGTGCGAGCGCGTCGGCGTCCTCTACGCAGGCCGCCTGGTCGAGGAAGGGCGAACCCGAACGCTCTTCGAGGACCCGCGCCACCCGTATACGGTCGGACTTCTCAGGTGCATCCCAAGAGGCGGACTGCGCAAGGACGCGCAGCGGCTCGACACGATTCCGGGCTTCCTTCCCCAGCTCGGGGCCGAGCTACCGGGCTGCGTCTTTGCCGACCGCTGCGGCCTTGTTCGCCCGATCTGCCGCGAGCAGGAGCCAGCGTTCCACGCCCTCGGGGACGGCCATTCGAGCCGTTGCCACTTCCACGACGAGGCGCAGTCTCTCCCACGTGGGGCCCCGACGACGGGGACGATTCGGCGGCCGAACGGCGCCCCGGTCCTGAGAGTCGAGCACATGGGCAAGACCTTCCGCCAGGAGGGCCACCAGGTTCGCGCGCTGTCAGACGTCTCGATCGAGATCCGCCCGGGGGAGACTCTCGGTCTCGTGGGCGAGTCGGGCTCGGGAAAGACCACACTCGCCAGGCTCCTGCTCGGGCTCACCGCGCCTGACCAGGGCTCGGTCGCCGAGCTCGACGGCCGCTCCCTGCCGGCCACGATCTCACAGCGGAGCGGCGACGACGTCAGGGCGCTTCAGATCATTTTCCAGGATCCCGACTCGGCGCTGAACCGCCGGCATTCGGTGCGGCGCATCCTGGGTCGCGCGCTGACAAAGCTCCTCGATGTCTCGGGCAAGGAGCGTGCGACCCGGCTGCGCCAGCTCGCCGACTCAGTCCGCTTCGACGCGCACTTGCTGGGAGCACGCCCCGTCCAGCTCTCGGGTGGGCTCAAGCAGCGGGTGGCAATCGCCCGCGCGTTTGCCGGAGAGCCGCGCCTCGTCGTCTGCGACGAGCCGACCTCCGCCCTGGACGTCTCGGTGCAGGCTGCGATTCTGAACCTGCTCGTCGAGCTCCAAGGCAACCAAGGCGTTTCCTACCTGTTCATTTCCCACGACCTCGGTGTCGTTCGCTATCTCGCCGACCGCATCGCCGTCCTGTACCTGGGCCGCCTGATGGAAATGGGCGATGCCGCCACGGTGTTCGAGGCGCCCCATCACCCGTACACGGAGGCGCTGCTCTCGTCGGTACCCACGCTCGAGGGGGAAGAGCGCCCGCGAATCCGGCTGCAGGGCGAGATCCCGAGCGCGGCGGAGCCGCCGTCGGGCTGCGTCTTTCACACGCGCTGTCCGAGGAAGCTCGGGGACATCTGCGAGCGCGAGGAGCCTCCGCTCGCGGAGGTCGAGCCGGGCCACATGCTGCGGTGCCACATCCCGCTGGAGGAGTTGCGTCAACTGCAGACGGCGCACCCATCCCACCGGGGCCA
>DATIBF010000140.1:0-19763 GCA_035457655.1 Gaiellaceae bacterium
GTAGGGAGTCACGGTCTGCACACGCTCCGCCTTCCGTTTTGGTCGTCCTGGCCGAATGCGTATCATGGCCGTAACCACGGAAAGGGGGTGGTCCGACTTTGATTTCCGACAGTACGGGCAGTGGAGGTAGACGCAGGTAGGGGCGTGTCCCCAGGACCCAAGGGGAATCGCCTAGCCAGCGTGGGGGACGACCCAGCGCCCCTGCTACTCCAGGCGATCTACCGAGAATCGGGGGCCCGCCACGGGCCCCCGTTCTTTACCCGGGGAAGACGCGGTAGCGCGTCCGCCCGGCGAGGTGACCGGTCTGCACGATGCGGAGGAGCTCCTCCCGCGTGACCAGCTTGTCGATCGGATCCTCGCCCCAGAGGAGCTCGAACGTGAACTCGCTGTGGAGTTCACCGAAGAGCCAGGCGAAGGTCTCCGTGAGCCGCTCGACGCCGGCCGGCGTCAGCGTCAACGTCACCGAGTCCGGGGCGGCGCCGTCCTCGAGCAGGAGGTGCATGCCGGCCAGCTCGAGGAGCCACGGGCCCTTGCGCCCTGCCTGCTCGGCCTGCATCGGCAGGGTGCCGACCGCCCGGCTCTCCTCGGCGATCCGGTTCGCCTCGTCCTTGTCCAGCCCGTCCGCGGCGACGACGGCGTAGAGCGGCTCCATGGCCGGAGCATAGAGCCGGAACGGTCAGGCGGCCACCGCCCGACGCACCTGCTCCTCGACGCCGATCGGCCGCACGCCGTAGGCCTCGATCGCAGGCTCCGGGTCGCAGACGTTGTCGCCGAGGTCGAGCATCTCCACGGCGGAACGCGCGCCGCGGAGCGGAGGCAGGACCTGCCCGACGCTTGCTCCGGCCTTGAGCAGCGCCGGGGGCATCGTGAACGCGAGCCGCCGCTTGCCGAGCGTCTTGCGGATCAGAGCATGAAGGTCGGCCCACGTGAGCCGGTCGGGACCGCCGAGGTCGAACGTGCGGTTGGCGGCCTCTGCAGCCGAGGCGGCGGCGACGAAGAAGGCCGCCACGTCGTCGACCCAGATGGGCTGCAAGCGGTGGCGGCCGAGGATCGGCGTCACCGGCGAGTAGCGGACGACTCGGATCTGCTGGGGGAGGATGCCGCCGTGGCTCCCGAACACGAAGCTCGGCCTGAAGATGACGTGCTCGAGCCCGGAGTACTTGACCGCCTGCTCCTCCTCCCACTTCGAGCGGTAGTAGGGGGTCAGCTCCCGTCCCTCCTCGGTGCCCAGCGCGCTCATGAGCACGAGCCGCCTCGTACCGGCGCCCTTGGCCGCCTCGACGAGGTCGCGGGTTCCCTGCACCATGATCCGCTCGAAGGCGTCGCTGCTTCCGAGCAGGATGGCGACGAGGTGGACGACCGTCTCGCAGCCCTCCACGGCCCGCCGCAGGCTTTTGGCGTCGGTCATGTCGCCCTGGACGATCTCGCAGCCCCACGCGCGGGGCTGATCCTGCTTCTCGGGCTTGCGGGCCAGCACGCGCACGGGCAGCTCCGCCGCCCTGAGGGCGTGGACGACCTTCGTGCCGACGAAGCCGGTTCCCCCGGCGACCAGGATCATTGGCTCGTGAAGTTCTTCCAGTAGCGGCTGGGCGTCGGGCCCGCCTGCCCCTGGTACTTCGAGCCGAGCGTACCGGTCCCGTAGGGGTGCTCCGCCGGCTCGGAGAGCTGGACGAAGGAGAGCTGGCCGATCTTCATCCCGTAGTAGATCGTGATCGGGAGGTTGGCGACGTTCGAGAGCTCGAGGGTGACGTGGCCGTCCCAGCCCGGGTCGATGAAGCCGGCCGTCGAGTGGATGAGGAGCCCGAGCCGGCCGAGCGAGCTCTTGCCTTCGAGCCGCGCGACGAGGTCGTCAGGGAGCGTGATCCGCTCGAGCGTCGACCCGAGCACGAACTCGCCGGGGTGGAGGATGAACGCCTCCTCGGTGTCGACCTCGACGAGCTCGGTCAGCTCCTCCATCTCCTGCTTCACGTCGATGAACGGGTAGCGGGAGTTCCGGAAGACGCGGAAGAGGCGGTCGACGCGCACGTCGACGCTCGAGGGCTGGAGGAGCTCCTCGGCGTACGGGTTGATGCCGATCCGCCCCTCCTCGAGCAGGCGCCGGATCGTACGGTCGGAGAGGACCATGGGAACCGCCAATCTATAAGCTCCTCCCGTGGCCACGACACGGACAATCGAGCTCAAGACGGACATCCCGGGCCCGCGCAGCGCGGAGATTCTCGCCCGGAAGGAGCGGGTTGTCGCGGAGCCGCTCTCGATCTACCTCCCCCTCGTCGTCGCGGAGGGCCGCGGGGCGACGCTGACGGACGTCGACGGCAACACCTTCCTCGACTTCGCCGGCGGGGTCGGCTGCATGAACGTCGGCCACTCGCACCCGCGGGTGGTGGAGGCGATCCGCGAGCAGGCCGAGCGCTTCACGCACACGGACTTCACGGTCATCCCGTACGAGAACTACGTCTCGTTGGCGGAGCGGCTACTCGAGCTTGCTCCGATCTCGGGCGAGAAGCGGGCCGGCTTCTTCAACTCGGGCGCCGAGGCGATTGAGAACTCGATCAAGTTCGCCCGTGCCTACACGAAGCGGCCGGCCGTGATCGCCTTCGAGGGCGGCTTCCACGGGCGCACCCTGCTCGCGCTCAGCCTCACCTCGAAGACGCACCCCTACAAGGCGGGCCTCGGGCCGTTCGCGCCCGAGACCTACCGGCTCCCGTTCGACGATCTCGAGGCGCTCGAGTACGCCTTCAAGACGCGCGTCGCCGCCGAGGACGTCGCGGCGATCGTCATCGAGCCCGTTCAGGGAGAGGCCGGCTTCGTCGTCCCCTCGCGCGAGTTCGTGCACGGCCTCAGGCGGATCTGCGACGAGCACGGCATCGTCCTCGTGGCCGACGAGGTGCAGACCGGCTTCTGCCGCACGGGCCGAACCTTCGCGATCGAGCACTTCGGCATCGAGCCGGACCTGATCACGGTCGCCAAGTCGATTGCCGCCGGCCTGCCGCTGTCGGGCGTGCTTGGACGCGCGGAGATCATGGATGCGCCCGGTGACGGCGCCATCGGGGGCACCTACGTCGGCAACCCGGTCGCGATCGCTGCCGCGCACGCGGTGCTCGACGTCATCGCCGAGGACGGGCTGAACGAGCGCGCCGAGGCGATCGGCGAGACGCTCCGCTCGCGGATGGAGAGCTGGCGCGACCGCTTCGCCGAGGTAGCCGAGGTGCGGGGTCTCGGCGCGATGCTGGCGATCGCGCTGGAGCGGGACGGACGGCCCGACGCCGAGCTTGCCTCCGTCGTCACCGAGGGCGCGACCCGCCGGGGGCTCCTGCTCCTCAAGGCCGGCATCGACGGCCACTGCATCCGCGTGCTCCTCCCGCTCGTCATCGAGGACGCCGAGCTCGCCGAGGCACTCGACGTGTGGGAGGAAGCGCTCACGGAAGCGCTCGGCTAGCTCGCCGACCGAGCTTCTGCGGCAGGAACACTATGGCGGTGCACGTCGGAGAGCTGATCGTCGGTCGCTACGAGCTGGAGGAGCTCGTCGGCGAGGGCGGCATGTCGAGCGTCTACCGGGCCTACGACACGGTGCTCGAGCGCAGGGTCGCGATCAAGGTCCTGCACGAGCACTTCTCGCGCGACCCCGAGTACGTCGAGCGCTTCCGCCGCGAGGCGCGGGCGATCGCGCGGCTCGCGCACCCGAACGTCGTGACGGTGATCGACCGCGGCGAGTGGGAAGGCCGCCAGTTCATCGTCTTCGAGCACGTCGCGGGCGAGAACCTGAAGGCGGTGATCGTGCGCGAGGGTCCCCTGCCAGTCGACCGGGCTCTCGAGCTCGCCTGCCAGATCGCGCGTGCGCTCTCCTTCGCGCACGAGCTCGGCATCGTCCACCGTGACGTGAAGCCGCACAACGTCCTCCTGGACGGCAGCGGCACCGCGAAGGTGACCGACTTCGGCATCGCTCGGGCGCTCGACTCCGACGAGGCGCTCACCGCAACCGGCACCGTGCTGGGCACCGGCCAGTACCTCTCGCCGGAGCAGGCCAACGGCGAGCGGGGAGACGAGCGCTCGGACCAGTACTCGCTCGGCGTCGTCACCTTCGAGCTGCTCACCGGGACCGCGCCGTACTCCGGCGACAACCTCATGGCGGTGGCGATGCGCCACGTGCGTGACCCGGTGCCGAGCGTCCGGGCGCTACGTCCGGACGTGCCTCGCCGCGTCGACGAGGTCATCGCCCGGGCGATGGCGAAGCGGCCCGAGGACCGCTTCGCCTCGATGGGCGAACTCGCGGCCGCGCTCGAGTCGTGCCGCGCTGAGGTCGCAGGTGGCCGGGAGGAGCAGCCGGCCGAGGACACGGGCGTCATGCCGCCCTCTCGGTCCCCTGCCGCCGCGCCGCCCACGCAGGCGTTGCCCGCGCCTCCGGCGACGACGGTCGCTGCGCCCCGGCGCTCCGGCCTGCGCGTGGCCGCGATCCTCCTGGTCGCGGCGGTCGTCCTCGTCGGCAACCTGCTCGTGCTCGAGATCCTCTTCGAGGACGGCGTACCCTGGCTGGACGGCGGCGACCCGACGCCGGTTCAGATGCAGGCAGTCGCCGACTTCGACCCGAAGGGCGATCTGACCGAGCATCCCGAGTCGGTCGCGGCGGCCACCGATCGCGACGTGACGACCTTCTGGACGACCGAGGAGTACAGGAGCTTCGACAAGGACGGCGTCGGGATCATGCTCGACGCGGGCAGCCGCGTCGCTCTTTCCAGCATCGTGCTCGTGACCGACACCCCCGGCTTCACGGCCATGATCCTGGCCGACAACGACCGCAACGGGGAGTTCGTCGACGTCTCCGGCGAGCAGGAGGTGGGACGAAGGACGACCTTCGACGTCGACACGCGCGGCGAGGGCTTCCGTTACTACGTCGTCTGGATCACCGACCCGAACACCGCGGCGCACGTGAATGAGGCGCGCGCCTACGTGAATCAGTAACGAAGTCCGGCTCTGCGGTCGCGCCGCTCGAGCGCGAGCTCGACGAGACGGTCGAGGAGCTCGGGGTAGGAGATCCCGGAGGCCCCGAAGAGCTTCGCGTAGACGCTCGTCGTCGTGAAGCCCGGGATCGTGTTCAGCTCGTTCACGACGACCTGGCCGTCGGGCCGGACGAAGCAGTCCACGCGGGCCATGCCCTCGCAGTCGGAGGCGACGAAGGCTGCCACCGCCAGCTCCTGCACCCGCGCGGTCGCCTCGGCGGAGACGCGCGGCGGGACGACGAGCTCCATCCCGCCCGCGGCGTACTTCGCCTCGTAGTCGTACCAGTCGCTCGCCAGCGGGACGATCTCGCCCGGCACGGACGCGATCGGGTCGGCGTTGCCGAGGACGCTGCACTCGACCTCGACGCCGTCCAGGAGCTCCTCCAGGAGGATCTTCTCGTCGTGGGCGAAGGCCAGCTTTAGGGCCGCGGGAAGCTCGTCCTCCGACCCGACCATGCTGATGCCGACGCTCGAGCCGAGGCGTGCCGGCTTCACGACGCACGGGAACCCGAACGGGCTCTCCGCCGCCTCTCCGTCCCGGAGCGTCAGGCTCCTGGCTACGGGGATGCCCTTGTCGCGCATCACCGCCTTGAAGAGATCCTTGTCCATGGCAAGCGCCGAGGCGGCGACCCCGGCGCCGACGTAGGCGACGTCGGCGAGCTCGAGGAGGCCCTGAACCGACCCGTCCTCGCCGAACGGACCGTGCAGCACGGGGAAGACGACGTCGAGCCGGGCGGCCTCCGCCGGGTGGAGCAGCCACGGCCCCTCGCGAGGGATGTCGATCGGGACGACCTCGTAGCGGTCCGGATCGAGCCCGTCGATTACGGAGCGGGCCGACTCGAGGGAGATCTCGTGCTCGCTGGAGCGCCCTCCCCGCAGCACCGCTACGCGCAGCTTGGCGATAGGCCGTCCCCCACTAGCAGGCCAGGCGGCCGACGACGATGGTCACCGTCGAGCCTCCGCTCGCCTGCGAGCCGCCTCCCGGGTCCTGGGCGATGATGGTGTTTACCTGCCCCGGGTCGGTGACCTCCTCGCAGATCGTGCTCGGGCGCAGGCCGGCGTCCCGAATCTCCGCTCGCGCGCTGGAGAGACTCTGGCCGAGCACGTCGGGGACGGTGACGAGCTCGGGCCCCGTCGAGACCGTGATCGAGACTGTCGAGCCCTGCGGGGCCTCGGTGCCCCCCGAGGGGCTCTGGCTGGAGACGAAGCCCTCGGGCGTGCTCTCGCTCGGTGCTTCCGTGACCGCGACCTCGAAGCCCGCGTCCTCGAGTATGGCCCGGGCGTCCGACTCCGACTCGCCGAGCACGTTCGGAACGTCGACCTGCCGGACTCCCTTGGAGACGCGCACCTCGACCGCGGTTCCCTCGTCGACCCGCTCGCCCGCCCTCGGGTCCTGGTTGACGACCTGGCCCGGCGGCCTCTGAGAGAAGACCTCGACGCGGCGGGGCTCGAGATTGACCTCGTTCAAGGCGTCGACCGCTTCGTCGTACGTGAGCCCCACGAGGTCGGGAACCTCCACCTCCCTCGGCCCGGTGGAGACCGTGATCGTCACCGTGGTACCCGTCGTCACCGACGTGCCCTCCCTCGGGCTCTGCTCGATCACTCTCCCCTCCTCGACGTCGAGGCTCGGCTGCTCCTCGACCTCGGCCTCGAGGCCCGCCTCCTCGATGAGCGCGACCGCCTCGTCCTCGCGCAGCCCCACGACGAGCGGTACCCCGACCGGGGCCCTCTCGTCGAGCTGCTCCTGGATCTGGTTGTAGGCCCACCAGCCTGCGAGGGCCGCCGCAGCGATCAGGAGCGCGACCAGGAGCCACGGCACCCAGCGCCGGCGCCGTTTGGGCGGCTCGTCGTACGGGCTCGGGGGCGGGTAGCCGGGACGCCTCGGCGCTCTGGGCGGCGCAGGTGGCGCGACGACCCGCGTCGGGCTCTCGGACATGAGCTCCGTGGCCTCCCCGACGGCGGCGCCTGCGAGGAGCGCCGTCGCCGCCGTCGAGGTTGCGCGAGAGATGGGCAGGCCAGCCTCGAAGCGCTCCAGGTCCTCGATGAATTCCTCGGCGGTCTGGTACCTGTCCGCGGGATCCTTCGCGAGGGCGCGGAGGACGATTTGATCGAGGTCCGGCGAGATCTCGGGCCGGAGCGAGGAGGGCGGCGCCGGCGGCTCGTTCACGTGCTTCATCGCGATCTCGATCGCGGAGTCGCCCGTGAAGGGGACCTTGCCGGTCAGCATCTCGTAGAGCACGACGCCGGCCGAGTAGAGATCCGACGCGGCCGTCACGGGCGCCCCCCGTGCCTGCTCGGGGGAGAGGTACTGCGCCGTGCCCATGATCGACCCCGCCTCGGTCATCTGCGAAGCGCTGTGATGCGCAATGCCGAAATCGGTCACCTTCAGCCGCGGCTCGTGGGCCTTCACCTGCTGGTCGGCCGAGACGAGCACGTTGTGCGGCTTGATGTCGCGGTGGATGATCCCGTGGCGGTGAGCGAAGCGGAGCGCTTCGAGCAGCTGCTTCACGTACGCGACCCCCGTCTCGATCGGCAGCGCCTCCCGCGTCAGGATCAGCTCCTTGAGGCTGCGCCCCTCGATCACCTCCATCGCGATGTAGTAGGTCCCCTCGGCCTCGCCCCGGTCGTAGATGGAGACGATGTTCGGGTGCGAGAGCCCGGCGGCCGACTTCGCCTCGCGCCGGAAGCGCTCGATGAAGAGGTCGTCGCCCGCGTAGCGCTCGTTCAGGATCTTGACCGCGACGCGGCGGCCGAGCTCCTCGTCCTCGGCGAGGTAGACGTTGGCCATCCCGCCGGAGCCGAGCTTCCTCAGGATTCGGTAGCGGCCGTCGAAGAGCGTGTTGATGAGGGAGTCCGAGGTGCGCGCCATGGCGGAGTCTTTAGAGGTTAGGTGTTTCTCCCGAGGGCCGCTTCCATGATGGAACGGGCGATCGGAGCCGCGGTAACGCCGCCGGTGCCGGCCTGCTCGGAGAGCGCGACGGCGACCGCGACCTCCGGGCGGTCGGCGGGCGCGAAGGCGATGAACCAGGTGTTGTTCCGGCCCGCGATCCCGGTTTCGGCGGTCCCCGTCTTGCCGGCGACGGAGATGCCGGGGATCTGGGCGGCGACTCCGGTGCCGGATTGCACTGCCAGCGTCATCATCGCGGTCAGGTCGGCTGCCGTCGACGGCGCGACCGCCGTCTTCCACTCCTCCGCCTCGAAGCGCTGGATGACGTCCCCGTCGGGCGCGACGATGCGCTCGACGAGCTTCGGCTCCATGACCACGCCGTCGTTGGCGACGCCGGCGGCGACGAGCGCCATCTGCAGCGGGGTGACGACGAGGCGCTCCTGTCCGAAGGCAAGGCGTCCGGGGTCGACCTCGTTCGGGTCTTCCGGGTCGAAGAGGCGCCCGTTCCTGTAGAGGCCGCTGATCAGCACCTCCTCGGAGGGCAGCTCGATGGGCGGGCGCTCGTAGAAGCCGAACCGCTTCGCGTACTCGAGCACGACGTCGGCCCCGAGCTCCTTGCCGATGTTGCAGAAGACCGAGTTGATGGAGTTCTGAACAGCCTGCGCGAGCGTCACCCGCCCGAACCCGCTCGGCCTGCCCTGGTCGGAGAAGTTGAAGACCTGTTGCCCGAAGAGCGTGCAGAAGCCTGGATCGTCGAACTGGCTCTCCGGCGTGAACGTGCCGGTGTCGAGGGCCGCGGCCGCGGTCACGATCTTGAAGGTCGAGCCGGGGACGAAGCGCCCGGCCGTGGCGCGGTCGAGGAGCGGGGCGGCCGGACGGCACGGCGCCCTGATCGCCTCGATGGACGCGAAGTCGGTCTCGACGAGGTTGGGATCGAAGGACGGCGACGAGGCGAGCGCGAGCACGCGCCCGGTCGACGGCTCGAGCGCGACGGCGGCCCCGCACTGGCCGTCGAGCCCGCGCTCGGCCGCGCGCTGCGCGTCGAGGTCCAGCGTCGTCACGACGTCGTTCCCCTGGCGCGGGATGCCGCGCAGCTTGTCCAGGGTCGTGTCGATGACCGTGCTGAGGTTGGCGTTCGAGCCCGTCAGGAAGTCGTTCAGGGAGAGCTCGAGGCCCGTCCGCGAGCGGCCGATCGTGGAGTAGCCGACGGCGTGCGCGGTCAGCGAGCGTTCGGGGTAGCGCCGGAGCCACCACACGCGTCCGTCCTCGAGCTGCCGGCGCCGGTTCGCGGCCAGCCGGGTCCGGCCGTCCGCGGCCAGGATCAGCCCCCGCTCGATCTCGAGCTCGCGCACGATCAGCGTCGGGTTCCCCTGCCGCGCCTCGAGGTCGGGCGCCCGCCACAGCCAGTACGTCGCCGTGGCGATGAGCGCGACGAACAGGAACGAGAAGACGAGGAAGAGGCGGCGGATCGACGGGTTCACGCGCCCTCCCCCCGGTTGGCCCGCTCGGAGACCATGAGCAGGAGCGCGAGGATCACGAAGTTGGCGACGATGCTCGAGCCTCCGTAGGAGACGAAGGGCAGCGTGATCCCGGTGAGCGGGATCAGCCCGACGACGCCGCCGATGATGATGAACGCCTGGATGGCGACGGCCGCCGTGAGCCCGGCGGCGAGGAGCTTCGAGAAGCCGTCGGACGCGAGCATGGAGATGCGGAAGCCCCGGTAGGCGAAGATGAGGTAGAGCAGGATTACCCCGGCGGCCCCGGCCAGGCCGAGCTCCTGCGCGATCGCCGAGAAGATGAAGTCGGTCTCGAGGAAAGGGATGTAAGACTCGCCCTGGGGCGTCAGGAGCACGCCGTTCCCGAGCCCGGATCCGAAGACGCCGCCGCTCGAGACGGCGTAGAGCGACTGCACGAGCTGGTACGAGCTGCCGGCGGGGTCGGCCCAGGGGTCGAGCCAGCCCTGCACGCGGTCCTGGACGTGGGGGATCACCTGGTAGAGGGCGACGGCCCCGGCCAGGAAGAGCGCGAGGCCGGCGGCGACGAACGACCAGCGGGCCGTGGCGGTGTAGAGCATCACCAGGAAGATGGCGAAGAAGAGGAGCGCGCCGCCCAGGTCGCGCGTCTGGAAGAGGACGAGCATCGCGCCGCCCCAGATGAGGAGCAGGGGGCCGAGGTGCTTGGGAGAGGGGAGGCGGCCCTGGCCCGCGGCGCCGTAGGACAACATCTCGCGGTTGTCGCGCAGGTATCCGGCGAGGAAGATGACGAAGAGGACCTTGGCCAGCTCGCCCGGCTGGAAGACGATCCCGCCGCCGAAGTCGACCCACAGCGTCGCGCCGTTGATCGTCCTCCCGATGTACGGCAGGGCCGGCAGGACGAGGAGGACGATCGCCGAGACGCCGAGGATGTACTTGACGTGGTCGAGCTCCCGGTAGTCCCGCAGGAAGAGGACGAGCCCCGCGAACGCTGCGACTCCGACCACGACCCAGAGCCCTTGCCTGAAGGCCAGCTCGGGGTCGATCCGGTAGATCATCGTGATCCCGAGCGCGGAGAGGAGGCCGCCGAGCGGCAGGAGGTAGGGATCCGCATGCGGGAGGCGCACCCGCAGGATCACGTGGGCGATAACGAAGAGGGAGATGAAGAACGCCGCATAGGAGAGCGAGGCGGCCGAGACGACGTCCGACCGGGCGATGTAGACGGACGCGAAGCCGGCCGCCGTCAACAGGCCGACCATCCCGAGGTTGACCAGCTCGCGATTTCTGAAACTCAGGTTACGGCACCGCCTCGGCCTCGTACACGGCGACCCGTGCCAGTGCCCGGTCGTACGAGACGAGCTCGTGGTCGAAGAGCGCGGCGCGCTCCTCAGCGGAGAGCTGCGAGGCCCGGAGCCGGCTGACGTAGCGCTCGCGGTAGAGCCCGGTCCCGGAGGTGAGGTCGAAGGGCACACCTTGGTAGACGACGACATTGCCCCCTTCGTCAGCACCGACGAAGTACGCGCGCGAGAGCCCGAAGAGCGCGGCCCCGAGGAGGAGCGCCACGAAGGCGAGCGCGAGCACCACCAGGAGGATTCGCCGCCCCCAGCGCCGTCGCTTCCTGCGGGGCTTTGCCGCCGCCACCACCGGCGGTACCGGCTTGGACTGCGCGACCGGCTGCAGGTTCGTCAGCGTGTCCTCGAGCTCGTCCGTTTCGCCCTGACCGTTCGCTTCCACGGCCGCCGGCGCGACCAGCGTCTCCTCCACGGGGTCGTTCCCCTCGACCCGGAAGAGGACGACGGTCACGTTGTCCTCGCCCCCGCCCGTGTTCGCCGCCCGCACGAGCTCGCGGGCCGCATCGTCCAGCGTCGGCGCGGCCGCGAGGATGCCGAGGATGTCCGCGTCCGCGACCATCGTCGTCAGCCCGTCCGAGCAGAGGAGGAACAGGTCGCCCGGCTGGACGTCGACGGTGCTCGTGTCGACGTCCACGTCCGGATCGGTGCCGAGGGCGCGCGTTATCACCGAGCGCTGCGGATGGGCGTCGGCCTCCTCGGGGGTGAGTCTCCCGCTTCGCATGAGGTCGCCGACGAGTGAGTGGTCTTCGGTCAGCTGCTCCAGCTGGCCGTTGCGGATCCGGTAGGCGCGGGAGTCGCCGACGTGGCCGACCGTCACGCGGCCTCCGATGAGAAGGGCGGCGGTCACGGTCGTTCCCATGCCGGATGCGTCCGAGTCGGCCCGCGCCCGCTCGTAGATCCGCCGGTTGGCCTCCTGGATGATCGCCTGCACGCGTTCGTCGGGCGCGAGCCCGTCAGCCTCGTGGTACTCACGGAAGGCGGCTGCAGCGAGCCGCGAGGCCACCTCGCCCGCCTGCGCGCCGCCCATGCCGTCTGCGACCGCGAACAGCGGGGGATCGAGGACGAAGGCGTCCTCGTTTCGCCGCCGGATCCGTCCCGGGTCGGTTCGCCCCGCGCTCTCGCCCAGTCTCATCGCTCGAACCGAAGCTCCGTGTCGCCGACCTGCACGAGGTCTCCCTCGTGCAACCTCAGGCGGCCCTCGAGGCGCTCGCCGTTCACGTACGTCCCGTTGGTGGAGCCGAGGTCGACGACCCAGGTACCGTCGAGCGCGCTCTCGACGCGGGCATGTCGCCCGGACGCGTAGTCGTCGCCTTTCAGCACGACGACATTGTCGTCCGCGCGGCCGATGGTCGTCGGGACCGGTCCCGCCTCGAAGGCGGTGCCGACGGCCAAGGCGCTCGAGCGCGTGACGACCAGCCTGCCCGGGACGATCCCGGCCTCGGCTCTCGCCTGGGCCACCTGCGCAGGAGCCATGACGAAGCTTTCCTGCGAGGCCGCGGGGAGACCGCGCTCCGCGGAGCGCACGACCCGCCAGATGAAGACGTAGAGCAGGATGACGAAGGCGGCCTGAAGGGCGATGAGGATGGGCTCGACCGACACAGATCCAGAGAGCGCTAGTAGCCGCGCTCGAAGCGGACCTCGGTGGTGCCGATGACGATCTCGTCCTCCGGCGCCAGCCGGGCCCGCTCCACTCGCTTGCCGTTCACCGTGACGCCGTTCGTCGAGCCGAGGTCGACGATCCAGTACGCCCCGTCCTCGTGCCGGATCTCGGCGTGGCGGCGCGAGACGTTCGGGTCGTCCACCGTGATGTCGCACTCCTTCGAGCGCCCCACGACGAGGACGCGGTCGTCGAGCTCGCGGCGCGTGCCGCCCACCACCAGGGCGGCCGGTGCTCGGGCGAGGTCGTTCTCCTCCGCCAGCTCGGGCGAGACCGCCTGGGTGACCGGCGGCCGGTAGATCCTCGTCGCGCTGGGTGCAACCTGAGGCACGACATCCGGCGGGGTCGGCGCCTGCGGGCGGTCGGGTTGGACCATGCGGGTGGCGATTCCGAACTCCCCGACACCGAGGTCGCCGTCCTCCTCGATCAGGACGGTCGGCGTCGAAAGAAGCGCGTAGCCTTCACGGCGGGCGTGCTCGGAGAGGTAGTCGGAGAGCTCGGTAAGGAGCGAGCCCTCGTAGCTCGAGAACTGCTCGCGATCGCTCGGGCAGAGGTACAGCGTGTACTCGTTCGGGACATACACCCGCGAAACGGAGACGCTCTTCGCCTCGTCCATCTCCTTGGCGAGCTTTCGCGCCAGCTCCACCGGCTGCACGTGCGTTCGGAAGGCGCGCCCGAAAACGCCCTCCACGATCGACTCGATCCTGTGCTCGATGCTTCGCAGGACGCTCATACCGGGCACCATTGTGCCCGCCGAGCATGAAGAGCGCCTCACACAGTGAAGAGCGGTGCCGCCTGGCCGCACAGGACGGCCGCGAACCACCCATCGCATCCAGTCGACGGGCCATCATCGTGAGACGCGCTCTTATCCAGGCGCCCGAACCAGCGGATACGCGAGCGCGGCGGCGGCGAGCCATACCGCCGGAGCCGCCCACTGGGCGGCGACGGGAGCGCCGCCGATGGCGATTGGGACGAGGAGCAAGGCGCCCAGGAAGGCGGCCCCCCAGGCGGCGACGCCCCAGAGCCCGCGGCTGCGCGCGAGGCTCGCGGAGGCGGCCGCGAGGGCGACGATCACGACCGCGGCCACGATCGTGGGCCGGCTGGTCAGGGCGGCGAGCGAGCCGTCCACAGCGGCCGCGGGCTGCTCTGCGCCGCTCACGCCCCGCGGCGTCGGCGGAGCTTGCCCCGTCAGTGGCAGGCGCAGCCCGACCACGACCGCGGTCGCACCGGCGGCCACGACCGCGGCGCCGGCGAGGGCCGTCCTCCGCACGACTCCCCGGGCCTGCAGGGCGATGACCGGAACGAGCGGAAGCAGGTGGACGAAGGCGAGCAGCGGGCCGGAGAGGAAGAGGAGGCCGGAGCGGGCGTCGCGTGCGAACAGGATCAGCCACGCGAGCGCGAGCGGGAGGTAGGCGATCGCCAGGCCGAGCGAGACGTTGCCGAGAGGGAGCACGGGAACGGCGAGCGCGAGGGCCAACCCGGCGGGCGGGCTCAGGAACGCGACGAGCGCAGCGGCGGCGCCGAGCAGGAAGGGCCAGCCGGTGGGGAAGAAGGGCAGCAGGAAGGCGGTCGCCCCGGCGAGGAGGGCAGCGAGCGCGGCGTGCGGAGCGCGCGCTCGGAGGACGGCAGGCGAGGTCGTCGCCCGGCGGCGCTCCGTGCGACCCTGCTCCACGGTCCGCAGGAGGTTCAGTGCCTGCTTCGCTGTAGGCCGCTTGCGAGGATCGACCGAGAGCATGCGGTCCACGGCGCGGCAGAGCTCACGAGGGAGGTCGGGGCGCAGGTCGGCGAGCGGCTGTGCCCCCTGCTCGACGCGCCGCGCGGTCTCGAGCGGCGAGACCGCCCAGAACGGGTGCCGGCCCGCGAGCGCCTCCCAGAGGAGGACGCCGACCGCCCAGACGTCCGCCGCGCCGGTTGCATCCTCGCCGGCGAGCCGCTCGGGGGCGATGTAGGCGAGCGTCCCGGGCACGTCCCCGACCGCGGTTAGCGTGTCGGCGTGCTCCAGCTGCGCGAGCCCGAAGTCGAGCAGGCGGACCGAGACCTCGTTTCCCTCCTCCAGCATGACGTTCGCCGGCTTCACGTCGCGGTGGACGACGCCCTTCGAATGGGCGTGGGCCAGCGCCTCGAGCACCTGGGCGGCCGTCTCCACGGCGCTCCAGTCATCGACGGCGCCGCCGCGCAGAGCATCGCGGAGCGTGCGCCCGGCGACGTAGGGGTAGGCGACGTAGACGTGCCTGTCGTCGCGGGCGAGCGCGAGCGCGCGCAGGCAGCGCGGGTGGCGGAGCCGCGTGGCGGCGTCCACCTCGCGCTCGGCGCGGGCACCGGGCTTGCCGTCTCGCTCCACGACCTTCAGAGCGACGTCTCTCCCCTCCTCCTCGTCGCGCGCGAGCCAGACGGACCCGCCCCCGCCGCTTCCGAGCGGCCGGAGCGGCCTGTACCGGCCGAGTACGAGGTGGTTCTCGGTGAGCGCGACGGCTGTCTGCATTGGTGGTAACCGGGCTCTTGGCTCCCGGCCGGGAAAGTCCTGCAAAGTCCGGACCGGGTGGTAGACTCGGCGCCTTCCTCGACCGGGATCGACCCGTGTTCGACCGCGAGAAGAGCGACCCCCAGACCGATATCGAGTTCGACTTCTTCGACGAGTCGCCGACCGCCGAGTCGCCGCCGGCCAAGGAGCGGCCGGGCCGGCGCCGCAGGCTTCCGAAGCGCCCGCCGACCCCGCCCGGAGGGCCGCAGCTCTACCGACTCGGCGTCCTGATCGCAGGAGCCATCCTCCTCGCGGTCATCTTCATCCTCGTCATCAACAACTGCCGCGGCGACCAGAAGCAGTCCGCCTATGAGGGCTACATGGAGAACGTGGGCGTCGTCGGCTCCGAGTCTGCCGACCTCGGAGCCGAGTTGAACAACCGGCTGACGACGCCCGGGATCAGGCTCGAGGAGCTTCGCGCGAACGTCGAGGGATTCCAGGAGCAGCAGGAGCAGATCCTCAGGCGCACACAGGAGCTCAGCCCGCCGGGCCCGCTGGTCGAGCAGCAGGAGGCCCTCGTCGAGACGATGCAGTTCAGGGTCAACGGGCTCGCAGGCATCGCCCGCGGGCTCCAGCTGGTCGCGGAGACGGAGGACCCGCAGGAGTCCGGCCGGAACCTCGCCAACCAGGCGCAGCGCCTCGTTGCGAGCGACGTCGTCTACGCCGACGCGTTCAGGGCGGCGGCCGAGTCGGTGCTCGAGCAGCAGGACGTGACGAACGTCGCCGTCCCCGCGTCGGTCTTCGTCCAGAACCCCGAGTTCGCCAGCCCGTCGTTCTGGACGCAGACCGTCCAGCGCCTCACGCGGGGTCCGGAGGCCGGAGGCCTCCGCGGCAACGGCATCGTCGGCGTCAGGGTTCAGCCAGGCGGCCAGGAGCTCGTCCGCGGCGAGGACAACCAGGTCGAGCAGAGCGCCGATCTCGCCTTCGAGGTCCTCGTCGAGAACTCGGGGGAGAGCCAGGAGACCCAGGTGAAGGTGACGCTCATCATCCGCCAGGATCCGCAGATCCGGAAGGAGCTGACGATCGACGTCATCAACCCGGAGGAGACCAAGACGGTGAGGTTCACCGGCTTCGAGAATCTGGAGTTCTCGGCCCAGACGACCCTCCAGGTTCAGGTCGAGCCGGTCGAGGGCGAGCGAAACACGAACAACAACACGGTCGAGTACCCGATCATCTTCACGCTCGCCTAAGCTAGGGCTCGTGTCGGACCTCTCCGACGCCGCTCCCTGGATCGCCATCGGCGCCGCAGCGGCGGCGGTCGCGGCGCTGCTCCTCTCGCTCGCGTTTTACCTGAAGCTACGGGCCGTCCGGAAAGCTCAGCTCGTACTCCTGGGGACTGGGAAGGACGACCTCGTCAACTTCGCGGTGTCGCTCCAGACGCGCATCGACGACCTGCACCGCGCGGTCGACGAGGTGGCGGCGGGCCTCGCGCGGATCGACAGGCGCGTCGACGGCTGCCTCTCCCACACCGCGCTCGTCCGCTACAACGCCTACGAGGACGCGGGCGGTCATCAATCGGCCTCGCTCGCGTTCCTGGACGGGGCCCGCTCTGGGGTTGTCATGAGCGCGATCCAGGGACGAGACTACGCGCGGATCTACGTGAAGCAGCTCGACCGCGGCCGCGCCCCGGTGGCGCTGTCGCCGGAGGAGCAGGAGGCCGTGGAACGGGCGATGGCCCAGTGACGTACCGGAAGGCGCTGATCCGCCCCTACGAGTCGGGGGACGAGCCGGTCCTCTTCGGCCTCGCCAGGCTCGACCGCGGCGCCGACCGGCGCACGCTCTCCGTGCTCGAGCAGGAGACCGTGTTCGTGGCGGAGGTCGGCGGCTCGCCGGCCGGTTACGTGGCCCTCGAGCGGGTGAAGGAGGCGATGCGGGTCGACCAGCTGTTCGTGAGCCCCGAGCACGAGGCAGAAGGCGTCGGCCGGCAGCTGCTCGAGCACGCGGAGGGCTACGCGATCTCCGAGGGCGCACTCGCCCTGCAGGTAGTCGTCGGCGGCGGCGATCGCAGGGCGCTCGATTTCTATCTCGGCCGCGGCTTCGTCAGGGCCGGCGAGGACCTGCTCGAGCTCGTTCTTCCGCAGGGCTGAACGGGCGTCGGCCCCCCCTCGCTCGTCTACGATTTCGCCATGCAGCAGGTTCTCGTCCTGAATGCGAGCTTCGAGCCCCTGAACGTCTGTACGGTGCGGCGAGCGCACGTGCTCGTCTTCAAGGGCAAGGCCGAGGTGCTCGAGGAGCTCGGCCAGCGGCTGCACTCGGCCTCGGACACCTTCCCCTGGCCCCACGTCATCCGGCTCCTCACCTACGTTCGCGTCCCCAGGGCGGTGAAGCGCAAGATCTCTCGTCGGGCTCTCTTCGCGCGAGACGGCCACCGCTGCGTTTACTGCGGCTCCTCCGGGAGACTCACGCTCGACCACGTCGTGCCGCGCTCCCGCGGCGGCGACTCGGTGTGGGAGAACGTCGTCACCTCCTGCGCACCGTGCAACCTGCGCAAGGGCAACCGCCTCCCCGAGGAGCTTGAGATGCGCATGCTCGTGAAGCCTCGCGTTCCCACGCCTGCTCTCTTCGTGACGCTCTCCACGTCGCGGATCCCCGAGGGCTGGCAGCCGTACCTCTCGTCGTTCGCCTGAGCCTGTCCGCTCCGGCCACGTCCTGGGTCTGACCCCGGACGCGCCCGGACGGACGACGTTTCGCCCCGCTTCCTGCGGAGAGCTGGTGGAGACACGCCTGCGGGCCGCGTCACGCATGGCGCGAGGCGGGTGCTCGGGAAGAACAAATCCCGAAGCGTCAGGCTTCGCTCTATTCCACCGTTCCGCTGGGACATGACTAGGCGTCGTAGTAGAGCGCGAACTCGGCGGGGTGCGGCCTGAGGGCGACGACGTCGACCTCCTGCTCGCGCTTGTAGGCGATCCAGGCGTCGATGAGCTCCTCGGTGAAGACGCCGCCGGCGAGCAGGAACTCGTGGTCGTGCTCGAGGGCGTCGAGCGCTTCGGCGAGGGAGCCCGGTACCTGCGGGATGTCGGTCGTGCGCTCCTCGAAGAGGTCGAAGTCCGCCGGCTCGCCGGGGTCGAGGTCTTTCTGCACGCCGTCGATGCCCGCCATCAGCATGGCCGCGAAGGCGAGGTACGGGTTGGCGGTCGCGTCCGGGCAGCGGAACTCGATGCGCTTCGCGGGCGCCGAGTCCGAGTACATGGGGATGCGGATCGCCGCCGAGCGGTTCCGCTGCGAGTAGACGAGGTTGACCGGCGCCTCGTACCCGGGGACGAGCCGCCGGAACGAGTTCGTCGTCGGTGCGCAGAACGCGAGCAGCGCGGGCGTGTGCATGAGGATGCCACCGACGTAGCTGCGCGCAAGCTGCGAGAGGCCCGCGTAGCCGGACTTGTCGGAGAAGAGGGGCGTGCCCTCCTTCCAGAGCGACTGGTGAGTGTGCATGCCCGAGCCGTTGTCGCCGAAGATCGGCTTCGGCATGAACGTCGCGCTCTTGCCTGCCGCCCTGGCGACGTTGCGGACGACGTACTTGTAGGCCATCACCTGGTCGGCCATGCGCGTCAGCGACTGGTAGCGGAGATCGATCTCGCACTGACCGGCCGTGGCCACCTCGTGGTGGTGAAACTCGCATGGGATCCCGAGCCGCTCGAGCGTCAGCACGATCTCCGAGCGCAGGTCGTGCAGCGTGTCGTGCGGTGCCGGCGGGAAGTAGCCGCCCTTCTCCCGCACCGTGTAGCCGAGGCCCGGCACCGAGGAGTTCCAGTGCCCTTCCGCGGAGTCGACGGAGTAGTGGGAGCGATGCGGGGCGAGCTCGTAGGAGACCTCGTCGAAGACGAAGAACTCGCACTCCGGGCCGAAGTTGGCAGTGTCTGCGATCCCCGTCTCGGCGAGATAGGCCTCCGCCCGGCGGGCGATGCGGCGCGGGTCGCGGCCGTACGCCTCGCCGGTCGTCGGATCCGCCACCTCGCAGACGAGCGAGAGCGTCGGCGCAGTTGTGAAGGGGTCGAGCACCGCAGTCGCCGGGTCGGGCATGAGCAGGAGGTCGCTCTCCTCGATTCCCTGCCAGCCGCGAATCGACGACCCGTCGAAGCCGAGCCCCTCGCTGAAGGCGAAGGTGCCGAACGCGCCGATCGGCAGCGTCATGTGCTGCCAGCTCCCGAACAGGTCGCAGAACTTCAGGTCCACCAGCTGGGTCTTCTGGTCGAAGGCCCACGCGACCGCGTCCTCCGCCTCCGGCTCCGTGCCGTTCGCCAGGTATGCCCTTGCCTCGATCTCCTGCATCGTCCCTCCTTCGGTCCACGAAAAAAGCCCCAGGGGTCGGAATCGACCTCTGAGGCTTCGTCGCCTCGTACGCGGCGCCGCCGTCGACGCCTCGACTCTCACCATAGCGGCGCACCTGGACGGACATCAAGCCCCGCAGGCGGTCGTATAGAATGAGCACGATTCGAGGCGACGAGGCCTCGGGCCCGCGGTGGCCCGGGGCTCTTTGTGTTTAAGAGGAGGTTCGAGACATGGCGCAGGTCGAGACCGGCAGGGCGAAGAGCGACCCGGCGGCGCGCAAGGAGGTCCTGAAGCGGGTCAAGGACGAAGCGGTCGAGTTCGTGCACCTCTGGTTCACGGACATCGAGGGCCACTTGAAGAGCTTCGCGGTCACCCTGCCCGAGCTGGAGGGCGCGCTCGACGACGGGATGGGCTTCGACGGCTCGTCGATCACCGGCTTCAACGCCATCGAGGAGTCGGACATGGTCGCGATCCCCGACCCCGCGACGTTCCAGCTCATGCCCGAGGGCGGCTACACCGTCGGCCGGATGATCTGCGACGTCGTCACGCCCGACGGCGAGCCGTACATGGGCGACCCGAGGTACGTCCTTCGCCTCGCGCTCGAGCGGATGGAG
>DATIBF010000141.1:0-12134 GCA_035457655.1 Gaiellaceae bacterium
CCGAGAGCCGGGACGCCGACCTCGTCGTCGTCGGGACCCGCGGCCACGGTGGCATCGCCGGCTCGCTTCTCGGAAGCGTGTCGGCCGACGTCGTCCGCCGGTCGAAGAGGCCGGTGGTCGTCGTCCACGAACCGAGCTAGCGACCGGCAAGAGGCCGGCGGGCGCCCGGGTGGCCGAGTCCTACTAGGCGGCGCGGAGCCGCCGCGCCCGCGACTTTGAGGCCGCCGTTCGGAACCGGCTTGAGGCCTGCTTCCGGCGTCCGGGCGTGATTCCGGGGCGTCGGCCGGCGACGTCGACGGCGAAGACTGACGGCCGCAATCCCGCACGGGCTCAGGGGTTGCAGCTGACGGGAGCGACGGGACTCGAACACGCGACCTCTGGCGTGACAGGCCTGAATACAGCGGAAAGGATGGGATCTGCTTGGGAGAAGTCTCAGGTTCGTGCGTTCCTGGTGCACGATAGGGCGGTTTCGATTGCGAATGGCTCCCTCGGCAACTTGCCAGGACTTACCAATGAAGCCCGCGGCCTGGCTGCTCGTCCGCCGGGAGGGATCCCGAGCACTTCGACTCCGGCGGGACGACCTGCTTGCGCGCTATGTCGCGGCGACCGCAGCCCGCGAGCGCCTCTCAGTCGACCGCTATTTAGTCCGGCTCGGGGACGAGGAAGACGACCTTCCGCGCGGCGTCGAACCCCAGGCCCACCGCGACGCACGGCTTGGCGGTGAACCCGCCCCCGATGACCTCGATGCTCCAGCCCTCGTACCCGCGGGCAGCGAGCTCGTGGCGAACGAGCGCGCGGGCCTCCTCCTCCCGTAGGCATTTCGGATCACGCCACGTACTTCCGTACGACGCACCGAGCTCCGCGGCGATCGCGTCGCGAAGAGCGGCGAAGCGCTCAGCCTCCGCCGCGTACGTCGGTGGGAGGTCGGCGAGTCCGAGGTGTTCGCAGGTGTCTTTGCCCGAGCTCGGGAACACGCCGAGCTCGCCCGTCTCGAGCACGCAGGCGGCCAGACTCTTGGGCGCAGGCCCAGGTCCCATGTCTCCCTGGCGCCACAGCTCGGCGCAGATCGCCGTCGGATCCCTTCCGTCGGCGGTCACGACCGCGATGTTCCCGTCGAGTTCAGCTGTCTCGAAACAGCCAACGCTCTCGAGGTGGGTGGGCTCCCGGGTGAGCGCGTAGGTGGTGAAGCCGGTCACGGCCAGCACGGCGAGGACCGCCGGAACAAGGACGAGAGCGAGGCGACGCCTTCGCCGTTGGGCCGCTCGATCCCACATGGTCACTTCCCTCACGAGATGCTGCTTTCGCAGCTGGAGCCGTCCCGGAGGGAGGTCACGCTGGGCCGGAAAGCGAGTTTCGTCGTTCATCGTTCACACCTCCCGCGCCGGGACGCCAGGTTCGCAGTCCGGTTCGTGTCCGTGGGCCGGGCTGAGTTCCCGGATTCGCGCCCGGGCCCTCGAAAGACGCGAGCGCACCGTGCCTACCGGAACGCCGAGCGCAACGGCGGCTTCCTCGTAGCTGAGCTCGGCCCAGACGCAGAGGGCAAGCACGTCCTGCTCCCGCCTGGGCAACCTCGCGATCGCTAGTAACACGGTTCGCATCTGACGCTCGTCGTCGAGCCGGCCGATCGCCTCATCGGCAAAGTCGTGGGCGTGCTCGCGCGGCAGCCGCTCGAGCGCACCGCGGTGCCGCCATTGCGAGCGGCGTCTGTTGCGCAGAACGTTCGTTGCCACCCCGAGCAGCCACGGCAGGACGAGTTCCCGCTCGAGGCGCACGTTCGTGCGGCGCCGCCAGGCCTCGAGGAAGACGACCGAGGTCAGGTCTTCTGCGAGCGCCCAGTCCGCCGTGCGGCGGAAGAGATAGTTGTAGACGGCCTGAGCGTGCCGTTTGAAGAGAACACCGAAGGCGTCGGGCTCACCGTCCACCGCACGCCGCCACAGGTCACCATCGGTCGGCTGCCCCATCGACCGATTATGTCCGCGAGCCGGAAAGAGTTCCCGCGTATTTGAGAGACGGGAGCGACGGGACTCGAACCCGCGACCTCCGGCGTGACAGGCCGGCGTTCTAACCAACTGAACTACGCCCCCGGGCGTCGGACAATCTTAGCCGCGGGCGGGGTGCGCCGGGCGATTCCGGCGCGCCCCGCCGCTGAGCGCTAGAAGGTGCAGTTGCCGGGGTCGGGGTGGTCGATCCGGAACGCTCCGTCTGCGGGCACGTCGAGGTAGGTCGCGTGGAGCCCGACAGCGATCGCGCCTTCGTTGCGGGCGATGTGGACGTTGCCGCGCCCGCGATCGATGAACGCCTCGCCGGCGGCGTAGGTGTGCGGGCGGCACTTCTTGTCGTCCGCCATGTAGAGGGTCAGCTCTCCGGCCGTCCGAGGACGACCACGGGCCCGGGATGGCTGTGCCAGGCGGTGTGGCCACCCGGAGCGGTGCTGAGCTGTTGGACGACGACGTCCGCTGCGGTCGCTTCTGATCTTGAGTTTCTCTGGCCCTTCGAGGACTTCGCGGCCGAGCACCGGCGCTGTGACGCCGGAGCCGGGGGTGCTCAGGGCGGGCGTCGCCACGATCACCGCGACGAGCATGCCCGCCACCGCAATCGAGTCTTCATGTCTCCGCCCGTCTCTGGTTTCGACGGCGGCACGCGTTGAACTCCACTGGCGGGAGGGTGATAGTGAGGCGTGTGACGGTTCGTCTGACAGCCGGAGGCGTGGAGTGGGCCTGACCATCAGCCTTCTGGGACCGCCGAGAATGGAGCGGGACGGCCTTGCCGTCGAGCCCCCTCGCGGCCACAAGGCTTGGGGGCTCCTGACCTACCTCGTTCGCAGCCGGGTTGCTCCGTCGCGCGAGCGGCTCGCGAGCCTGCTCTTTCCGGAGGCCGACGATCCCCTGGGAGCGCTTCGGTGGACGCTCTCGGCCCTGCGGGGCCGGCTCGGCAGGGCGGTCGAGGTCGGTGGAGATCCGCTCCGCCTGGCGCTTCCGTCGGGAACTTTCGTCGACGTCGAGGTCCTCAGCCGAGGGTCGTGGCCGGAGGCGGTGGCGTTACCCGGCCTCGGCCACGAGCTGCTCGACGGGCTTGCCTTCCGTTCCAGCCCCGGCTTCGAGATGTGGCTCGAGAACGAGCGCCGTCACGTCGCCGGGACGACGAGCGCAGTTCTCCATCAGGCGGCTCTCGCACGGCTCGCGCGCGGCGAAGTTGCCGAGGCAACGCACCACGCCTCGGAGCTCGTTCGGCTCAACCCGTACGACGAGAACGCCCACGTCCTTCTCGTGCGCTGCCTCCGCGCCGCGGGCGATCTCGAGGGCGCGGCCAGGCAAGTCGAGGCGTGTACGGAGCTCTTCAGGCGCGAGCTCGGCATCGACCCGACGCCCGCGCTCCGCGCGACCGCGGCCGCGGAGACACCGGCAGGGGAGCGCGTCTCCGGGCGGGCTGCGGCGCTGGCGCAGGTCGAGGCCGGGGAGTCGGCGCTGTCCGCGGGCGCGGTCGAGGCCGGGCTTCAGCGGTTGCGGGGCGCCGTCGCGGCATCCCGGAACGTCGACGACCCGGCCCTCCGGGCGCGGGCGTTGGTCGCGTTGGGCGGCGCATTGGTCCACGCGCCGGTCCGCGGCGCGGACGAGGAGGGCGCGGCGGCGCTCCACGAGGGCACGCTCCTCGCCGAACATGCCGGCACGACGGGCGTGGCGGCGACCGGCTGGCGTGAGATCAGTTGGGTTCAGTTTTTGCGTGCGCACTACGAACGCGCGGAGGAGTCACTGGCCCGCACCGCGGAGCTTGCCGATGGGAACGAGGGCGAGCTCGCCTGGGTTGCGCTCATTCGCGGCGCGTCGGCCCACGACGTCGGGGACCACGCGACGGCCGCCGAGCTCCTCCCCTCGGCCGTCGCCCGCTCGGAGCGGCTGCCGTCGGGCCAGCCGCTGGGCCTGGCGCTCACCTTCCTCGGACGGTTCCACCTCCTCCGCGGCGAGCTCGAGGAGGCGCAGCTCGCGCTCGATCGGGCCATGGACGAAGCCGAGGCGCGAGGCATGACGGCGTTCGTTCCCTTCCCGGAGTCCTTTTCCGCCGAGCTCGACCTCGTCCGCGGGAACCTCGACCGAGCGGAGGAGCGCTTCGAGCACGCCTTCGCCCTCGGCTGCCAGGTAGGCGATCCCTGCTGGGAGAGCGTTGCCCTTCGCGGCCTCGGGCTCGTCGCGGCGGCTCGCGGAGACCTCGCTCGCGCGCTCGAGATCCTGCTCGATGCGCCCAGAGTCTGCCGCCGGCTCCCGGACACGTACCTGTGGATCGAGGTGTACGGCCTCGACGCCCTGTGCTCCGTAGGGGTCGAGCATCGAGCCGAGGGCGCCCCGCGCTGGATCGACGAGCTCGAGGCCACCGCGGCGCGGCGGGGGATGCGGGAGCTCCTCCTGCACGCCGCTCTCTACCGAGCGCGCCTCGGGGAACCGGGCGCGCTCGACGTCGCCCGCTCCCTGGCCGCGCAGATCGACAATCCCGCGGTGCCGACGCTCCTCGAAGCCGAGAAACTCAGCCGGGTCTGACGTCGCCCGCCGGGCGCGCCCACGCGACCAGGCCGTCGCTCCAGTACGGGGCGAGGCGGCCGATGCGGACGAAGACGGACCGTCCGAAGCGGACGAGGGCCCCCGCGGCGCCCTCCACCCCCGGCGCGGGGTTCTGGTAGTACGCGGCGCCCTCCAGCTCCCAGCCGCCCTGCGCGAGGAGCGTTGCGAGCGTGTGCGGGCTGTGCCAGGCGGTGTGATCCGGGTGGACGAGCTCGACTCCACCGAACGGTGCGAGGAAGTTGAGCAGCCGGTAGGCGTTCGGAGTCGTGACGACGAGCAGGCCGTCCGGGCCGACGAGCTGTCGGAGCGAGCGGAAGAAATGACCGGGCGCGTCCAGGTGCTCCACCACCTCGCCCGCGATCACGACGTCCGCGGGGTCGAGCCCGAGCGCCGCGACCGCTTCGGCCGACTGGGCGTCGACCGCGTGGGCCTCGAAGCCGTGCTCCGTCGCCCAGCGCACCCCTTCCTCGTCGACATCGAGGCCGACGAGGGAGGCAGCAGACTCAGCAAGTCGCGCGTGCAGCCACGTGCCCTGGCCGACCTTCGCCTCCAGGCGGTGCTCGTCCACGAAGCCGACGTGGACGACCCGCTTCTCGCGGGCGAACTCGAGCAGCATCTGCTCGCGGTCGTAGGGCCCGCGCCGCGGAAGGCGGTGGCGCCAGCGGGCGCCCGAGAGAGGTTCCCAGCCGTGCTCGGAGACGAGCGCATGCTAGAGGACTCGCAGCAGGATCGGGGCGCCGCCGCGCTGCGACGGCGCCCCTTTCGGATGTGCTCAGGAGGACGACGTCGCGTCGGCGTACATGAGCGAGCCGGGCGTCGTCAGCCGCTCGCCCGTCTCCAGCAGCGTCTTCAGGCCGGAGAGGATCATCGGCCAGCCGCCGTAGAGCTCGTCGTTCGCTCCCTCGCGCAGCTGGTCGTGGGTGACGGTCAGGCGACAGGAGTCCTCGATCTGCTCGATCTCCCACGTGACCCGTGAGGTCCCCTCGGCCTTGACCTCGTCGCTCCAGAGCGCGTTGAAGCTCTGCACGAGCCTGTGCGGCGGGTCGACCTCGAGGTTCTCGCCCTCGGCGATCGTGATTCCCGCTCCGGCGTGGTTTGCTTCGTAGGGCGAGCCGGGCGCCCAGTCCGAGTCGACGCCGACGCCGAACGAGTACTGGGAGCGCAGCCCGGGGTCGGTGATTGCCTCCCAGAGGCGCTCCGGCGTGGTCTTGATGTAGATCTCGAACACCTGCTCCATGGTCTCCTCCAGTCGCTTCTTGAGTCCCGTGAGCGTCGCGGCCCACGGCTCGGCGTACTTGCTCACCCAGCGGTCGTGGACGAGCCTGATCGGGACGGGGTTCAGGAAGTGCAGCTTCTCGCGGCCGCGCCGCTTGGTCGTGAGGAGGCCGGCCTCCTCGAGCACGCGCAGATGCTTCATGACGCCGATGCGGGTCATGGGCAGCCGCCGCTCGAGCGCCGTCAGGGTCTGCCCGTCCTCCCGGTAGAGCTCGTCGAGCAGGCTCCGCCGGGTGGGGTCCGCGAGGGCCTTGAACACCTCGTCCATGGCGAGATTTTACGTAACCTTTTAGTTACGTGTCAAATTGCTGCCTCGGGGGATGACCGAGCAGCTGCAGGTCCTCGGACGTGAGCCGAATACTCGGACTTCTTCGCGTGCTCCTTGCGCTGACGCTCGTCGGCTGCGGCGCCGAGGGCGACGGCAGCCGGTCGCCGGTCACGACTGTCGAAGCTCCTGTGGAGCCTGTCGAGATCGACACACAGGGCCGTGACGAGCTCGACGGCCCGGAAAAGGACGAGGCCGACGACGACGAAGACGGCGAGAGCGACGACGAGGACAAGGGCAGGGGCAAGGACAAGGGGAAGGCGCGCGGCCACGACAAGGAGGAGGACTAGCGCCGTTTGGAGCCCTTGCGGCCCGGGCACGGCCAAGAGGTAACGCATCGAGGGAGGATCTTCGTGTCGGACGGCGATACAAGGGTGACGTACCGCGAGGACGAGGACGAGTGGGCGGTCGACGTCGAGGGCGCGGCCTGGGCCGGCTCACGGCATGACAAGAAGGCCCGGGCAAAGCGGGCGGGCCGAGCCCTCGCGAAGGAGAACCGGGCCGAGCTGCGCGTTCACGGCAAGGACGGCGAGATCCAGGAACGTCGGAGCTTCGACCAGGATCCACCGGGCTAGAACGGTTCGGCGCGCCGGACGGAACGAGCCGGCGCCCGAACTTCCCGCATCCCTCCGGGGGTCAAAGACGTTCGCGAGCCGCGGATGTTGCGGTCTACTCGTGCGGTGGCAGGTGCTCCCGCCGCTCCTGCTCCATGCGCGCGATCCGCATTCCCTCCCGGCCCGTGCGCGTGAAAAAGAAGACACCGAGGGCGAAGCAGAGCCAGGCGATTCCCGCACCGACGAGGAGAGCCGCAATCCCGATCATGGTTTCCAGAGGGCACCTCCTTCGGACGTGGTACACCACGGACGACTCCGGGCGATGGGCGGTGCCGGGCTCGAACCAGCGACCTCCTGCTTGTAAGGCAGGCGCTCTCCCAGCTGAGCTAACCGCCCGCTCTTACGCAGGGTAGCCGGGTCTGGCGCCGCCGGCCGCCGGCCCGCAGCTTCAGTGCTCCCTCGGCCGTGCGACGCTCGGCGGCGGTCGGCCCCGGGAGGTCGGGCGCGGCGAGCAGCGGCTCGCCGAGGAGCGCGCAGACTCCGCGTGTGCCCAGGCGCTTCGAGAGCCCGGGGATCTTGCCGACGAACATCTCGATCATTGCGACCGCGATCCGGTGGCCGGCCTCGGTGTACGCGAAGCGATCTCGCTCGAACTCGGCGTTGAACCGCTCCATTCTCCTCGTAGGTCTCCGGGATGCCCACGATGTTCATCAGCCGGCCGACCTCGCGCCAGAAGTGGAGCTGGGCGAGCCGCTCCACCTTGAGCGCCCGTCGCCAGCCGAAGCGCTCGTTCCAGCGAAACCGCTCGACCACAAACGTCGAGAGGACGTAGACGAAGTCCTCGTTGGCGATCGGGAAGCGGCCTTGAATCTGGTTCATACAGCAGATCGCGCCGCGGCCGAGAGCCCGCTCCCGCGTCGCGCACCGGATCGAGCCGCCTGATCTCGCGCAGGTGGCGAGACTCCCGCATGGCAGTGCCCCCAGCGGGATTCGAACCCGCGCTACGGCCTTGAAAGGGCCGTGACCTGGGCCGCTAGTCGATGGGGGCCAGGCGGGGCCAAGGATAGCGGCCGCCCGCGGCTACACTCGCACCGCGGGCCGGTAGCTCAGCGGTAGAGCAGGGGACTTTTAATCCCAAGGTCGGTGGTTCGAATCCACCCCGGCCCATCCGGAGTGTCCGTAGCGCCGGAACTCCGAGCCTGCGCCGACGTGCGTCCAGGTGGGCGTCGATCGCACAGGTGCATCCGGAGTTCAGTGCAGGCCCGACGTAGGGATCAGTGGTTTTGCGGATGCCGGCGAGGTGGGCGGCCGGTTGGCTTGAGTCGATGCCTGCTCGTACGGAGTCGAGGTGGTTAGACCCGTGCGTCGACGAGGACGATAGGCCCACGTCCAAAGCGGATCATGCCGCCCCAGACGCGGACCATGCGGCCACGGACGAGCGCATAGGCGCTGGGATCGCGTGCAAGCAGACAGTGGCGTCGTACGTCGATGCGTTCGCGCCGGCATGGCAGTGGGACGACTTCGTGGGCTGGCCCCCCGACGTTTTCGCCGTTGCGAATCTCGTGCTGGATCAGACCGAGGGTTACCGCTTCGTCGTGGCTCCTCCGACGGGGCGGCACTGGCCGCCGTTCGACAGTTGGGAAGCGCACGTGCGCGGGGCCGCCCGCGCCTGGAGACGGTCGCTTGGAGAGCCCCCTCCGCTCGTCCAAGACTGTTGGGACACGGTCGCCCGCTGCCGCGACGTTCCGCTGGCCGAGGTCCGCGGCGGCACTGCTTGGGACTTGAACGCCGCGCTCCTCACACTGCACGCGCTGGCGGACGAGGCCTGCGCGGATGTTGCCTCCCCGAAACGGCATCCTTCCGGCGTCCGATTCGAGGCCGACGCCCAGCGGTTGCTCGAAGCGCAAGGCTCGCTCTCGCGACTCTCGCCGGTTCGGGTGCGGATCCTCCCGAAGACGAATTTCTCCGCACGCGGGATCACGATTCGTTCGCTCTCCCGGTACCTCGGGCTCTGCTACGAGGCGGTCGATGTCAGGTGGAGAAGCGTCGGGCCCGGCCCCTCGAACGACCGTCGTGACTACAACGTCGTCCTTCTGCCATGGCCGCTGTCGGTCCGCTCGAGGGACTTCCGGCCCGTGCCAACGACGCTGATCGAGAATATGGATCGCGACGTCTTCGGCTTCTTCGAGTTCGCGCCTGAAGGCTCCCTCGACTGCGAGCTCGTTGACTCGCTGCTCGCCGCGGCGGGATGCGTGGATGCACTCATCCTTCCGGAATCGGCGGTGGATGCCGAGTCGATCGCCTCTCTCGAAAGCACTCTCGGGGCGCATGGCGCCGGCTTCCTCATCGCAGGCGTGCGCGAGCGGCCCGCCGCGTCCACCCTCGGCCGCAACTACCTGCATTTCGGCGTTCGGACGAACGGGAGCTGGAACCGCTACGAGCAGGACAAGCACCACCGCTGGTGCCTGGATGAGGGTCAGCTCCGCCAGTACCACCTCACGCGGTCGCTCCATCCGAAGAAGATGTGGTGGGAGGCGATCGGTCTTCGGGAGCGGAGGCTCCACATCATCGATCTCGGCAGCCGCATCACCACGGCTCCAATGGTTTGCGAGGACCTCGCAAGCCTCGACGAAGTCGCCGACAACGTTCGGCGAATCGGGCCAAGCCTCGTCGTCGCCGTGCTCCTCGATGGGCCGCAACTCGCCTCGAGATGGCCGTGCCGGTACTCGAGCGTTCTGACCGACGACCCAGGCTCCGCCGTCCTGACACTGACCTCGTTCGGCATGGCGGCGCGCTCCCTGCCTCCTGGGAAGGCGCGATCGCGGGTCGTGGCGCACTGGAACGACCGGTCGGACAGTCCGCGCGAGATCGAGTTGGCGCGGGGAGCTGCTGGCGTGCTTCTCCACATGAGAGTCGAAGACTCGACCGTCTGGACCGCGGACGGCCGCTGTCACGGGGACGTGCCGCGACTCAAGCTCGCCGGTGTCCGGCAATTGCGGCCGTGATGCGCCACGGGCGGGCGCCGCGGCGGCGCTCTTCATCGCAGCCATCGCTATCAGGAAGTTGCGCGAGAGCTGACGCGCAGACGGGGCCTTCTATGCCGGGAGCGACATCGCCGCATGACCGATGGGGCACCCAAGCAGCGTCCTACGAGCCGGCCGTCCGTAGTGATCTCCCGTGCCGGCAGACGCGACTAGCCGACGTGGGGCGTCCTCTCGGCCTCAGACACCTCGGCGCCGGCGAGGAAGCCCCCAACGGCTCGCGCGGCCGAGTGGCCGCTCTCGATGGCGCCGTCGATGAAGCCGCTCCAGCCGCTTGCTAGGTCCGAGCCGGCGAGGAATACGCGCCCTTCCGGTCGCTGGAGCTCGCGGAGGTACCGCGTGACGGCATTCGGTCTTGGCATCGACCAGGTCCCGCGCGAGTACTCATCCGACGTCCAGTCGTTCGCATGAACCTCGACGACCTCGGCGTCAGGGGCGAGCCGGCGGACGACCTCGGCGACGGCCTCCCGGTCGGTCGGGTCGAGGGCCGACGCGTGTGGTCCAAAGCCGACGAGCAGCGTGTCACCCCCGACGGCGTAATCGGTGCTCAGGTAGGTGATGCCGCAGCGGCTCGGCGCCAGTGCGAAGAAGCCACGCTCGCCGCGCACCCGTGCCCACGTCTTGATGCCGTGGGAGGACTGGCCGGTCTTGGCGGCTTCGCGCTTCCCGGCGGACAGGGCGGGCGTGAACTCGACCGAGGCGAGGATGTTGAGCGGCACGGCGACGACGACGGCGCGGGCCGCGAGCGCCTCGCCGTCCACGAGTCGGACGACGACGCCGTCCCGGTCGGCCTCGACCGCAGCAACCGGGGCGCTCGGGCGGATCGTGAAGCTGCCGTCTGACGCGATCGCCTCGACGAGGCTCCTCGTCCCGCCCGCGATCTTGTAGCGGGACGAGCAGCCGAGCATCCGCTCGGCGGACCAGCCGGCGGGCGCGTGCAGCGGAGGGCCGCAACGAGCCCGGTTTCCTGCACGTACGCGCTGCACAGTCCGGCCCAGAGCGCTTCGTTGAGGTCTCATCTCTCTCCTCGTCGAGCCCGAGCTCCTCGAGCCGGTCGCGTACGGAGAGTCGGTCGGCGGCGCCGATGCCGCGGAAGAAGGTGGCCGTGACACCGGCGAAGCCGCCTCCGACAACGATCACGTCCTGCGCGCCGCGCATGCCTCGCTCCTTTCCTCGCAGCGAGCAGCTTGCGCCAGCCTGTTTGGGGTTATCCATCGGCTCACTCCTGCTCATTCCGAGCGAGCCGTTCCGCGCGCTCCCTGATGCCGAGCAGCATCTTCCGCTCCATGACGAGGGAGGCAGGTTCCATGAGGACCATCCCCAGCCGGGCGGCCAGCGTCGGGAGCCGGAAGCGGTTGCGGCTGATCAGGCGCGTCGAGGCTCCGCGCGGCTCGAGGACGAACGTCCACACCCAGTTGCCGTTCTCGGAGCGCCACGCGAGCACGCGCTCCGGCTCGACGCGCTCGAGCTGCATCCGATTCGATCCGTACCCGATCGTGTCGCCGACCTGGGGGTTCTGGAACTCGGGCAGGACCCGGTCGACGCTGTGCATCCCGAGGCCCAGCAGGTTCTCGATCCAGTCGTATGTGTATGCGCCGCCGCGAGGCGAAGGGCCCATCTGCGCGATCCACGGCCAGACGGCGCTCGGCGGAGCGGCGATCTCGACTGCGCGCGTCGCGACCCCGTCGGGGTCCTCGAGCAGCTCGTCGCCCGGCAGCCGCGCGTCTCCTTCCTCGTCGGTGGTGCCCCACGTGAGGATGGGCTTCCGGAGGAAGCGCAGATAGAGGGCGCCCAGAACGACGGCCGCGAGAACCCGACGCACCACCATGCGGGCAGTCTGCCTGGTCAGCCTCGTCGCGGCCGCAGCCGCCAGAGGAGCGCGAGGAAGACCAGCGTGCTTCCGATCCCGGCCGCCAGGGCGACGGCCCAGCCGCCGGCGTCGAGCGCGATGTCCGCCGCGCCGAGACCGACGCTGACGGCGATCCCGACGACGGCGAGCCGCAGCTCCGCGAGCCAGCGCTCGGTGCCGGTGGCGACCGTCTCGGCGAGCTCCTGCTCGTACGTGCCACCGGGCGGCTCGGGACCTCGCACGCACCCGAGGATAGGGAGCGCCGCCGACGGCCTAGACTCCTAGACTGCCGCTTCGATGCCGGCGAGAACAATGTCGTCTGCGCTGGCCGTCGCCGGCGCCCTCTACGACGGCCTGATCGACGGCGACTACGGCCCGGCCACGGAGGCCGCCATCGAAGAGGTGCAGCGCGAGGCGGGGATCGAGGTCGACGGCGCGTACGGCCAGGAGACCGCCGCCGCTCTGAACGAGCGCTACCAGGTGGAGGCCCTCGGCGAGAAGCCGGTGGAGCACGTCGGCGACACGTCTGCCGACCAGGGC
>DATIBF010000142.1:0-3446 GCA_035457655.1 Gaiellaceae bacterium
CGGGCGGCGCTTGCGCTGCGTCGAAGCTCGTGCCATGCGAATCCTCCTTCCTCGTACCGAACCTCGCCGGCGACGAGGGTGGCGAGCACCCGGTCGGGCGAGCCGCCGAAGACCACGGCGGTGGTTGGCTCCTCCCACGGGAGGAACGGCGACCCGGCAAGCGAGACGACCGTGAGGTCGGCGCGCTTTCCGGCCACGAGCGAGCCCGTCTCGTCCCCGAGTCCGAGCGCGCGCGCTGCGCCAAGAGTAGCGAGTTCCAGCGCCGAGCTCGCCGAGAGGGCGTCGGGGCGCCGTTCGCGCGCGCGGGCCGTGTAGAGCGCCGTCCTCATCTCCTCGAACATGTCGAACGACGGCGTCGACGCGGGGCTGTCGGTGCCGAGACCGACCCGGGCCCCGCTCACGAGGAACGAGCCGAGCGGCGCGGCGCCGCAGCCGAGGATCGCGTTCGAGCGCGGACAGTGGGCGATCGCCGTCGAGTGCTCGGCGAGGAGCCCGATCTCCTCCTCGTCGGCGTGGACGCAGTGGGCCGCGACGAGCTCGCTGCCGAGCAGCCCGCGCTCGGCGAGCATGCGGATTCCCGTGCGTCCGGCCGGAGCGACGAGGAGCTCGGCGGCCGCGGTCATCGTGCCCTCGCCGTGCAGAACCCACTCCTGCTCGGCCTCGCTCTCGGCCAGGTGGGTCATGACCGGCACGCCGAGGCCCGCGCACGCCTCGTAGACCTCCGCGGAGGTCGTATAGGGCGCGTGCGGCGAGACGCCGAGCCGGAGCCGCTCGGAAGCCCAGGGCGCGGCGGACTCGCGCAGCTCGTCGTACCGGGCCAGCGCCGCGGCGGGGTCGTCTCCGAACACCTCGAGGTAGACGATCCCTGCGAGCCCGAGGGCGCTGCACGCGGGCGCGGCCGCGCCCGTGAAGCTCGCGTCGCCGATCGTGCCGATGCCGGAGCGGAGGCACTCCGCCGCGCCCAGGCGCGCGATCGCCACGGCATCGCCGTCGAGGAGGCGCCGCTTGCGCGTCACGTGGAGGTCGATCCAGGGCGGGAAGGAGAGGCCGTCGCCGAAGCCGGCGTAGACGGCGTACTCGAGATGGCAGTGGGCGTTGACGAACGCGGGAAGGATGACCGCGTCCTCGAAGCGCCGGCGCTCGCCGACCAGCTCCGCGGCCCGTCCCACCGCGACGATGCGCCCGTCCTCCACCGCCACGCCGCCGCCGGGCACGGGCGCTCCCTCGACCGGGACGACCCAGTCGGCCTCGTAGACCGTTGCGCTCACCTAGGTATCCGTGCCGGCGTACGCCTCGCGGCGCGCCTCGATCTTGGCCGCCCAGCGTTTCTCGAGAAGCACCGAGGCCCAGATCGACAGCTCGTAGAGCAGGAGGAGCGGCACCACCTCGAAGGCGAGGGACACCGGGTCCACCGTCGGCAGGAGGATCGCGACCAGGAGGACGCTCACGTACCCGATGCGGCGGTTGCGCCGCAGCGCCCCCGACGTGAGCACCCCGAGCCGGACCAGCGCCAGGACGAAGATCGGCAGCTGGAAGACGAGCGCGAACCCGATCAGCCCGAGCGTGACGAACGAGAAGTAGTAGTTCGCCCGGACCTCGATCTGGAAGAACTCCTCGTTGTACGTGGTCAGGAAGTGGAGCGCACGCGGGAGGACGATGAAGTAGGCGAAGGCGAGCCCGGCCGCGAAGAGCGCCGTGGCGATGGCCACGCAGACGGCCACGATCCGTTGCGAGTTCTCCTGGAAGGCCGGCGCGAGGAAGCTCCACGTCTGCCAGAGGACGACGGGCAGCGCCAGCGCGAAACCCGCGTAGAAGCTCACCTTGATCGTCGTGAAGAACGGCTCCGTCACGCCGAAGGTGATCAGGGTCTTCCCCTCGGGCAGCGGCCGCTCGAGCCACTCGAGGATCGTGTCCTGGAAGATGAACGCGACGACGAAGCCGATGCCGACAGCCAGGATCGAGATGATCAGGCGGGAGCGGAGCTCGTCCAGGTGCTCGACGAGCGTGACGCGATCGCCGTGCTCGAGGCGACGCGGCATCCTGGCCATGCTGGGCTAGCCGGAGCTGGAGACGCGCTCGGTCTCGACGCGCTCGGGGTCGGCCGGGGCGGGGGGAGGCGCCGCGCTCTCGGGCGCGGGCGGCGGCGGTGTGAGCTCCGTCTTCACCGGCTCGTCCTCCTTGCCCGTGACCGCGTCCTTGAACTCCCGCATCCCGTGGCCGATGGAGCGGCCCATCTCGGGGAGCCTCTTGGCCCCGAAGACGAGCAGCAGCACCACCATGAGGATGACCAGCTCCCAGATCCCGATTCCGAAGGGCATGGGTCCCAGGATACCACCGTCACCGCGGCGGGCCGGGCCGGACCGAGCCGCTACACTGTCCGTGTTACGAAGCGGCTCGTGAGGCTGCTTCTTCACTACCACCTGGCGGTAACGAACCCATGGCTCTTCTCGAGATCAGGAATCTGCACGTCGCCACCGAGGACGGGACGGAGATCGTCCGCGGACTCGACCTGGCCGTGGACTCGAACGAGGTGCACGCGATCATGGGCCCGAACGGGTCCGGCAAGTCGACGCTCGCCTACGCGCTCATGGGCCACCCGGCCTACGAGATCACGGAGGGCGACATCCTCCTCGACGGCGAGTCGATCCTGGAGCTCGAGGCGGACGAGCGCGCCCAGCGCGGCCTCTTCCTCGCCTTCCAGTACCCGCACGCCGTTCCGGGGGTCACCGTCGCCAGCTTCCTGCGCTCGGCCGTCAACGCCGTCCGCAAGGCGAAGAACGGCGGCGAGGAGGACCCGGTCAAGATCCCCGAGTTCCGCAAGCAGCTGACCGCCGCCATGGAGCAGCTCAAGGTGCCGAAGGAGATGGCCGGGCGCTACCTGAACGACGGCTTCTCCGGCGGTGAGAAGAAGCGTGTCGAGATCCTTCAGATGGCGATGCTCTCCCCGCGGATCGCAGTGCTCGACGAGACCGACTCCGGCCTCGACATCGACGCGCTGCGCATCGTTGCGGGCGGCGTGCGCGACCTCGTCGGCCCCGACATGGGCGCGCTCGTCATCACTCACTACCAGCGGATCCTCGACTACGTGACGCCCGACTTCGTGCACGTCTTCGTGGACGGGCGTATCGTGCGTGAAGGCGGGCCCGAGCTCGCCAAGGAGCTCGAGGTGGACGGGTACGAAGCCTTCATCCCCGAGCCAGTCGGAGGTGAGTCGTAGTGGCCACATCTGAGACCCAGGTCGTCGCCGAGATCGGCAACGAGTACCGCTACGGCTTCCACGATCCCGAGAACTACTTCTTCAAGTCCCAGAAGGGCCTGTCGAAGGAGGTCGTCGAGGCGATCTCCGCGCACAAGTCCGAGCCCGACTGGATGCGCAAGTTCCGCCTGAAGTCGCTCGAGTACTTCGAGCGTCGCCCGCTTCCGCGCTGGGGCGGCAACCTCGAAGA
>DATIBF010000143.1:0-3749 GCA_035457655.1 Gaiellaceae bacterium
GTCTTCCTCAACCTCGGCACGGAGCACACGACGTCGGGAACCGCGGCGCTCGTGGTGGCGCTCTCGCCGGCGCTGACGCTTCTGCTCGCCGTCGGGCTCGGGCTCGAAGGCTGGAGCGCCGGGCGCGCGGCCGGACTCGCCGTGGCCTTCGCCGGCGTCGCGATCGTCGTCTTGCTCGGCGCGGGCGGCGAGCTGTCGTTCGCCAACGCCAAGGGGCCGCTGATCGTCCTGGCGGCGCCGGTGGCCTTCGCACTCTACAACGTGCTCCTGAAGCCGCTGCTCGGCCGCTACGACCTGCTGGCGCTCACCGCCGCCACGAGCCTCGTCGGCACGGTGTTCCTCCTCCCCTTCGTCGGCGGCCGGACGATCGAGACGGTCACGGGCATCTCGCTCGAGGACGCGGCTCTCGTCCTCTACCTGGGCGTCGTCTCCACGTTCCTCGGCTACATCGGCTGGAACATCGGGCTGCGCGGCCTCGGCGCGACCAGGGCGGTAACCTACACGTACGTCATCTCGCCGCTGGCGGTCGTCTTCGGCGCGCTGCTCCTGGACGAGCCGGTGACCCTGTGGCTCGTCCTCGGCGGGGCACTCGTGGTCGGCGGCGTCGTCGTCGCCCAGCGGGCGCGCTAGCGCGCGCGGGCCGCCCCGAGGGACGGCCCCGCGCAGCTCCGCGTTCCTTCGGGCTAGCCGTCGTCGCGTCGGCCGCGGCCGCGGTCGCGGCCGCCGCCGCGCCGGCCACGGTCGCCGCCTTCGCGCTCGCGCCGCTCGCGCGGCGGAGCGTCCTTCGCCCGCTCGATCAGCTCCTCGGGCTGGACGACGGTGCCGTTCTCGTGCTTGCCCACCAGCTTGAGGCCGATGCGGCCGCGGGCCTTGTCGACCTCCTGGACGACGACGTCCAGCACGTCGCCGCGGCTGATGACGTCCTCGATGTGGCCGACGCGGCCGGGGCCCACGTTGGAGACGTGGAGCAGCCCGTCGGTGCCCTTCTTCAGCTCGACGAAGGCGCCGAAGTCGGTCGTCTTCACGACCTTGCCGGTGTACGTGTCCCCGACCTCGGGCTCCTTGGTGAGGCCCTGGATCGCGGCGATCGCCGCGTCGGCCTTCTCCCCTTCGGTCGCGTAGATGAGGATCGTGCCGTCCTCCTCGATGTCGATCTGAACCTCGTAGTCGGCCTCGAGGCCGCGGATCGTCTCGCCGCCCTTGCCGATGATGAGGCCGATCTGCTCGGGATCGATGGAGATCGTCGTGATCCGCGGGGCGTGCGCGGCGAGCTCCTCGCGGGACTCGGAGATGGCCTCGGCCATCCGGTCCAGGATGAACTCGCGGGCCTGCTTCGCCTGCTCCAGGGCGTTCCTCATGATCTCCTGCGTGACGCCGGTGATCTTGATGTCCATCTGCAGGGCCGTGATGCCCTCGCGCGAGCCGGCGACCTTGAAGTCCATGTCGCCCAGGTGATCCTCGGCGCCCTGGATGTCGGTGAGGATGACGTGCTCGTCGCCCTCCTTGACGAGGCCCATGGCGATGCCGCTGATCGGCCGCTTGATCGGCACGCCGGCGTCCATGAGAGAGAGCGTCGAGCCGCAGACGGAGCCCATCGACGACGAGCCGTTCGACTCGAGCGTCTCCGAGACGAGGCGGATCGTGTACGGGAACTCGTCCAGCGCGGGGATCATCGGCTCGAGCGCGCGCTGCGCGAGCGCCCCGTGGCCGATGTCGCGGCGCTTGGGGCCGCGCATGAAGCCCGTCTCCCCGACCGAGTAGGGCGGGAAGTTGTAGTGGTGCATGTAGCGGCGCTCGGACTCGAGGGAGAGGTCGTCGATGCGCTGCCCCTCCTTGGCGGTGCCGAGCGTGAGCAGCGTCATGATCTGCGTCTGCCCGCGGGTGAAGAGCGCCGAACCGTGCGTCCGGGCGGACACGCCGACCTCGCACGCGATCGGGCGGATCTCGTCGGTCGCGCGGCCGTCGGGGCGGCGCTTCTCGACGGCGATCTTCTTGCGGACCAGATCCTTGTAGACGGCCTCGGCGGCCTTCTTGACGTAGGACTTGGTCAGGCTGTCCTTGACGGTGGGAGCCTCGCCCTCGACGGTCGCAGGACCGACGGGGAACGGGAGCTCGACCGTGTCGAGGATGCGGTCGAAGAGCAGGTGGCGCTTCGCGGAGCGGAGCTGCTTGGAGTCCTGCTCGGCGTCGGTGAGGGTGCGGAGCTCGCTCTCGAACTGCTCGCGCACGGGGCCGGTCACGGCCTCCACGCGCTTCCGCTCGAGGATGGCCTCGAGGCTGGCCCGCACCTGAGTCTCGCGGACGATGTCCTCCTCGGTGGAGTCGATCGTGATCGGGGGGCAGAGCTCGGCGGCGACCTCCTCGAGCGCAGACGTGGCCTCGCGGAGCCCGTTGCCCGCGACGGCGGCGGCGAGCCGGTCGCCGTGGGCGGCGTCGAGCTCCTCGGTGAGCTCGCCGTCGAGCCACTTCGGCTTGCCGGCCCGGCGCCGGAGGTCCTCCTGCAGCTCGCAGAGCTTCTTGATCTCGGCGTGCGCGAGGTCGAAGGCCTCGAGGAGCGTGTCCTCGGGCACCTCGTTCGCGCCGGCCTCGACCATCGTGAGACCCTCCTTCGTCCCGACCACGATCAGGTCGAGCTCGGACGTCTCGATGTCGGGGAGCGACGGGTTGACGACGAGCTGGCCGTCGAGCATGCCGATCCGGACGGCGCCAACGGGGCCGAGGAACGGGAGCGGCGAGATCATCAGCGCCGCGGAGGCGCCGTTGATGGCGAGGATGTCGTGCGGGGTGATCAGGTCGGCCGAGAGCGTGGTGCAGATGACCTGCACCTCGTTCCGGAAGCCCTTCGGCCAGAGCGGCCGGATCGGGCGGTCGATCATGCGGGCGGTGAGGATCGCCTTCTCCGTCGGGCGGCCCTCGCGCTTGAAGAAGCCGCCGGGGATCTTGCCGGCCGCGTACATCCGCTCCTCGACGTCGACGGTGAGCGGGAAGAAGTCCGCGCCCTCCCGCGCCTCGAGGCGGCCCTGGGCCGTTGCGAGGACCATCGTGTCCCCGCTCCTGACGACGACGGCGCCGTCGGCCTGCTTGGCCAGCTTGCCCGTCTCGAACGTGATCTCGTCGTGGCCGATGGCAGCCGTGATCGACGTGATCTCTGATGCAATGGTGGTCATGTAGTCCTCCTTCTCCTTGCGGGAGACGGAGGCGGAGGTTTGAGGCAGGGCCGTCGGGACGGACTTCCCTCAAACTTCCACCTGTCTCCCAGATGGTTGGCCCTGAGGCGGGCGGTGGGGAGTCCGGGAGTTCCGCCTACCTCCTGAGGCCGAGCTCTTGGATCAGCGCGCGGTACCCCTCGAGATCCCGCTTCTGCAGGTAGTCGAGGAGCCGGCGGCGCCTGCCGACGAGCTTCAAGAGCCCGCGGCGAGAGTGGTGATCCTTCCGATGCGTGCGCAGGTGCTCGGTGAGCTGTTCGATCCGCCTGGTGAGCAGCGCGATCTGCACCTGGGGGGAGCCGGTGTCGCCGGCGGCCCGTCCGTGGCGGTCGAAAATCTCGCGCTTTGCGTCCTTCGTGAGGGTCACGACCGACGTAGGCTAGCAAAGGTGCGAGTCCCTCCCGGAGTAGCCGCGGGGCATCCCGCGACGGCCCAGGCCGGCCTCGAAATCCTCGCCGAGGGCGGGACAGCCGCCGATGCGGCCGTCGCGGCGGCCCTCGCGTCGTGCGTCGCCGAGACCGTGATGACCGGGATCGCCGGGGG
>DATIBF010000144.1:0-9953 GCA_035457655.1 Gaiellaceae bacterium
GCTTCCGCCCGCTGCGGCATCTCGATGAAGGGCATCGACATCGTCGTGCGCGGCTCGGTCGGGCACCTGAGCGGCTTCATGGCGCAGACCGGCCGGCTCGTCGTGTGCGGCGACGCCGGCGAGGCGCTCGGCGACTCGATCTACGAGGCCCGGCTCTACGTGCGCGGGACCGTTGCAGGGCTCGGCGCGGACTGCGTCGAGAAGGAGCTTCGGGAGGAGCACCGGGCGGAGCTGGCGGACCTCCTGGGCCGGGCCGGCCTCGCCGACGTCGACCCGAGCGGGTTTCGGCGCTACGGCTCCGCGCGGCAGCTCTACACGTTCAAGGTCGACAACGCGAGCGCGTACTGATGGCGGGGAACGGCGAGCGGCCCTGGAGCCTGCGGGAGTCGTACCTCTTCGACAGGGCCGTCATCGCGGAGATCCAGCGCGCGGCGCGAGAGGGGATCTACGACATCCGCGGCTTCGGCGCCAAGCGGCGCCTTCCCCACTTCGACGACCTGCTCCTGCTCGGTGCGAGCATCTCCCGCTACCCGCTCGAGGGCTACCGCGAGCGGTGCGACACGGACGTCACCCTGGGGACGCGCTTCGCCGGGAAGCCGCTGCAGCTGAAGATCCCGATCACGATCGCCGGCATGAGCTTCGGCGCGCTCTCGGCGCCGGCGAAGGAGGCGCTCGGACGGGGGGCGACGGAGGTCGGCACCTCGACGACCACGGGCGACGGGGGGATGACGCCGGAGGAGCGCGAGCACTCGAAGATCCTCGTCTACCAGCTCCTCCCTTCGCGCTACGGAATGAACCCCGACGACCTGCGGCGTGCGGACGCGGTCGAGGTCGTCGTCGGCCAGGGCGCGAAGCCTGGCGGCGGCGGGATGCTCCTCGGCCACAAGATCTCCGACCGCGTCGCGGAGATGCGCGACCTCCCGAAGGGGATCGACCAGCGGAGCGCCTCCCGGCACCCCGACTGGACGGGGCCGGACGACCTCGAGATCAAGATCGGCGAGCTGCGGGAGATCACCGACTGGGAGAAGCCGATCTTCGTCAAGGTCGGCGCGACGCGGACCTATTACGACGTCCAGCTCGCGGTGAAGGCCGGGGCCGACGTGATCGTCGTCGACGGGATGCAAGGCGGGACGGCGGCCACGCAGGACGTCTTCATCGAGCACGTCGGCATCCCGACGCTGCCGGCAGTGCGACTGGCGGTCGACGCGCTGCAGGAGCTGGGGATGCACCGGCAGGTGCAACTCATCGTCTCCGGCGGCATCCGGACGGGCGCCGACGTGGCGAAGGCACTCGCACTCGGCGCGGACGCGGTCTCGATCGGGACGGCCGTGCTCGTGGCGATGGGCGACAACGCGCCGGAGCACGACGACGCGTATCGGGCGATCGGTAGCGCCGCCGGCTACTACGACGACTGGCAGGCGGGGCGTGACCCGGTCGGGATCTCGACGCAGGAGGACGAGCTCGCCGCCCGGTTCGATCCCGAGCTCGGCGGCCGGCGCGTCGCCAATTACCTGCGCGTGCTCACGCTGGAGACGCAGACCCTCGCGCGGGCCTGCGGGAAGTCACACGTCCACAACCTCGAGCCGGAGGATCTTGTCGCTTTGACGGTGGAGGCCGCCGCAATGGCGCGCGTCCCCCTGGCGGGCACGGACTGGATCCCCGGAGCGAAAGAGGCCTGATGCTGCTCTACGACTCCGGGGTGTCCGGCAACTGCTACAAGGTGCGCCTTCTCCTCGCCCACCTCGGGCTCGAGTACGAGCGCCACGCGCTGGACGTCGTCGACCGCTCGAATCGGAAGGAGGTGCTCGGAGGACTTAACCCCGGCCTCCGCGTGCCGACGCTCGTCCTCGACGACGGCCGGGCGCTCGGCGAGTCGGGCGCGATCCTCTGGTACCTCGGTGACGGCACCGAGTACGTGCCCCCCGATCCTTTCGACCGCGCCAAGGTCCTGCAGTGGATGTTCTTCGAGCAGTACTCGCACGAGCCGTACGTCGCCGTCGCCCGCTTCTGGCTCACGAAGGGCATCGAGGTCTCGGCCGAGGATCTCGCCGAGCGTCAGCGCGTCGGCTACCTCGCCCTCGACGCAATGGAGTGCCACCTCGACGGCGACGACTACCTCGCCGACGGCCGGTACACGATCGCCGACATCGCCCTCTACGCCTACACGCACGTCGCCGACGAGGGCGGCTTCGACCTCGGTGGCTACCCGGCGATCCGGGCCTGGCTGGAGCGCGTCGCCGCCCAGCCCGGCCACGTCCCGATCACGGCCTGAGGAGCCATGCCCCGGTGCCTGGCACCGAAACGTGCCTCTCGCGGCCGTGTCCCGGCCCTCGCGGCACCGAAACCGCTGCCGCAGGGCGCATGGACAAGCGGTTCCCGGCCGGCGGGGTCCCCGGGGCCACGTCCAAGTGCCTGGCACCGGGACGGGTCCCGAGCAGACGAGAATTGACGCGGGCGCCGCGGGCTGGAAGGATCTTTGATCAAAGATCAAGAATGGCGGCGACCACCCCCACCCCGCTCGAGATCTCGTCCGTCGAGGACGGGGTCTACCGTGCGCTCCGGTCCGAGATCGGCCGGCTCGAGCTGGTGCCCGGCGAGCGGCTCCGGCTCGAAGAGCTCGCCGCGCGGTTCGGCGTCAGCCTCACGCCCGTGCGCCACGCGCTCCGGCGGCTCGAGAGCGAGGGGCTCGTCGCCAGCCTCCCGCGCCGCGGCTCGCGCGTCGCGCCACTCTCCGTCGAGGAGCTCGAGGAGATCCAGGCGCTGCGGCTCGGGCTCGAGACTTTCCTGGCACGTCTCGGCGCCGAGGCGATCACGGACGAGGCGCTCGCCGAGATGACCAGGGCTCGAGACGAGATGGAGCGCGCCTTCCGTGCCGGCGACCTCGACGCGTACCTCTCGTCTTTCTGGTCGCTCCGCGACGCCTGCTACCGCTGCGCAAACCGGCCGAGGCTCGAGCGAACCCTGCAGGATCAGCGCGTGCGGGTCGAGCGCTATGTCCTGACGCTCTGCCGCGATCCCGAGGCCTTCGCCGACCTGCGGCGCGGCCCCGACACGCTGCTCGAGGCCTGCCGCGCGCACGACGGCGAGGCGGCCGAGGCGGCAACCCGCGACGCGCTCCAGTGGGTGCTGGCGGAGCTTCAACGCATGCTCGACAATGTCGAGGCCAAGACCGCCTGATGTCGTTCCTGTTGCCCTGCCCCAACTGCGGACCGCGCCCGGTCGACGAGTTCAGCTGCACCGGCGAGGTCACCATCCGCCCGAAGGGCTCGCCGACGTTCCGCGAGCTGACCGACTACCTCTACTTCCGACGCAACGTCGCCGGCATTCAGCGCGAGTGGTGGTGTCACCGGCTCGGGTGCGAGGCCTGGTTCACGGCCGAGCGCGACACGCGCACGAACGAGGTCCTCTCCGTGGAGGTTCCAGCCGAGCGATGAGGCTGCCGCCGCAGCCCGGCGAGCGGCTCGCCCGCGAGCACGCGGTCGCGTTCACCTTCCACGACACGACCGTGCGAGGGTTCGAGGGGGACACGATCGCCTCGGCGCTCTTCGGGGAGGGCCAGCGCGTCTTCTCCCGCAGCTTCAAGTACCACCGCCCGCGCGGCCTGCTCTGCTGCCAGGGCACGTGCCCCAACTGCATGCTCACCGTCGACGGGACGCCGAACGTACGCGCCTGCATCACGCCGATCGCCGAGGGCATGCGGGTCGAGGCGCAGAACGTGCGCGGCTCGCTCGACCACGACCTGCTGGCGATCACCGACAAGATCGGCGGGCCGTTCACCCCGGTCGGCTTCTACTACCGCACGATGATCCGGCCGCGCCGCGCCTGGCCGCTCTACGAGAGGTTCCTGCGCAGCGTGGCCGGGCTGGGAAAGGTGGACAAGCACCGGGGCCGCGTGCAGCGCTACGACGTCGAGCACCGGCGCGCCGAGGTGCTCGTGATCGGCGCCGGCTCGGCAGGCCGCGAGGCCGCCCGGCGACATGCAGCGGAGGGACGCGAGGTCGTCGTGGTCGAGACCGATCCGGGACGCCTCGACGCCGGCGAGGGGTTCGAGGTGGTCAACGGAACCGCCCTCGGGGTCTTCGAGGGCGGACTCGTCCCGGTCGACGCAGGCACGCTGCTCCTTCGCTACCGGGCGGGTCACGTCGTGGTCGCAGCAGGAGCCGTCGAGCAGCCGCTCCTCTTCCCCGGCAACGACCTCGTCGGCGTGATGCTGCCGGAGGCAATCCGCAGGCTCGTCGGCCGCTGGTCGCTCAGGCCCGGCGAGCGCGCGGTCGTGATCGCTGCGGACGAGGGCGCGCTCGAGACCGTCGCGCTCCTCGAGCGTGCCGGCACCCGGGTGGCCGAGGTCGTCGACCTCCGCGAGCGGCGGGTACGCGAGATTGCGGCCAAGGGCAAGTCCGGGCGCCTGGCCGCGGTCGAGCTCAACGGCCGCAAGGTGACTTGCGACGTACTCGTCATGTCCGGCGGGCGCCAGCCCGCCTATGCGCTCCTCGCCCATGCGGGCGCCAAGGTCGAGTACGCCCACGACCGCGGAATCTTCGTCCCCGTCGATCTCCCGGAGGGGATCGAGGCCGTCGGCGCCGCGGCCGGGGATGTCGGCGACGCCGCAGTTCCCGCGGCGACTTTCAACGGCGCCTCCGAGAAGGGCAAGTGCTTCGTCTGCATCTGCGAGGACGTCACCGACAAAGACGTGAAGCGCGCCATCGCCGAGGGGTTCGACTCGATCGAGCTGGCGAAGCGTTACACGACCGTGACGATGGGCCCGTGTCAGGGGAAGCTCTGCCACGTCCCCTCCATCCGACTCTACGCGCGCGAGAACGAGACCGACGAGGCGACGATCGGGACGACGACCGCGCGCCCGCCGTGGCAGCCGGTCGAGCTCGGCCTCCTGGCCGGCCGCCCGCACGAGCCGGCGCAGCGGACGTCGATCCACCACCGCCACAAGGAGCTCGGCGCGAAGATGATGTGGACGGGCACCTGGCGCCGGCCACACTCGTACGGCGACCCCGCCGCGGAGGCGAAGAACGTCCACGACGCGCTCGGCGTCATCGACGTCTCGACGCTCGGCAAGCTGCTCGTCACCGGCCCGGACGCCGCGGAGTTCCTCGAGCGCCTCTACCCGAACCGCTTCGGCGACATGAAGCCCGGCCGGATCCGCTACGGCGTCCTCAACTCGGACGCAGGTCGGATCATGGACGACGGCACGATCGCCCGCCTCTCCGAAGAGGACTTCTACGTGACGACGACTTCGACGGGCGCCGGCGCCGTCGTCGAGTGGTTCGAGTGGTGGAATGCGATCTGGCGTCTCGACGTCGAGATCGTCGACGTCACGGGCGCGCTCGCAGCGGTCAATGTCGCGGGCCCGAACGCGCGCGAGCTCATGACGCGGCTCACCGACCTGGATGTCTCGAGCGAGGGGTTCACGTACCTGGACGCCAAGCACGCGCACGTCGCAGGTGTGCCCACGCTCCTTCTCCGCATCGGCTTCGTCGGCGAGGTCGGCTACGAGCTCCATTTCCCGAGCCCGTACGGCGAGCACGTCTGGGACACGATCCTCGAGCGCAGCACCGACCTCGGCGCGGAGCCGTTCGGGCTCGAGCCGCAGCGGATCCTCCGCCTGGAGAAGATGCACATCCTCATCGGGCAGGACACCGACTCCGAGTCGAACGTCCTCGAGGCGTCGATGCCGTGGATCGCGAAGCTCGACAAGGACGACTTCGTCGGCAAGTGGTCGCTCGAGCACGTGCTCGAGCGCGGCTTCCGCGAGCAGCTCGTCGGCTTCGAGACAGAGAGCGGCGTCGTGCCGCTCGAAGGCGGCCAGATCGTGGTGGACGGACGGCCCGGCGGGCGCGTGACGAGCGCGCGCTGGAGCGACCACCTCGGCCGGGCGATCGGCATGGCCTGGGTGCCGCCCGACCTCGCCGAGGAGGACGCCGAGCTGACCATCAAGGTGAACGGCTCGGTGGAGAAGGCGCGCGTGCGCCTGCGGCCGTTCTTCGATCCGGACGGGGAGAGACTACGGTCGTGAGCGCATCCGCAACTCCCGTGTTCTCTTTGGGGCACCCCGGCCCACCACCCGCTTTCGAGCCTACACGCGAGAACCGCGCGAGTGGCGCGCGCTTCGCGAGGGAAGCGTGACCAGGGCGTAAGGAGATGGGCCACCTCGACTTTCTCAGTCCCGATCTCGCCTCCGCCGAGGCGGCCTGGCGGTCGCCGCTCGAGCGGGCGCTCGCGCACGCTCCTCGCGGCGTCGAGGATCTCTCGCGCAGCGGCGTGCTCGACGTGCGAGGCGAGCTGGGCGGGCTCGACGCGGGCGGCGCGGAGGTCGCGCAGCTGACGCCCGAGCGGGCGCTCGTCCTCTGCCCGTTCGAGGAGACAGCACGGCTGCGCGCGCGGCTCGCCGGCGCGCGCCGGCTGGTGGTCGACGTCTCCGCAGGCTGGGCGGGCCTCCGGGTCGAGGGCGAGACGCTCATGCGCCGTCTCACCGACCTCGACCTCGACTCGCTCCCGGCGATGGGCCCGCTGGCCCACGTCCAGGCGCTCGTCGTACGGGACGAGGGCGAAAGGTTCCGGGTCTACTTCCCGCAGGAGTACGGCCACTCGGTGGCCGAGGCGGTCATCGATGCCGCCGAAGGGCTCGCCGGATGAAGGACGTCTTCCGCGTCAGGCGCATGTGGCGGCCGCGGTCGGAGCTGAAGGACCGCTACGACGTCGTCATCGTCGGCGGCGGATCGCACGGTCTCGCGACTGCGTACTACCTCGCGAAGAACCACGGCATCACCGATGTCGCCGTCCTGGAGAAAAGCTACATCGGCGCCGGCGCGGCCGGGCGTAACACGACGATCATCCGCGCGAACTACCGCACGTCGGAGGGCGCCGAGTTCTACAAGGAGAGCGTCAAGCTCTACGAGGGCCTCGGCGCCGACCTTGACTTCAACCTCCTCTTCTCCCAGCAGGGCCACCTCACGCTCGCGCACTCCGATCGCGGGATCATCACGGCCAACGAGCGCGCCGAGGTCAACCAGCTTCTCGGCATCGACTCGCGCGTGATCTACCCGGACGAAATCGCGAAGCTCTGCCCCGAGATGGACCTGTCCGAGAAGGTCACCTGGCCGGTGCAGGCGGCGCTCTACCACCCGCCCGGCGGGATCATCCGCCACGACGCCGTCGTCTGGGGGTTCGCCCGCGGCGCCGACCGGCAGGGGGTCGAGATCCACCCGTACACGGAGGTGACGGGGATCGAGCGCTCGAACGGCCGCGTCACCGGCGTCGAGACGACCCGCGGGCACGTGCAGACCGACATGGTCGTGAGCGCGACGGCCGGATGGTCGACGCTCGTCGCAGACCTTGCCGGCGTGCAACTGCCGATCACGACCCACATCCTCCAGGCCTTCGTGACGGAGCCCGTGAAGCCGTTCCTCGACGTGGTCGTCGTCTCGTCGCAGATGCACGTGTACATCTCGCAGACCGACAGGGGCGAGTTCCTGATCGGCGCCGAGATCGAGCCGTACACGACGTACAGCGGCCAGGGGACGTTCTCGTTCCTCGAGTACTCGGCACGCCACGTCCTCGAGCTCTTCCCCCAGCTCGAGCGAATCCGCGTGCTGCGCGCGTGGACGGGTCTCTGCGACCTCTCGCCCGACTACAGCCCGATCCTGGGGAAGACCGAGCTCGACGGCTTCCTCGTCTCCACCGGCTGGGGCACCTACGGCTTCAAGGCCGCACCGATCGTCGGCACGACGCTCGCCGAGCTCGTCGCGACCCGCGAGACGCCGAGGCTGATCGCGCCGTTCGCGCTCGAGCGCTTCCACACCGACACCCTCGTGTCCGAGCTGGCCGCGGCTGCGGTCTCTCACTGACCGTCGAAAGGAGCGAGATGGCCACGCAGATGCCGAGCAGCCTCGAGATCGCCCAGGAGGCGAGCCTCCGCCCGATCGCGGAGATCGCCGACGAGCTGGGCCTCGAGCCCGACGAGTACGACCTCTACGGCAGGTACAAGGCCAAGGTCGACCTGTCGGTCGTGGAGCGCCTCGCCGACCGGCCCGACGGGAAGCTCGTCTGCGTGACCGCGATCACGCCCACGAAGGCGGGCGAGGGGAAGACGACGACCTCGGTCTCGCTGACGCAGGGGCTCGGCCATGTCGGGCGCCGCGTGGCCCTCTGCCTGCGCGAAGCCTCGCTCGGCCCGGTGTTCGGGATCAAGGGCGGGGCCGCCGGCGGCGGCTACGCGCAGGTCGTCCCCATGGAGGACCTCAACCTCCACTTCACCGGCGATATCCATGCGATCGGCGCCGCGAACAACCTGCTCGCCGCCATGCTCGAGGCCCACCTGCTGCACGGGAACAAGCTCGGGATCGACCCGCTGAGCGTGAGCTGGCGCCGCTGCGTCGACATCAACGACCGCGCGCTCCGGCAGATCGTCCTCGGGCTCGGCGGGCGCGCGAACGGCTACCCGCGGGAGACCGGCTTCGACATCACCGCGGCCTCGGAGGTGATGGCCATCCTGGCGGTGGCCCGCGACCTGCACGACCTTCGCAGGAGGCTCGGCGCGATCACGGTCGGCTACACCTGGGAGGGCGAGCCCGTGGTCGCCGAGCAGCTGCAGGCGGCCGGGGCGATGACCGTCCTGCTCAAGGACGCGATCAAGCCGAACCTCGTCCAGACGCTCGAGGGCCAGGCGGCCTTCGTCCACTGCGGGCCGTTCGCCAACATCGCCCACGGCAACAACTCGCTCGTGGCCGACCTCGTCGCGCTCAAGCTCGGCGAGTACGTCGTCACGGAGAGCGGCTTCGGCTCCGACATGGGCATGGAGAAGTTCCTCGACATCGTCTGCCGGATCGGTGACCTCAGGCCGAACGCGATCTGCCTCGTCACGACCGTGCGGGCCCTGAAGCACCACGGCGGCGACCCCGACGGTGGTCTCGACGCCGTCGAGCGCGGCGCCGAGAACCTGCGGCGCCATCTCGGGATCGTGCGCGAGTACGGGCTGAAGGCCGTCGTCGCCGTGAACCGCTTCCCGACCGACCCCGACGACGAGCTCGACGCCGTGCGGAGACTCGCGCTCGACTACGGCGCGCACGCCGCGGAGCTGAACGAGGCCTTCGAGCGCGGCGGCGAGGGCGCCGCGCGCCTCGCAGAGGCGATCGTCGACGCGGCCGAGCAGTCGAACGAGTTCGACTTCATCTACCCGGCGGACGCGCCGATCGCCGAGAAGATCGAGGCGGTCTGCAAGCGCGTGTACGGCGCCGACGGCGTCGCGTTCCTGCCCGCGGCCCAGGAGAAGCTGAGGACGTTCACGGAGCAGGGCTACGACAGGCTGCCGGTCTGCATGGCGAAGACGCACCTCTCGCTCTCCCACGACCCGACGCTCCTGAACGCCCCGACGGGCTTCACCGTGACCGTGCGGGACATCCGCGCATACACGGGGTCGGGGTGGCTCGTGCCGCTCCTCGGGGACATGCAGACGATGCCCGGCCTGGGCGTGAAGCCAGCCGCCTTCGACGTCGACATCGACGAGAACGGAAGAACCGTCGGCCTGTTTTGAGCGGCGCAGCCGGCCGCTCGAAAATCGAGGAGAATCGCGCCGTGGCGTACACGGACGTGCCCTTCGAGGAGCTGCTCGACACGATCGCCGCGGAGACCCCGGCGCCCGGTGGTGGCTCCGTCGCCGCCTTCGTGACGGAGATGGCAGCGTCGCTGGCGGCGATGGCGGCGCGCTTCGCACACGACTGGGACGGGGCGGCCGGCGCCGTCGCGCAGGCGGAGACCCTGCGCCACCGAGCGGCACCGCTTGCAGACGAAGACGCGGTTGCCTACGAGAACGTGCTCACCGCCATGCGGATGCCCAGGGAGCTGGAGCCGGAGGTCCGCAACATGCTGATCGGGGAGACGCTCTCGCGGGCGGCGGACGTGCCCCTCCAGATCGCCGAGTGCGCGGGCTCCGTGTCCGAGCT
>DATIBF010000145.1:0-9187 GCA_035457655.1 Gaiellaceae bacterium
GAGACAGCGCACGACGAAGTAGGCGGCAGAGCGAGTGACTGCCAGCGGGCAGTTGAGGTTCCCGGGATGCTGCGGGTCGGTACCGGCGAAGTCGATCGCCACGGTCTTTCCGGTGATCGTGACCTCCGCGCGGACGACGAGCTCGCCCTCGGGGGCCTCGAGGACGTCGGAGGCCTCGAAGCGGCCGTCGGGCAGCGTCGCGATGGCCGCGCGCACGCGCCGCTCGGAGTATGCGTAGAGCTCGTCCATCGCAGCCGCGACGCGCTCGCGGCCGCGCCGCTCGCAGAGCTCGAAGAGGCGCCGCTCGGCCAGGCGGTGGGCGGCCAGCTGCGCCCGCAGGTCACCGTGCCGCTCGTCCGGGTTCCGCATGTTGGCGAGGAGGATGGTGACGACCTCGTCGGTGACCCGAACGGGCGGAATCACGAGACCCTCCTGGTAGAGGTCGGTCGACCCGGCGGGCAGGCTGGCGGGCTCGGCGCCGCCCACGTCGGCGTAGTGCGCCCGGGAGACCGCGTAGCCGAGCCCGGTGCGCGAGACGAGCGTGACGTCGGGGAGGTGGGTCCCGCCCGTGAAGGGGTCGTTGACGACGAAGACCTCGCCCGGTTTCGGCGCGTGCTCGCGGACGGCGGCGACCGCCTCGGGCATCGCGCCCAGATGGACGGGGATGTGCTCCGCCTGGGCGATCATCCGGCCGTCCTCGGCGAAGAGCGCGGTCGAGCAATCCCGGCGCTCCTTGATGTTCGCCGAGAAGGCGGAGCGGACGAGCACCGCGCCCATCTCCTCCGCGACCGCCCGCAGGGCGCTGCCGATGACCTGGAGCTCGATATTCACGGGCCCGTCACGCCTTCGTCACCCTTCGTGAGCACGAGCGTGCTATTCCCATCCCTAACCCCCTCCCACCCGGGGGGCAGCCAGCACGTGGCCCCTTCGAGCTCGATCACGGTCGGGCCGCGCACGGCCAGCGGGTCGCCGCCGCGGAGGTCGAGCTCGGGCCCGGAAGTGACCTCGGCGGTCCGGACGGCGACCAGCTCGATCGGCCGGTCGCGGTCGGCGTAGCCGTACCGCTCCTCGTGGGCGCGGTGGAACGACTCGGCAGGGTCGCCGTCCAGCGGCACGGTCAGCTCGAAGGACTGCCCCCGGTAGCGCAGATCCAGCGCGCCCTCACGCGGCAGGAGGCCGGCATCCTCGAAGGGAATGACGTACGACCTGACTCGGTCGCGCCGCTCCTCGCTCGCCACCAGGCCGAGCGCGGAGAGGACGCCGGCGGCCGCGGGAACGAGCACCTTCCGGATCCCGAGCTCGTCGGCGAGCTCGCAGGCGTGGAGCGGCCCGGCACCGCCGAAGGCGACGAGCGCGAAATCCCGCGGATCGTGCCCGCGCTCGACGGAGACGAGTCTGAGGGCGCGCAGCATCTCCGCGTTGACGACGTCGACGACCGCCTGCGGGTCGAGGTCCCCGAGCGAGAGCTCCGCGGCCGTGCGGTCGAGCTCGAGCGCGCCGGCCAGCTTCTCGGGGAGGCGGCCGAGAACGAGGTTGGCGTCGGTGACGGTTGGCTCCAGGCCGCCGCGCCCGTAGCAGGCCGGTCCGGGATCCGCTCCCGCGCTCTGCGGCCCCACCCGCAGCGCACCGCCGCTGTCCCGCCAGGCGATCGAGCCGCCTCCGGCGCCGACGGTCTGCAGGTCGACGGTCGGGAGCCGGATGGGGAAGCCGCCGAGCTCGCGTTCGGCGGCCCGCTCGATCTGCCCGCCGGCGATGAGGCACACGTCCGTCGAGGTTCCTCCCATGTCGAGGGAGATCGCGTTCTCCACGCCGGCCAAGGCCGCGACCCTCGCGGCACCCACCACTCCCGCCGCCGGACCCGAGACGAGTGCGAGCGACGGGTGCCGCGCGGCCTCCGCCAGCGTGCACACGCCGCCGGAAGAGCGCATGACGAGCGGCTCGGCGAGGCCGGCCTCCCGGCAGCGGTCGGCGAGGGACCACAGGTAGCCGGCGAGGACCGGGCCGAGGTACGCGTCCACGGCCGTGGTCGAGGCCCGCTCGTACTCCCTGAACTCCGGCGCGATCTCGTGCGAGGCGACCACGTGCGCGTCGGGCAGCCGGCGGCGGACCTCCTCGGCGACGAGCCGCTCGTGCGTCGCATCGCGGAACGAGAAGAGGAGGCAGACCGCGACGGCTTCGGCCTCGACCTCGGGCAGCGAGTCGAGGTCGAGCGGCTCGACCACGCCGCCCGGGGCGACTCGTTCGTGGACGCCGACGCAGCGCTCGAGCGGGACGAGCGGCTCGGGGTGCCTGTCGCAGAGGCGGTAGAGGTGCGCCCTGGTCTGGCGGCGGAGGTGGAGGACGTGCTCGAAGCCGGCGGTGCCGACGAACGCCGTCCGGGCGCCTTTGCGCTCGAGCAGCGCGTTCGTGGCGATCGTCGTCCCGTGCGTGAAGCGCTCCAGCGACATCTCGGGGGCGCCGACCGCGGCGGCCGCCTTGACCACGGAATGCTCCTGGGCGCGTACGGTCGGGACCTTGGTAGTGCGAAGCTCACCCCCGGCCAGGAGGACAGCATCCGTGAAGGTGCCTCCGACGTCGATCCCGAGGATCGCCACGGCGCACGTCTACCAGTTCCGCCCGACGCTACGAGGCGTGGCGGCGTCTGTAGGACCGCGCCTTCGTCCGGTTCCCGCACACGGCCATCGAGCACCAACGGCGCGAGCGGTTGCGGGCATGGTCGTAGAAGGCCCACCGGCAGTCGTCGGCGCGACATGCCTTCAGCCGGTTCCACGTCCCGTTCGCCATCGCCGCCGCCGCGATCGCGACCAGGCGGCCGAGCGCGCCGGGCACGCCCGCTGCAGCGGGCTCCAGTTGCGCTCCTCCACCGGGATCGAATCGGACCGCCAGGCGCGCCGCGTCGGCGGCCTCATCGAGCGTCTGGGCCGCCTCCTTGCGGGCGCTCGGTCCGGTGTTCTCCGCCAGCAGGCTCCGTATCGCCTCGCGCAGCCGCCTCGCCGCGTGCAGATCGGCGGCAGCGGCGGTACCTCCGCACACCAGGCCATGTGCCTCCAGCCAGGCCTGCAGGGTTCGGGGATCCGACAGCTCGTCCTCCCCGGTCTCGACCTCCAGCGTGTTCACGAAGAGCCGGACGAACTCGAGCTCGCCGGGCGCTCGATCGCTCATAACCGTCTATGATAACTCACCGGTTATCAGACGACCAGGAGGCGACAATGCCCGACGCGCCGTACCAAGTCGCACACCTGTCCGAGATCGTGACCCCCGCCGGCTCCAAGCCGGGAGAAGCGCCCTGGCGTGCCGTCCGCAAGCACTTCGGCATCAGCTCGTTCGGCATCACCGCGTACGTCGCGGAGGCCGCCGGCGACCTGCTAACGAGCGAGCACACCGAGGTCGACGACAGCGGCACGCGGCACGAGGAGCTCTTCTACGTCGCGAGCGGGCACGCATCGATCAAGGTCGGCGACGACACGATCGACGCGCCTGTCGGAACCTTCGTCTACGTCCGCGACCCCGACGTCGTGCGCGGCGCGACCGCCGTCGAGGCCGGGACGACACTGCTCGCCGTCGGCGGCGAGCCCGGCAAGGCGTTCGAGGTCTCCCCCTGGGAGCGCGAGTACTTCGATGGCGAGTAGGCCGTGGAGCTCAGAGCTGCCGCTCGTCGGTGCCGGCGGCGAGCCGGTCGATCTCTGGCGGTCGATCCAGTCGCACGGTCTCGTCGATCTGCCGCCCATGCGCATCGATGACGACGCGCGGGCGCTCGAGATCACGATCCCCCTGCCGGGCGCCAGGCCGCGGACCGTCCGGATCGCCGAGGGCCGCCCCGGCCGCGCGCGCGTCACGGTCAGAGGCCGGCCGCCGGGCGAGCGTCAGCAGGGAGCCGTCAAGGACGCCGTGGCACACGTCCTCCGCCTCGACGAGGACCTCTCCCCCTTCTACGCCGCAGCGGCTAGCGACCCCGATCTCGCCTGGGCCGCTCGGGGTGCCGGGCGTCTCGTCCGCAGCCCGACCGTGTTCGAAGAGGTCGTGAAGACGATCTGCACGACGAACTGCGCCTGGTCGGCGACGGAGCGGATGGTCGGGGCGCTCGTCGCGCAGCTCGGAGAGCCGGTCGCAGGCGCGGCCGCGGGCCCCTACGGGCGCGCGTTTCCGACGGCGGACGCGATGGCCGAAGCGGACGAGTCCTTCTACCGCGAGGTGGTGCGGGCGGGCTACCGCGGCGCCTACCTCCGCTCCCTCTCTGCCGACGTCGCCTCGGGCGCGCTCGACCTCGAGGAGCTCGGCCGGGCGAGCCGGGACGAGCTCCCCGACGACGAGCTGGCGGCGCTCCTGCTCGCGCTGCCGGGCGTCGGCCCCTACGCGGCGGCCCACATCATGATGCTGCTCGGCCGCTACTCCCGGCTCGTGCTCGACTCGTGGACGCGCCCGAAGTACGCGGCGCTGAACGGCGGCAAGCCCGTGAAGGATGCGACCATCGAGCGGCGTTTCCGCCGCTACGGACCGTACGCCGGTCTCGCCTTCTGGCTCGTTCTCACGCGGGACTGGGTTCCCGAGCAGTGACGCCCGCGCGCTACCGCGACGGAGCGAGAAGGATCGCTCCGATCGGCGTCGCGGCTTTCGCGTTCGCGCTCTCGTTCGGCGTGCTCGCGCGCGCCTCCGGGATCGGCTCCGTCGAGGCGATCGTCATGTCGGCGACGACCTTCGCCGGCTCGGCCCAGTTTGCGGTCGCGTCGATCCTCGGTGCCGCCGGAGGCGTTGCGTCGGCGATCGTCGCGGCCACGCTGCTCAACGCCCGCTACGCTCCAATCAGCGTCTCGGTGGCGCCGGTGTTCGTCGGCGGCCGGCTCCGCAGGCTCCTCGAGTCGCAACTGATCGTCGACGAGTCCTGGGCAATGTCTCGGCGCACAGACGGTCGCTATGACCGGAGGCTGCTCGTCGGTGCCGGCCTCGTCCTCTACCTCTGCTGGGTCGGCGGAACCGTCATCGGAGCGCTCGCCGGTGATGCGCTCGGCGATCCGGCGAGCCTCGGGCTCGACGCGGCGTTCCCGGCCCTCTTCCTCGCGATCCTCGTCCCGCAGGTGCGGTCGCGGCGCGCCCTCGCCGCCGCGGTCCTGGGCGGGACGATCGCTCTCGCGCTCGTGCCGGTTGCTCCGGCCGGAGTTCCCATCGTGGCGGCCAGCGCCGCGTGCCTCATCGGCTGGAGGCAGCGGTGAGCACGACCTGGATCGTCGTGGCGGCCGTGGGTACGGCCACGATCGCGCTCAAGTCGGTCGGCCCGGTGCTCCTGGGCGGCCGGCCTCTTCCGACTCACCTGACCGGAATCGTCGCGCTCCTGGCGCCCGCCCTCCTCGCCGCGCTCGTCGTCACCCAGGTGGTCGGCGGCGACGAGGAGCTCGTGCTCGACGCGCGCCTGGTCGGGCTCGGGGCGGCGGTCTTCGCCATCCTGGTGCGGGCGCCGCTCCTGGTCGTGGTCGTCGCGGCAGCCGCTGCGACCGCCGTCGTGCGCGCCCTCGCTTGACGGATCACCGGTGCAGACCGGGGTCGGCCCTCTTGACAGTGGCTCGTGCCCTAGTTCGACGGCGGTGATTGGTCGACGTACCGGTACGACGGGTTCATCTACGAGTCCGACATCACCCGCGGGCTCACGATCTGGCGCCTCAACGACCCGGCGGTCGGTGGCTCGAGGGACCAGAACTTCTCGAACCCGCAGACGCAGACCTTCTCGATCCACTAGCTCGAACAGGATCGGAAGCACGGAGGGGCGGCCGCCGCGAGGTGGCCGCCCTCTCTTCCAACTCGATCCAGCTTGACACCGCGCCGGGGTAGGGACAAGACTGCCCCGGCAGGCAGTCATTTGGGGAACCCGCTGGATGCGCCGCTTCGGTGCAAAGGGGGCCAGCGCGAATCCAGGCATGCACGGGCTCTCCCCCGGGGGAGAGGAGGTGTCCGCGAGGCAGGCAGCTTCGAAGGCAGGGTTTCGCGCGCCCGCGGGCCCGAGCTCCGGGCACCCGCGCCGCGATTCCGAAGACGCAAAGTAGGAGGGAACAAGTGCAGAAGATTCGACTGCTGATCGCTTTCTCAGTCGTGCTCGCAGCGACGCTTGTGCCACTGACGGCCTCGGCCGTCCCGCCGAGTGCCGCGGAGGCGACGGCGACGTTCGAGTACACGCAGAACATGCATCCGCTGGGGTACTCGGAGAGGACGGTCCCGCTCAACAACGTGGTGGGCAATGGCAACGGGGTCTTCAACTCGGACCTCGCGTTCTGGGGGAAGACAGCCGTCCAGGGCACCTACGCGGGCTTCCGTCTCATCAACGTCTCCGCTCCGGGGAACCCGAAGGAGATCATCAACTGGACGGAGTGCGCCAGTAATACGAACACCGTAGGCAATCAGGGCGACGTCATCGTCTGGGGCGACCTGATCATCCGGTCGTGGAACTCGCCGACGCCCGCACCCCAGTTGGGGGGAGTGAACATCCCCGTCACCGACCCGGCGCGGTACACGACGCCGGGCGCGTTTTGCGGCGACTGGCCGATGTTCCGCGAGCCGGCGGCCCCGCCGCTGCCCGAGCGCGGACAAGAGGGCGTTCACATCATCGACATCAGCGACCCGACGAACCCCGACGTGATCGCCTTCGTCGACACGCCGTGCGGATCTCACACCGAGACCCTCGTTCCCGATCTCGAGAACGACCGGCTGCTCGTCTACAGCAACTCGTCGGCCAACACCACGTTCGGTGACCCGTCGCCGGGCGAGCTTCCGCTCAACTGCCGCGGCATCGACATCATCGAGGTGCCCCTGGACGATCCGGCCTCCGCTTCGTACCTGCGCTTCGAGCCGGCCGGCGACCCGGACGAAGACCTCGAGCATCGGCACTCGTGCCACGACACCGCCGTGATCCTCGGCGACGCCAATCTCGTTGCGTGCAGCGGCGCCGGAGGCCCTGGCAACGGTGCCAGCGTGTACACGACCGACCCCGCCCTCGGCGGCTCGAAGGAAGACCCGAAGTGGCTCTACCACAAGGTGACGGGCGGAATCGCGCTCGGACACTCTGCCTCGTTCACGTGGGACGGCGAGGTCCTGATCATCGGCCACGAGCCCGGCGGCGGAGGCGGTGCACGGTGCCAGGCGACATCGGACCCGCTCGAGCGGACGTTCTTCTACGTGGAGGCCGAGACGGGCGAATCGATCGGTCAGTTCACGATCCCGCGGACGCAGACGGCGACCGAGAACTGCACGACCCACAACTACAACGTCGTGCCGCTTCGGAACCGCTACGTCATGGTCTCCGGGAACTACCAGTCGGGGATCAGCGTGATCGACTTCACGGATACGGCGAACGCGCAGGAGATCGCCTACGCCGACCCGGCCCCGCTCGTCAACCCCGATAACCCGGCGGCGATCGAGCTCGGAGGCGACTGGTCGACTTACTGGTACAACGGTTTCATCTACGAGTCCGACATCACGCGTGGACTCATCATCTGGAACCTGAGCGACAGCGGGGTGGCCGGAGCGATGAAGCTCGACCGCCTCAACCCGCAGACCCAGGAGTTCGACATCGACTGAGAAGCCGCGCTCAAGCGACTGATCCTAAAAAGGGGCGGCCGCCACGAGGCGGCCGCCCCTCTGTTTGAACCTGCAAAGGCTCCTTGACAGCAGGCGCAAACGCGGCGACACTTGCCCGCGCAAGCCGGGAAAAGGGGGAGTCGCGCCGAGCTCCCGTCGGTGCTCGACATGGACACTCTACGTTGGCGGTTTCGCGTGCGCTCCCCGCGGAGTTAGGAGGTGCACATGCGAAAGCTTCCGCACGTACTCGCTCTCGCGGCGGCGACGGTCGGCCTGTTGGCGTTTCCGCTCGCCGCGGGAGCCGACCACGGGACGCGGCCGCACACCCAGAACATCCATGCGAAGGGCCACAGCCCCGACTTCGGGAGCTTCCTAGTACCGGACGGACAGCGAGATGCGAACTCGGATCTCGCGTTCTGGGGCAATCTGGCCTTCCATGGGGACTATGACGGGTTCCGGATCATCGACATCTCCGACCCGGACGATCCGCAACTCGTCTCACGCACGCGCTGCAACGGAGATCAAGGCGACATCGTCGTGTGGGGGAACATCCTCGTCAGGGCTTGGAACGCGCCGAAGACCGTGCCGCGAGACTGCGATGGCACCACGGTGCCAGCGGGCTTCGAGGGCATGCACGTGTTCGACATCAGCGACCTCGAAAACCCGCAGCTAGTCGGCGAGGTGGAGCTGAGCGCGAGGCCCCAAGCCGACTCGCCGGGCTGCGGGACGCACACCCTCACGCTGGTTCCCGACGAGGACCGTGCGGTGATCTACAACGCAACGTCCGGCGGGAATGCGCTCCTTCCCCCGGCCCTGCAGGCATGTGACTGGATCGACATCATCGAGGTGCCGCTCGACAACCCCGGCGCCGCCAGCTTCGTGCGCCGCGAGCCGTTGGAAGGCGGACACGCCGCGCATGACAACGGCGTCATCCTCGGCGGCGTGAACCTGCTCGGGACAGCCTCGGGCCACATGTCGAACGTCTTCAGCATCGGGCCTCCCCGAGGCGGCACGCTGGAAGACCCGCGCTTCCTGTACACCGTCGAGGAGCCCGGCGTCGACGGAGTGATCGGCAACTGGCACTCGGCCGCGTTCAGCTGGGACGGCGAAGTCCTCATCCTCGGCTGGGAGCCGGGCGGCGGGGCCGCGCCCGAATGCGAGGCGACCGACCCGCCGGTGAAGAAGAGCGCCTTCTTCTATGACGCCGACACCGGCGCGAAGCTCGGCCAGTGGACGCTGCCGCGACCGCAGAGCGCTGCGGAGAACTGCACGATTCACAACTACAGCGCGGTGCCGCTCCGGAGTGGGAAGCGCGTGCTCGTCCTGGGCAACTACCAGGCGGGAACCTGGGTCGTCGACTTCACCGACCCGGCGAACGCTGAGACGGTGGCCTGGTCGGATCCGCCGCCGCTCGTGCCGACGCAGCTCGGTGGAGCCTGGTCTTCGTACTGGTACAACAACTTCATCTACGAGTCGGAGATCACGAAGGGGTTGAACGTCTTCAGACTCAGCAGTTCGACCACAGCCGGAGCGATGAGGCTCGGGCACCTCAACCCGCAGACGCAGGAATTTACAGTCGACTAACAACGGGCGGAAACCCCGATGAGGAGGCGGCCGCCAGAGGGCG
>DATIBF010000146.1:0-16538 GCA_035457655.1 Gaiellaceae bacterium
AGGAAGACCTGACACTCATCCGCGTGCTGAAGAGGGGAGACCGCGGAAAGGATGTCGTGGCGATCAAGGGAATGACCTCGCGCGCCGGGGTCGGCTTCACGCCTGTCAAGGAGAAGGGGAAGACGAGCGAGTTCTTCGGCGACAAGCTCGACGCCGGTGTGAGGAGCTTTCAGAAGATGAACAAGCTAGTCAAAGACGGTGAAGTCGGCTACATGACGTTCAAGGCGCTCCTTCCCCGCGGGCAACCATGGAGGGGACCGATTTTTGGAACACACTCAGCGCCTGGATGGCGAAGGGATCTTGACCGGGGAGAGGGGTGGACTACCCCACATGGCCGATTCTCGAGTCAGGGTGAAAGGTATCGAGCACAAAACGCTCTTGGTCGCTGCTCGTGCGAACCGTGCGAACACGAAGCTGTCCGACTCTGACCCTCCTCGTCCTTGTTGGTGCTGGCGGAATCCGCATGCAGACCGGCTCTCGCGGTCACCGTGTAACGGACGCGGACGCCGTTCCGTCACCTGTAATGAAGTATCGATTGGCCGCCCGGCCTGACGGGGAGCGTGCAGACCCAACCCAGGAGACCGAGATGGGCCGCGGCACGTGAGCCGGGCGCGCGGGTCGGCGACCCCGGCTCCTTGCAACGCGGTACCTTTGGGCGCATGGCCGCCCTGCGTGATTCTCCCGGTCGCGAAGCGGGACTGTCCTCCGGATATGGGCCGGTGGGACGCCCAGTCCTGCGTCGCCGACTCCTCCCAGACGCGCTGTTGGCTTTAGCACCGGCGGCGTCAGAGCACTGGTTTGCCGCGGTCTACGATCCTGTCCTTTGGTACGCGGAACAGCGCAGCATGGCTGATCGCCGCCGTGCGCTCCTTGCGCAGGCCAAGGGACGCGTGCTGGAAATTGGCGCTGGGACGGGTCTCAACCTTCGCCATTATCCCGAATCCGTCAAGGATCTTGTTCTTGTCGAACCTTCGCTGCCGATGATGCGGCGTCTCGCTCGCAACCTCGATCTCCTTGGGAGCCAGGCAAGAATCGTCAGAGCAAACGCGGAGTTCCTTCCCTTTCCAGACGATTCATTCGACTGCGTCGTGGCTTCCTTCGTCTTCTGTACGGTGAAGGATCCCTGCCGCTCGCTTCAAGAGTTGGCGCGCGTTACCCGCCCCGGAGGACTGTTCCTCTTTCTCGAGCACGTGCGCGCTAGGTCGAGTCACCTCGCTTTCTGGCAGGATCGCCTAGATCCAATCTGGCGCCGCTTGGCGGGCGGTTGTCACTGCAACAGGTCGACGCTTGAGGCATTTCTGACTAGCCCGTTCAAGGTGATCCATCTCGATCGAGCCGATTGGGTATGGATGCCGTTCACGGTGCGTCCTACGATTGAGGGCTGGGCGGTTCTCTCTCCGTCGACTGAGCAGGATCCTCTCTAACGTCCGCTCGTCCGTTCGCGGCGGGTCGTGCACGGCGTCTTCTCGCTGTGGCTCCGCTGATGCCTGGTCACCGTTGAAGTAGAAGACCAATCAAACTGCCGATGAGCGGCGTCAAGATGGCCGCGACGGTTCGGGCGCTTGAGTTCGCGCTCAGATCAAGGCTCAACGATTCCTCGAGCGCCTTGCGATTTGAGTTCCACTCAGCCATTGAAGTCCAGTTGCCCTCACTCGGCATGGGCAAAAGCTGGTCTCGCAGTGCACGCCCGACTGTCAAAGCTCTCCTATGTATCGGCAGGTAAGCCAGCGCGAGCAGTCCTGAAAAGAAAGCTCCGTAAATAAACAAGTACTGCCCTGGAAACGTCGATGCGTCGTTGTTGAATACGATAACGGCATTGCGCAGGCCCGCCATTCCGATTATGGAGGCTCCGAGTATCAGCCCAACCGTCCAAAGCAGGCCATTCAGTTGAAGCCTGAGTTCTACAAAGTGATCAAGGCTAGCCCTAGTTGGTCGAAGCAAGACGTCATCTTCCAAAGCGAAATACACCAGCCAGCCTCCGGTTGCCGCCGCAAGGATGACAGAGAAAGATATCAGGTTAAGCATAAGAATCCTGGACGTAAAGAATGGAATATCGATATGAAAGTCAGGAGCAAAGAAGAATACCGTGGAGAAGACGAACACCATGACGAGGGAAGAAAGAGAGAGCAGGTAGATGAGGAGTGTCGGTCTGTGGCGCGGATTTGACCGACGGAAGAGCGGTCGAACAGTCCGCAGGGTCGGAATGAGAAGGACGAGCGAAAGCGCTATCTGGGCCGCAATGAGGAACACCCAGAGAAAGAAATCAGGCCCACCAGTGTGTGAGGCATAGACTCCGTCATACCAGTCCGACGCGTCACTGAGGATGACGATCAGACTGATCGTGGCGCCAGTCACGCCAGCAAGCAGCAAAGTCATTGGAGGCGTCCCCAATGCTAACCGGCGGGGAACTGGACGATGGGTGGCGGCGGAGCATGTGAGCTGCGGCACCCGCACACCGCCAGCGTCGCGGCGCTGCAGCAGGCACACGGGCCGAACAAAGTCGAGGAGCCGTTGCCGGTCCAGTAAAACCGACCTTCCTCCTCGGGATGGAGAAAAGGCCCGTGTGTGCGGGCCTTTCTCGTGAGGCGGAGCGGCGCAGGAGTCGAACCTACCCAGCGTGGGGCTGCCACGCCTCACCGGTTTTGAAGACCGGCTGGGCCACCGGGCCCGGGCCGCTCCGAGGCCAGCGTACCGACGCTTCGCTACCCTCGCGCCGTGGCGCGCTACTTCCTGGTTGCACGCGAGCGCGGGCCGGCCTGGGACCACGATCGCCCCCGCCGCGAGCAGCGGGGATGGGACGAGCACGCGGCGTTCATGGACACGCTCGTCGAGGAGGGGCTTGTCGTCTTCGGCGGGCCGGTCGGGGAGGGCGACGGCGAGGAGGCGCTCCTCGTCGTGGATGCCGACAGCGAGGCGGCGGTCAGGGCGCGCCTCGCGGACGACCCCTGGGGCGAGGACATGCTCGTCACCGGGAGCGTCCGGCCCTGGTCGGTCTGGCTCGGCGCGCCGACCCGCTAGGGTCTCGCAGCCGAAGCCTTCGCCGCTGTCCGTCTCCGCCCGCCGTTGGCGCCGTCCCCGCCTGCGTCGGAGCCGAGCGCAGGGCGCGAAGGGTCGCCGCGGACCTCGACCAGCTTGCCCTCGCCGTCGAGCTCGAGCGTCCGCAGCTTGTCGTGGCCGCCCCCGTGCCAGTGGAGGAGATTGGGCATCCACTGCTCGTCCTCGATCGCGTCGAGGATCACCTGGAGGCGGGCGAGCGGGCGCCCGCTCGCTGACGGCGACTCGCCGAGGAGGAAGAGGAACGCTTCGATGTCTTCACCGCCGGTCGGCTTGCCGTCGGTCTCCGCCGACAGGCGCGAGACGAGAGCGTCGTGCGCCGCCTTGAGATCGGTGGCCGTGTGGATCCCGTACGACTTGAGCAGGGTTAGCCGGTCTCCCGAGTCGCCGTTCGACTCGGACGTCGCCGCGACGTGGAGGAACAGGATCGCCTGGTCTGTCCAGTGGACCAGGCGGCCCACGGGGATGCGCGTGTACATCATGAGCGCCGGCAGGTCGTGGTGGGCGAGGCCCTCGATGTTTCCCACGCCCTCGTCGAGGAGGCGCGCCCGGTCGTAGATGTCGATGCCCTCGAGATCGGTCAGCGGATAGCGCTCGACGAGCTGCGGCAGGACGCCCACCTTCCCGACGAACTGGCGCCCGACCTCCTGCAGGCGGACGAGCAGGGTCTCGGGGAGCATGCCGACGAGGAAGGCGAGGACGAGGAGCGCGTCCTCTCCGGTCGTCGCCTGCGGCGTCGTAAAGAAGAGCGCCTCCAGCACCCAAGCGAAGACCACGGCGACGATGATCCGGACGACGATGTGCGTGTACGACTTGGGCCGCAGGTCGCTGCGTACGTAGGAGCGCAGTACGGCGTTGAGGGCGTAGACGTAGGCGCCGAGGAAGGCGAAGACCACCGGGGAGCGCTGGGGCTCGAAGAGGAGCACGATCTGCTGCGCGCTGTCGAGGGGAGCCTCGATGTCCGGGTTCAGGAGCGCGAGGACCCAGCCGATCGTGATCACCACCGTGGCCATGACCACCGGCCCGCGCCGGTCCGGAAGGACGCGGCGCTCGCCGCTCTTGGGCGCCTTCTCCTGTCCGCTTCCTTCCGCGATACCCCGCTGCGGCCCCAGTCGCTCGCGCCCGAAGACCTCGTCCATCTGCGGGCCGTACCGGGCCCGCACGTCTGAGAGCGTCGAGACGGTCGGGTCGAAGTGGAACATCCCGCGCTCGAACGTCTGGCGGAGCGTCGTCAGCTTCACGCGGTCGAAGAGGAAGAAGAGAAGGGCGGGCAGGATCGAGGCAACGACGATGAACGTCCACTGCAGACCGCGCCCGATCAGCGTCAGGAAGGCGAGCTCGTCCTCTCCTTCGGCGAGAACCCGGTCGACGGCCTCGTGGACGTCGCCGCCGAAGTAGACGGCCGCCGCGGGGCCGAGCACCCCGATGGTCATCACGAGGAGGAGGCTGATGGCGAGCGGGAGGAGGCCGGGGTCGCCCTTTATGGCCAGGAACCCGCCGAGCGCGATGATCGCCGCTCCCAGCAGGCCGCCGATCCAGTACCACGGGCTCGCGAAGAAGATGCCGCCGACGAGCCAGAGGACGACCAGCCAGAAACCGATCGCGACGAAGCCGAGCGCGGGGTTCGCGCGCTCGGGCTCGTCCGGTCGGAGGCTGACGCAGCGGAGCTCCTCCAGCCGCTCGAGACTCCGTCTGAAGCTCGCGCAGACGTCGTCGCGCAGGCGCCGGCACTCGAACGGGGCGAACACGATCACGCTCCCGCCCCTTCCGGGAACGACGAGCTTGGCGTCGGTCTCGTTCTGGACCGTGTTCCAGCCGGGCTTGGGCCGCGCCGACTGCTGGTCGTCGGGCTCGTTCACGGGTGGTGCCTTCCTGTCGGCTGGTGGTACCGCTGCTTCGTGCCGCGCCGCACGAGAGTTGCACAGTCGCCGCGGCCTTTCAAGGCCCGGAGTGCGTCCTCAGCCCGAGCCGGCCTTGCGGCGGAGGACGCGCTCGTCACCGACGCGGCGGGTGAGCCCGTCGGCGTCGAAGCGCTCGAGGAAGAGCTGTGCCGGCTTGCGGCCGGTGCCGAGGAGGTCGCGGAAGCGGGCGAGCGTGATCGAGCCGGCGGCGGCGCACTCGTCGACGAGCAGGCGTCTCGCCTCCTCGTAGACCGCGTTGCCGACGGCGAGCCCGTCGCCGAGGCGGACGAGCCTGCCGGCCTGCTCGAGGAAGCGGGCGAGCTCGGCGTCATCGACCTTCACGGGGGTGAAGCCGGCCTCCTCGAGCTCGTCCTCCAGCCGGTCGGCGGCTTCGGCCCGGTCGCCGAGCCCGGCGGTGGCGCCCGGCGCGTACGCCTTCGCGCCGCGGCGCTCGATCGGGAGGAGCGGAAGGAGCGCTGCGGCCCACGGCCGCTGGGGGAGGAGCTCGGCCACCGCGATTCCCGGGTCGAGCGCGGAGGACGCCGCCCGCTCGTCGAGCGCCCGGACGACCCCGTAGCGCAGCTCCTCGAGCTGCTCCTCCGTCAGGTACCAGTCACCCGCGCGCACGGCCGCGGCAAGCCCTGCGTCCAGCTCCTCGGACGCGAGTAGCGCCCGGCGGGCCAGCTCCTCCCGCCGCAGCGGCTCGCCTGCCGCCGAGAGCGACGCCAGCACGATCGAGGCCGGATCGCCGCGCTCGAGCAGCTCGAGACGCTCCGCCGACGGGCGGCGCGGGGGAGCGGGGTCGAGAACGACGCCGCCTCCGAGAGTCGTGCCCTCGCGCAGGACGATCCGGTCGCCGCGAGCGGCCACGGCCGCCGAGGCAAGGCGGAGCTGCGCGTGGCGCTCGTCGATGCGAACGACGCGGGCCAGGTGCTCGGCCGTGCCGTGGTGGACGTGGAGGCGCGTGCCGTCGGCGATCTCGGCCAGCGGCTCGAGCGCGACATCGAGGCGATAGCTCAGCGGATAGGCGCCCGGCTCGATCAGCGCGTCGCCGCGCCGCAGGTCGTCCCGCTCGATCCCGGGGAGCGCGAGCGCCACGCGCTGCCCCGCCTCGGCGCGCTCGACCGGCCGATCGTGCACCTGTACGCTCCGCACCCGCACGTCGAGCCCCGCCGGCTCGGCGCGGAGAACGTCGCCCTCGCCCACGGAGCCCGACCAGAGTGTCCCGGTGACCACCGTCCCGATCCCGTGCAGCGTGAAGACGCGGTCGAGGAAGAGCCGGGTCGGCCGGGCGGTCGAGCGTGGCTCGACCCGGTCGGTCGCCTCGGCGAGCGCCGCGCGGAGGTCGCCGAGCCCCTCGCCGCTCAGGGCGCTCGTGGCCACGACAGCCGCCCCGGGAACGAGCTCGCGAGCCTCGAGGAGCGCGAGCTCACGCGTCTCCTCGTCGACGGCGTCCACCTTGGTCACGGCGACGACCCCGTGCTCGATCCCGAGCAGCTTCAGGATGGCCAGGTGCTCGTGCGTCTGCGAGCGCGCGCCCTCGCCGGCGTCGACCACGAGCAGGAACAGGTCGATCCCGGTGGCGCCGGCGACCATCGTCCGCACGAAGCGCTCGTGGCCGGGGACGTCCACGACGGAGAGGCGCCGCCCGTCCGGCAGCTGGAGCGGCGCGTACCCGAGGTCGATGGAGATGCCGCGCTCCTGCTCCTCGGGCAGGCGGTCGGTGTCCTTGCCCGTCAGCGCCGTGACGAGTCGGGTCTTACCGTGATCGATGTGACCGGCGGTGCCGACGGTCAGCGGCATCGCGCCTCGATCACGCCTTCCTCGATGCGCACGGGCTCGAATCCACCGGCGGCCAGGAGCGAGCGCCACTGCGCCTCGGCGCGCTCCCTTCCGGCGTAGAGCGCGAGCACGAGGAGGTCGAGCCATCGCGCCCAATGGGACTTTCCATCGCCCGGGAGGACGGCGTCGAGCAGTATCAGCCTCGAGTCGGGACGTGCGTGCGCGCGGATCGTCCGGAGGATCTGCGCCGCTGCCTCGTCGTCCCAGTTGTGAAGCACGCCTGAAAGCACGTAGACGTCTCCGGCGGGCACGCGCTCGAAGAAGCTCCCTTCAACGAAGGTGCAGTGGTTGCCGAAAGAGGACTCGTCGCGCCTGGCCTCGGGGAGGTCGAAAACGATGCCCCGGAGGCCGGGGTGCCGCTCGAGGAGCCCGCGTAGCAGCGAGCCGTTCCCGCCGCCGACGTCGACCACGGTCTCGTCGCCTCGCCAGTTGAGCCCGGCTAGGCGCTCGACGCGCTCGTCGTTCCCCAGCTCCATTGCCCGGTCGAACGCGGCGCGCTCGTCGGGGTTCGCGGCAAGCCAGGACCAGTGATCTGTGTCGAACACGGCGGCAAAGGACGCCCGGCCGGAGGCATCAAGCGCGCCGACCGCCGAGAGCCACGGGCCGCCGAACAGATGCGCGTAGGCGCCCCAGCCGCGACGCAGGAGCTCGGACGCCTCGGTGTTGCGGAAGACGTCCGGGGCCTCCTCGGCGAAAACGTCCTCGGATGCCAGCGTACGCAAGAGCCGGCGGAGAACGTCCGCGTCGGCGTCGAGCTCGCCGGAGAGATCCGCGACCGAGCGGGGGCCAGGAGCAAGCGCGTCCGCGAGGCCGAGGTCGGCGGCAAGCGCGACCGCCCGGGTTGCGAGCCCTCCGCGCAAGAGATCCCAGAGCTGCTCTTCCGCCGAGACGGCGGTCATCCTCGTGCCGCGCGAACGGCCGTGGCCACCTCGTCGGCCTCGGCGTCCGTGAGCGTCCGACAGTCGAGCAGGAGCCTGTCGTCGCGGACGATGCCGACCACCGCCGGCTCGCCGCGCCGCAAGGGCTCCGCCAGCTCGAGCGGAAGCGCGCAGGCGTAGCTGGCGATCTCCGTCATGGGGAGCGCGCCGCCGCCGGGGCGGGCGACTGACTCCACAACCGTTCCCCCGGTGAGCTCGGCGAGGCGCACGGCGCGGGCGTGTACCGTCTCGACCGGTTCGTCGAGCATGCGCAGGACCGGGAGGTCTCGGCTCCCGGCGCGGTAGAGCATGAGCGTGCCCTCGAGCGCGGCCAGCGTCAGCTTGTCGGCACGCAGCGCCCGCTGGAGCGGATGGCGGCGCAGGCGCTCGATCAGGTCGGCCCGTCCGACCGCGATTCCGGCCTGAGGGCCGCCGAGCAGCTTGTCGCCGGAGAAGGTGACGACGTGCGCGCCGGCCTCCACGCTCGCGGCGACCGTTGGCTCGTCGGCCGTCTCCACGATGGCTCCCGAGCCGAGGTCGTCGACGAGAACCAGGCCCCGCCGCTGGGCCAACTTGGCGAGGTCGCCCGCCCGGGGCTGCTCCGTGAAGCCCACCATGCGGAAGTTCGACTGGTGCACGCGCAGGAGCGCGGCCGTGCGGTCGCTGATGGCACGCTCGTAGTCGGCGAGCCTCGTCCGATTGGTGGTGCCCACCTCGACCAGGTTCGCTCCCGAGCGGGCGAGGACGTCGGGAATCCTGAAGCCGTCGCCGATCTCGATCAGCTCGCCGCGGGAAACGATCACCTCGCGCCCCTCCGCCAGGGCGGCCAGCGCGAGGAGCACGGCCGCGGCGTTGTTGTTGACCACGAGCGCCGCCTCGGCGCCGCTCAGCTCCCGAAGCACGGCGGCGACGTGGTCCTGCCGCGAGCCCCGGCTTCCCGCGCCCAGGTCGAACTCGAGGTTCGAGTAGCCGCTCGCGATCTCTTGCACCCGCTCGAGTGCGGCGTCCGCCAGTGGCGCCCGGCCGAGGTTGGTATGGACGACGACGCCGGTCGCGTTCAGCACTCGCCGAAGCTTGGGGCGGAGGCGCCCCGCGACCTGGTTCGCCGTGCGCTGGACGAGATCTCCAGCCGGATAGCCGGACTGCACGTCCTCGCGCGCGGCCGCGAGGGCCGCGCGCGCGGCCGCCACCACGAGCGGCCGACCGTGCTGCGCGGCCAGGGCTTCCAGCTCCTTCCGGCCGACCAGCTCGTCGACGGAAGGCAGCTCCCGCAGCGGGTTCGAGGGGGCCACGAACGCGAATGATAGTGACGACGTTTCGCGCTACCCTGCGCAGTCCATGGCCGAGATCGCCGCCCCCAGGCCCAGGCGCGCGACTCGCCGCCGCCGGGGCAGCCGTGCGGGGACGATCGCGCTGGTCGCCTCGCTGCTCTTGCTCGTTGCCGGCGCTGCTCTGCTCGTGCGTGCGTACACGATCCGCGACGCGGTGCTCCCCGGGGTCTCGGTCGCCGGAGTGGACGTCGGCGGCCTCTCTCGCGACGACGCCCGGGCGAAGCTCCAGGCCGAGCTCGCTCCGCTGCTGGCCAAGCCCGTGCGCGTCTCCGTCGGCGAGACGGAGCTCGTCGTCCGCCCCGCGAAGGCGTTCGCGCTGGACCTTGCCGCCACCGAGGAACGCGCCTACCAGGCCGGCCGGGGCTCGCTGACCTCGCGCCTCGGGGCGGTCGTCGCGCCGTTCGCGCTCGCGACCGAGGTCGAGCCCGTCCTCGACGTCCTTCCCGGCGAGAGGAGCCGGATTCAGGAGCAGCTCCGCGCGGCGACCGCGAGGCCCGTGAACGCCCACCTGAGCATGGACGGCAAGGAGGTCGTCGTCCGGCCCGATGCGGCGGGAACCGCGGTCGAGGTCGACGCGCTGCTCGGTTCCGTCCGCGCGGCCGCGCTCGCAGGCTCGCGCGAGGTGACGGCGGAGGTCGCCGAGGTCGCACCTCCGGTCACCACGGAGGAGGCCGAGGCGATCGCGGCCGACGCACGCAAGCTCGTTTCGGCACCCGTCGGCATCGAGCAGCGGAAGGAGCGCGTCGGCACCCTCTCGCCGGCACGGCTCGCCGCGCTCGTGCGCTTCCGGCCCGGAGGCGGAACGTACACGCTCGCCCTGGAGCCGGAAGGGCTCCGCGAGGCGCTGCTTCCGATGGTGAAGACCACGCTCCGCGAGCCCGTCGACGCGAGCTTCCGGATCGTCGGCAAGCGCGTGAAGGTCGTCGGCTCGAAGCCGGGGACGACGCTCGACGCCCAGAAGGCTCAGCAGGCCGTCCTCACGGCCGGTCTCGAGCCCGGGCGCCGGACGGCGACGGTAGGGCTCACCGCGCTCGCCGCCGACCTGACCACGAAGGAGGCGAAAGCGCTCGGGATCCGCGAGAAGGTGTCGTCCTTCACGACCGACATGGGCGCTTCGTCGGCCAACCGGATCTGGAACGTCCACCTGCTCGGCGACTACCTCGACGGTACGCTCGTGAGGGCGGGCGAGACCTTCTCCTACAACAAGGAGATCGGGCCGAGGACGGTCGAGCGCGGCTTCCGCGAGGGGCAGATGATCTGGGGCGGCGTGCTCATCCCCTCGATCGGCGGCGGCGTCTGCCAGACGGCCACGACGATCTTCAACGCCGCGTTCGAGGCCGGCCTGCCGATCCTGCAGCGCTCGAACCATGCCTTCTACATCAGCCACTACCCGACGGGGCGCGACGCGACCGTCTCCTGGGGAGGCCCCGAGTTCGTCTTCAAGAACGACCTGAAGCGCGCGATCCTGATCAAGGTCAGCTACACGAGCTCGACGTTCACGGTCACCTTCTACGGGACGAAGCAGGGCCGGAAGGTCGAGTCGAGGACGACGTCACCCACGAACTACACACAGCCGGAGCTGCAGTACGCGGTCGACCCCGGCGCGCCCCCGAACTCCGTGCGGCGCACCGCCGCCGGCGGCCCGGGCTTCGACGTGACCGTCTTCCGCGAGGTCTTCGAGCGGGGGAAGCTCATCCGTGAGGACAGCTTCTTCACGCGCTACAAGCCCGAGAACCCGACCGCGATCTACGGCCCGGGCAGGACGCCGCCCGGAGACTACTTCTACCTTCCGTCCAGCGCCTAGTCGGTTAGAGTCCCGCCGCGATGAACCCGCAGGCGGCGACTCTCAGGCTCGCGGTCTTCCCGCGCTCCGGGCTTCTCGTCGACGTCCTGCTCGTCGTGGCCGGGGCAGGCCTCGTCGCCCTCTGCGCGCAGATCGAGATCCCGCTCGGCTTCACGCCGGTCCCGATCTCCGGGCAGACGTTCGCCGTCCTGCTCGTCGGCGCCTCGCTGGGACCGCTCCTCGGAGCGTCCAGCCTGCTGCTCTACTTCTGTGTCGGCCTCCTGGGCGCTCCCGTCTACTCCGGCGGGGACGGCGGCTGGGACATCGTCCACGGCGCCACCGGCGGCTATCTCGTCGGGTTCATCGTCGCCGCGGCGCTCACCGGGTGGCTCGCCCAGCGCCGGTGGGACCGCCATTTCAACTCGGCGGTAGCGGCGATGCTGTCCGGGAGCGTGGTCATCTACCTGTTCGGCCTACCCTGGCTGGCGAAAGAGATCGGAACCGGGCTCGAGGGGACGCTGGAAGCCGGTCTCTATCCGTTCGTCATCGGCGACCTGATCAAGCTCTACCTCGCCGGCATGCTCCTTCCCGGCGCCTGGAAGCTCGTCAAGCGCCTCCGCGCGTAGTCACGTTTCAGCCTCGACCTCCCGGGTAGGCGTCAAGGACGCAACCAAGGAGGAGACATGGCCAGCATCACCGAGTCCGTCGACGTCGAGGTGCCCGTGCGCACGGCGTACGACCAGTGGACGCAGTTCGAGGAGTTCCCGCGCTTCATGGAGGGCGTCAAGTCGGTCGACCAGATCGACGCCGCGCACCTTCGCTGGGTCGCCGAGATCGGTGGAAAGCAGCACGCCTGGACCGCGGAGATCACCGAGCAGCGTGCCGACGAGCGCGTGGCCTGGAAGACGATCGACGGTCACGGCAACGCCGGCGTCGTCACCTTCCATCGCCTCGGCCCGGGCGAGACGCGGGTGACCGTGCAGATGGATCACGAGACGGACGGGATCATGGAGGATCTCGGCAGCGCCCTCGGCATGGACAGCCGGCGCGTGCAGGGCGACCTCGAGCGCTTCAAGGACCTCGTCGAGGGCCGCGGCGTCCCGACGGGCGCCTGGCGCGGCGAGATCGAGGGCGGCGAGAGGATCCGCTAGAGGGGCGCTAGTCCGAAGAGGGAACGGCGCGGGCGTCGCCCTGCGCGGCGCCCGCGCGCCCCTCGTAGGCGGTGACAACAAGGCGTACCGCTTCCTCGTGGTCGTCGGTGACGTGGAGGTTGTCCCAGTCCTCGGGCGAGATCATCCCCTCGGCGAGGAGCGGGTCGCGGATCCAGCCGAGGAGCCCGCGCCAGTACTGGGAGTCGAAGAGGACGACAGGGAACTCGATGATCTTGCCGGTCTGGATCAGCGTCATCGCCTCGAAGAGCTCGTCGAGCGTCCCGAACCCGCCCGGGAAGATGACGAAGCCCTCGGCGGCCTTCACGAACATCGTCTTCCGCACGTAGAAGTGCTCGAAGACGACCTCGACGTCGAGGTACGGGTTCGACTCCTGTTCGTGCGGGAGGATGATGTTGAAGCCGACGGAGAGGCCGCCGCCCTCCCTCGCGCCGCGGTTCGCGGCCTCCATCACCCCGGGACCGCCGCCGGTGACGACCGTGAAGCCGGCCTGGGCGAACCGCCGGCCCATCTCGCGCGCCTCCTCGTAGGCAGCGTGCCCTTCCCCGACGCGGGCGGAGCCGAAGAACGTCACCGCCGGCTTGGGCAGGTCGGCCACCGTGTCGAACCCGAGCAGGAACTCGTCCCCGATCCGGCGGGCGTGCTCGAACTGCGCTCCCTCGGTGCTCTCGAGGATGAGCCGGTCATCGTCTCTCCGTGACATCAGAAGGTGCGTTCGAGGTGCGTCGCGCTCATGGCGAGCGCGAGCACGACCGCCAGACCGACGTACGTGACCGCCACGACGGCGCGCTGCCAGCGCTCGATCGCGAAGTAGTCGGCCACGCCCGGATCGTTCCGCGTGCTCCAGCGGCGCCAAACCTCCATGCCTCCGACCACGAGCACGAGGATGAGGATGAAGTTCGGGCGCAGGATCGTCAGGCCGAGGAGCAGCACGAGCCCCACCGCCCAGAGCGCCGGGTGGAGCGCTGCGACCGCGCGGCCGCCGTCGAGGGGTGAGACCGGGATCAGGTTGAAGAGATTGATGAAGAAGCCTGTGAAGGCAAGCGCGATCAGGAGCTCCGAGTCGAGCGCCTCGCCGGCCGCCCACAGGCCGAATGCCGCCAGGCTGCCGACGACCGGCCCGGCCAACGCCACCTGAGCCTCCTTCCAGACGTTGTGCGGCATCTGCTTCATACCCACCACGGCGCCGAGGAACGGGATGAAGAGCGGGGCCGAGGCCGGCACTCCCTGCCGGCGGAGCTCGAGCACGTGCCCCAGCTCGTGGATCAGGAGCAGGAAGACGAAGCCGACCGCGAAGCGCCAGCCCCAGATCCAGGCGTAGGCGGCAATGGAGACCAGCATCGTCGCGGAGGTGGCGAAGATCTTGAGCTTGAAGATGGCGAGGATCGCCGTCTTGAACTTGAAGATGAGGAAGCCAAAGGCGGCGATCGGGGCCCACAGCTTCCGCGCGAGATCGCCGAGGCGCCCGCGGGGGTGGATGGGCTCGTAGTCGCGGTAGGCGTGCTCGCCGTCGTCGGCAGACGCATCGAGCTCGTAGCCGTGAGTGTCAGGCTCCTGCTGCGGGGTGAGGCTGCTCACCAACTCATCGTAGCGGCGGCCTGCCGAAGTTCCGGCTCGGCCGTAGACATCGTTCTCCCGATGGGTTTTGATGCTCCCGGCGCGAGGTCGCGGCAGCGGAAGCGGTGGCGCGACTCCTGCGTCGTGTGGCTGGAGTCCAACCGAAAGGAGTCTGTGGTTATGCAGACGAAGAAGAGATGGGCGGCGGTGGCGCTGCTCGCGGCCGGAATCGCGATTGGCATCGTGATGGTCGCGACCCCCGCGGCCGCGCACGTCGGCGGATCGGTGAACCACCTCTGGAATCACCTGAAGCCGAAGGCCGACAAGCGCTACGTCAACGAGAACGAGCTCCTGTGGGCGGTCGTGAACGCCGATCCCACGACCCCGACGATCGCTCGCGGCAACGGCGTTGCGTCGGTTACGAAGTCCGGCGTGGGGAACTACGTCGTGGCATTCAACCGCAACGTCAGGCAGTGCGTCTACAGCGCCACGATCGGTCTCTCCGGCGCCAGCGGGACGGAGGATGATGGCTTCACCACGGTAGTCGGGGCCGCGGCCAACGTCAACGCGGTCTTCGTGGAGACCGACGACACGACCGGTACCGAGTCGGACAATCTCAGCTTCCACCTGATCGTCAACTGCGGAACAACGGGGTCGCCGGCACGAGTGGTCGTTCCGCGTACCGAAGGCGACGGCCTCGAGAACCAAGGCTGAGCTGCCTTCGCATGCAAGTGTTCTCGACGGGGGCCTCCGGGCCCCCGTCGTCGTCTAGCTGCGAATCCCTCTGACGGGTGTGCGACTCCGGACTGAGCGTCGCGCTTAATGCGTCGGCGTCGTCAAGCGAAAGGAGTCGGCGGTGAGAGACCGCAGGTGGAAGGTCGTCGCGTTGCTCGCAACGGGAATCGTGATCGGGGTCGCCATGGCCGGCTCGCCGGCGGGCGCCCACGTGGGCGGGACTGTGAACCATCTCTGGAGCCACCTGCTTCCCAAGGCGGACGCGCGCTACGAGCGGCCCGTGATTCAGCCGGGCCAGACGGTGCGCGGCACGATCGGGTTTCGCGCCGAGGCGTCGTCAGCAGGCATCGAGTTCGGAGCCAACGCGAACCTCCCTCGCGCCGCGCCCGTCGGGCTCGACGATGCCCACGTGGAAGTCGCGGGCGTCGACGGCAGCCTCGCCGAGTGCCCCGGAACCGCCTTCAACCCGACCGCCGCGCCAGGCTACGTCTGCATCTATCCGCAGAGCCTGCTCTTCGCCAGCGTGAACGGCGGTCACATGTGGGGCGGGGGCGACGGCGGCAAATGGGGCTTCCAGGTGTCCTGGAACTCCACCGCGGCCAACTCAACGCAGTTCTTCGGCACCTGGGCCTACCGAGCGCCGACAGGCTGACGAACAGATCGGGCGCGGTTCGCTATGAGCCGCGCCCGATCCACTCCTCGCCGCCCTCGTAGACCTCCTTCTTCCAGAGAGGGACGTCCACCTTGAGCGTGTCGATCGCCTCCTTGCATGCGGCCAGGGCGTGCTCGCGGTGCGGAGCGGAGACGGCGATGGCGACGCTCGTCTCCCCAATCGTCACCCGGCCGACGCGGTGGGAGATCGCAACCTTGCAGAGCTCGTACCGGGCCTCCAAGGCGTCGGCAATCTCCGCCATTACCTTCTCGGCCATGCCCTCGTACGCCTCGTACTCGAGGTGGACAACCGTGCGCCCACGCGACTCGATCCGGGTCGTCCCCAGGAAGGTCGCGATCGCGCCCGCACGCTCGTCGGCGACCTCCGCGATCACCGCGTCGACGTCGATCGGGTCGCCGGTGAGCCTGAACGCGCCACCCGAGACCGGCGGTATCAGCGCCACCTCGTCACCGTCCGAGAGCCGCCGGTCGGCGGGCGCGTACTCTTTGTTCACGGCGTAGAGGAGACCTTCGGGCTCGTCGCCGAGGCCGAGCGGCACCCAGACGTCGGCCAGCCGGGCCCCCTGGGGAAGCTCAAGCTCACGCTCGCCCTCGCCGGCCTGCTCGCGGAGCCCGGCGAAGAGCCTGACGGTGACCCTCATGGCCGTTAGCCTAGTGCTATGGCTACGGCCGAAGAGCGCCGCGAGACCGACTCGGGCATCGAGGTCAAGCCGGTCTACACCCAGGACGACGTGGCGGGCCTGGAACCGGGGCTCCCGGGCGAGTTCCCGTTCACGCGCGGGCCCTACAAGGACATGTACCGCGGGCGGCCGTGGACGATCCGCCAGTACGCCGGGTTCGCGTCCGCGGAGGAGACGAACGAGCGGTTTCGGTACCTGCTCGAGCAGGGCCAGACGGGGCTCTCGGTGGCGTTCGACCTGCCGACGCAGCTCGGCTACGACTCGGACGACCCGCGCGCCGGCGGCGAGGTCGGTCGTACCGGCGTGGCGATCGACTCGCTCGCCGACATGGAAGCCCTCTTCGAGGGCATCCCGCTCGGCGAGGTCTCCACCTCGATGACGATCAACGCGCCCGCCGCGTTGCTGCTCCTCCTCTACGAGCTCGTGGGGGAGAAACAGGGCGTCCCGGGCGAGCGCCTGCGCGGGACGGTGCAGAACGACATCCTGAAGGAGTACGTCGCCCGGGGGAACTACATCTTTCCGCCGCGGCCGTCGATGCGGCTGACGACCGACCTCTTCGCATACTGCCACGAGCGTCTCGCGCGCTGGAACACGATCTCGATCTCCGGCTACCACATCCGCGAGGCGGGCTCGACCGCGGTGCAGGAGCTCGCCTTCACGCTCGCGCACGGCATCGCCTACGGCGAGGCCGCGGTCGCCGCCGGCCTCTCGCCTGACGAGTTCGGCGAGCGGCTCTCGTTCTTCTTCAACGCCCACAACCACTTCTTCCAGGAGGTGGCGAAGTTCCGGGCGGCGCGCTCGCTGTGGGCACGGATCATGCGCGACCGCTTCGGCGCCACCAATCCCCGGGCCCAGGCGCTGCGCTTCCATGCGCAGACCGGCGGCTCGACCCTGACC
>DATIBF010000147.1:0-19331 GCA_035457655.1 Gaiellaceae bacterium
ACCTCCCCGACTTCCGGCACGTGAGCGTGCACTCGGGCACGCCCACGTTCTCCGGGAGCTAGCTAAACGCAGTCTTTGAGGCCCTGCGCCTCGGGCAGGGACTCGAGCTTCTTCAGCGTGTTGTTCTCGATCTGGCGGATCCGCTCGCGGGTGACCCCGAACGCGCGACCGACCTCCTCGAGCGTGCACGGGGCCTCGCCGAGCAGCCCGAAGCGGAGCTCGATCACCTTCCGGTCCCGTTCCGGCAACGACCCCCGCGCGAGCTCGATGTCCTCGCGGCGGAGCGAGAGCGAGGCGGTGTCGAACGGCGACTCCGCCTGGTCGTCCGGCAGGAAGTCGCCGAGCGAGGAGTCCTCCTCCTCCCCGATCGGCTTCTCGAGCGAGACGGGGAGCTGTGCCATGCGCAGGATCTCGCGCACCTCCTCGGTCGACATCTCGAGCTCCTCCGCGACCTCCTCGGGGCGCGGCTCGCGCCCGAGGCGCTGGACCAGCTGGCGCTCGATGTGCACGACCTTGTTCAGCTTCTCGACCATGTGCACGGGGATCCGGATCGTCCGCGCCTTGTCGGCGATCGCCCGCGTCACGGCCTGGCGGATCCACCACGTCGCGTAGGTGGAGAACTTAAAGCCCTTCCGGTAGTCGAACTTCTCAACGGCGCGGATCAGCCCGAGCGAGCCCTCCTGGATCAGGTCGAGGAAGGAGAGCCCGCGGCCGAGGTAGCCCTTGGCGATGGAGACGACGAGACGGAGGTTCGCCTCGATCATCTCGGTCTTCGCGCCCATGTCGCCGCGCTCGATGCGCTTTGCGAGCGTGACCTCCTGGTCGGCGGTCAAGAGCGGCACCTTGCCGATCTCGCGCAGGTAGAGACGGAGGGAATCGAGGGACGGCTCGACGGTGAGGTCGAGCTTCGGCACCTTCTCCTCCTCCGCGAGGGTGGGCTCCTCGTGCGGCGGCGTCTTGTGCTCGAGCCCCTCCATGAGCTCGATGCCGTGGTCGATCAGGTAGGTGTAGAACTCCTCGACCTGCTCCTTGGTGAGGTCGACCTCCTCGAGCCCCGCGACGATCTCGTCGTAGGTGAGGAACCCCTTGTCCTGTCCGTCCGCGACGAGCCTGTGCAGCTCTTCGATCTCGGGCAGAGAGATGTCGACCTGGAGCATTGACCCGCCTTTCCCGTCACCCGTGCAACGTTGTCCGTCGAACGAAAAGCGAGCCGGCGAGTTCCACCGTCCGCCGACTCACAGGCACATCCGGCCGGGATTCTACAAGGACTGTGGAAAAGTGGTAGACGAATCTCAGCCTGCGGCGAAGATCGAGCCGACGACGTCGCCTCGGCTGGAGTGGAGCGGCCGCTCGGCCAGCTCGGAAATCCCGAGGACCGTGCCCGCCGCCGCGTACGACGCCCGGTAGGCGCCGTCTTCGACCTTCAGGGCCACGCCGGTGCCGTCCGGGAGCCCGACGCAGAGGATTCCCTCGGCCCCGCGCTTGGCGATCGCGCCGGGGAGCGCGCCCATCACCAGGGTGTCGACCGCCTGCGGCCCGCCGACGAGCTCGGGGTGGGCAGTCATGGTGGCGACGACTGTCTCAATCCCCGGCGGCCTGCCGGCTGCGAACCCGGCGAACATGCGCGCCATCTCGGCCAACGAGAGCGCGAAGGTCGGCACGCCGCAGCCGTCGGTCGCCGTGGCGATCTCGTCGGCGGGCCGCCCGACCGACTCGGCCACGAGCGCCAGGAGCTCCTGCTGAAGGGGATGCCCGGGCAGCCGGTAGCCCTTCGTCACCCAGCGGCGCGCGCGGCAGACGAAGAGGAAGCCCGCGTGCTTGCCCGAGCAGTTGTGGCGGAGTCGCGACCCGTGCTCGGCGCCGCACTCGAGATCGTCGGTCGCGACGCCGGCCCGCTCGAGGAGCGCGCGGACGGCAACGAGCTGCTCCGGCCTAGCCTCGTGCGACGCACACGCGATCGCCAGCTCGTCCGACGGCAGGTCGTATTCAACGAGCGGAAGCGCCTGGAGCGGCTTCGCCGCCGAGCGAATGTAGGCGACGAGGTCCGGTTCGCCCCAGGCCTCGACGACCTCACCGTCCCGGACGAGCACCGCGTGCGCCCGGTGGCGGGACTCCACGAGGCCTCCCCTGGTCACGGCTACATTGAGCGCGTCCACGCAGGAGGAAGACTATTCCCGAGTTTCCGGAGGTGGAGGCGGCGAGGCAGGCGCTCGACGGGCCGCTCGCCCGCTCGCCGGTAGCTGAGGCCGGCCCCGCGCACGTCGCCACGCTCAAGACGTTCGACCCACCGCTCTCGGCGCTCGAGGGCAAGCGCTTCGCGGGCGCGCGAAGGCGCGGCAAGCACCTCCTGTTTCCCACCGACGACGGCGAGCTCGTTCTCCACGTGCACCTGATGAGCGCCGGGCGCATCCGCTTCCTCGAGCCGGGCGCGAAGGGCCCGAAGACGCCGGCCTTCCGGCTCCGCTTGGAGGACGGCGGCGAGCTGATCCTCACCGAGGGCGGCCCGAAGAAGCGCGCGCGTGTCGGCGTCTACCCGCCCGAGAAGCTCGAGGCCGAGCTCGCCCACCTCGGGCCGGAAGCCGCGGAGGTCACGGACGAGGAGCTGGCCGAGATCGCCCGGAGCGAGGCACGGCGGCTGCATCCCTTCCTCCGCGACCAGCGCGCGCTCGCCGGCATCGGCCGGGCATGGTCGAACGAGATCTTGAACCGCGCGAAGCTTTCGCCGTACGCGCTCACGACCGAACTCTCGGACGACGAGATCGAGCACCTGAGGGTGACGATCCGCGAGCTCCTCGCGGTCGGGCTCGAGCTGCGGCTGGCCGGCGCGTCCGACGCGAAGGCCTACAAGGTGCACAACCGCCTGGGCGAGCCGTGCCCCAACTGCGCCACCCCGATCGCCCGCGTGGACTTCGAGGAGCACACGATCTTCTACTGCCCCGAGTGCCAGACCGGCGGGCGCGTGCTCAAGGACCGCCGGCTCTCGCGGCTCCTCAGATAGGCGGAAGGGAAACGACGAGGGTCTCCGCCCGTGCCTCCAGCGAGCCTCCGAGTGCTCGGATGAGGATTCCGGCCGCGGGCGCGGCGAGCTCCCTCGGATCGTCCCCGAGAACGACCGGCTCGGCTGCGCGGGAGAGCGGCGAGAGGACGAGCTCCGGCCCGCGGGCCTCGAGCTCCACGCTCTCGTAGCCGCCGAAGCGAGCGGCCGCACGGGCGAGCTGTGAGATCGCGCGCACGGTCGGTTCCGGGTCGACGCGGACCGGGGCGCCCTCGCCGGAGACCCTGACGCGCCCTTCCTCCAGCCGCGCCGCGGCCTCCTGCGCGAGCTCGAGCGAGTCGCGCTCGGCGAGCACGGGCTCGTACTTGCCGGACTCGACCCGCGCCACGAGCCGGAGCTGGTCGACTAGCTCGTCGATCTGCGCCGAGGCGGCGCCGATCATCTCGACGTAGCGCGGAGCCGGCGCCTCCAGGGGCAGCTGCTCGAGCGTCCGCGCGAAGCCGTAGACGGTCGCCAGCGGCGTCAGGATGTCGTGGCACGCGACCGAGACGAGCTCGGCGAGGCGGCGGTCGTTGGTCATGTCACCGGGCTGCTACGTTCTGCGGAATGGAGCGGAGACTAACGGGCACGACCGGCACCGTTGACATGCAGGCCTCCATCCCGGAGGTGCAGCTCGGGCTCTCCCGGGCGGGAGTCACCGGCGTGCAGAAGGCGGTGCGCATGCAGCACGCCGGCCGCGACGCCCTGGTCTCGGCGGAGATCGACTGCTTCGTCGACCTCGACCCGGCTCGCAAGGGCGTGCACATGTCGCGCTTCCCGGAGCTGTTCGAGGAGGCGATCGACGAGCTCGTGATCGGCGAGATGCTCCTCGTCGAGCAGCTGGCCGAGCACATCGCCCGCCACATCGTCGAGCGCCAGGACGCCCTGCGGGCGGAGGTGAAGATCGCGGCGCGCTACCCGGTGGAGCGGATGACTCCCGTGACGGGGCTGCGTACGCAGGAGCTCGTGACCCTGATCGGGCTCGCGACGGCGTCGCGCGCGGCCGCGCGGCGGATCGTCGGGGTCGAGGCGACCGGCATCAACGCCTGCCCCTGCGCGCAGGGGCTCGTCCGCGACCGGGCGGCGGAGCGGCTCGGCGACGCGGGCTTCGAGGAGGCCGATATCGAGCGGATCCTCGAGCTCGTCCCGTTCGCCACCCACAACCAGCGGGGCCGCGGCACGCTCTACCTCGGCACGGACCTTCGCCTCGACGCGGAGGACCTCGTCGAGCTCGTCGAGAGCTCCATGAGCTCGCCGGTGTACGAGCTCCTGAAACGCCCCGACGAGCTCTTCGTCGTCGAGCACGCCCACCTCGCGCCGCGCTTCGTCGAGGACTCCGTTCGGCTGATGGTCAAGGGCGCACTCGAGGCCTACGGCGAACTCGACGACGGCGACTTCGTCCTCGCGCGCCAGCTCAACTTCGAGACGATCCACAACCACGACGTCCTCGCGGAACGGTACGGCACGGTCGGCGAGCTGCGCGCGGAGCTGGCGAACGGCGGCCACTCCCCCCGCCACACGGAGCTGGGCGACTGGCTCCGCGCCGTCTGAGCCCTCAGACGCGGTTCGGGCTGGGCGGCGTCGGCTTCGAGCTTGCTCGGTCGAGACGCGAGCGACGAAGCTGGATTCGGTGCTCTTCGCCGGCCAGGAGGCGGCGGATGTTCGAGCGGTGGAGGACGACGATCGCCAACGCGGCGCCGGACGTGAACGCGATCACCGGCCACGACGAGCCGAAGAGAAGCGCCCACAGCGGCAGCGAGACCGCCGCCACGATCGAGGCCACCGAGGCGTAACGAAAAGCGAAGAAGACGACGATCCAGACCCCCGCGGCCGCGAGGGCGGGGAGCGGCGCGACCGCCAGCGCCACGCCGCCGGTGGTCGCCACCATCTTCCCTCCGCGCGCGAAGCCGAGGAAGAGCGGCCGCCAATGGCCGATCATCGCGGCGACCCCCGCGAGCACGCCGACGAGGTCGCCGCCGAGCCAGAGGCCGAGGAGGGCCGCAGCGGACCCCTTGGCGATGTCGAGGAGCGCCACCGCGATTCCGAACTTGAACCCGAGCGTGCGCCAGACGTTCGTGGCGCCCGGATTCCCGCTCCCGAGCGTCCGGATGTCGATCCCGCGGAGGAGTCGCGGGAGCCAGTAGCCCCACGGCATGCTGCCGAGGAGGTAGCCGGCGGCGATGACGAGCGCGTCGGTTATGGCTGGATAGCGTACGCCTCGACCCAGCCGTTGACGACGTCCCAGTCGAGGTTCCCGAAGAACGCATCGATGTAGGAGGCGCGGTCGGTCTGGTAGTCGAGGAAGTAGGCGTGCTCGTAGACGTCGAGCGCGACGAGCGGCGCTGCGTTCCAGATCGGGAAGGTGTTCTGCGCGTCGCCGACGTAGTTGAAGAGGCGCCGCTCGTCGAAGTCGTACGCGGTCCAGGCCCAGCCGCGCCCGGCCATCCCCGTCGCCTGCAGGTCGGCTCGCCAGTCGTCGGCGCTCCCGAAGTCCCGCTGGATCAGCTCGCCGACCGCCCCGTCCGGGTTGCCGCCTCCGCCGCCCAGGTGCTCGAAGTAGATCTCGTGGTTCTTGACCCCGCCGATGGCGAACGTCAGGTCGACCTTCAGTGCCCGGATCTCCGAGTAGACCTGGTTCGCCGCGGCGAGGTCGACCTCGCCGAGCTTTGCCAGGATCTCGTTCCGCTTCGCGACGTAGCCCTGGTAGAGCTTGTAATGGGCCTCGACCGAGGCGCGGGAGATGCCGTCCATCTCGAGGAGCTCGGGCTTGAGCTCGCGCGCCGCGATCTCCGCCCGATTGAAAGCCAATGTCGCCATGCCAGCCTTTCCGTCGAGTCGTCTACGCGCGCGGGAGCTTAGAGTTTCTGACGCAGTGATGACGCGCCGACTGGGTGCGCCCCAGCGCGGCCAGGCGCATCGCTCCTCATTGCGTTAGAAGCTCTTATGGTTCCAGGCATGACAGGCTCGCGGGGTGCGCTCGTCACCGGCGGGACGGGCCGCGTCGGCCGCGCCGTCGCAGAACGGCTCGAAGCCGACGGGTTTCGGGTTTTGACGGCCGGGCGGCGGGACGGCGACCTCGCCGATCCGAAGGCGGCGATGGCACTCGTCGAGCGCGCGGTCCGCGAGCTCGGCGGTCTCGAACTGGTCGTCCACGCCGCGGGCGAGGGCTTCGAGCCGCGGCCCGTCGAGGAGGTGGAGGAGGAGCACTGGGACGCCGCCTTCGGGGCTACGGCGAAGGGCAGCTTCTTCGTGGCCCAGGCGGCGGCGCCACACCTGCGACGATCCGGGCTCGGGCTCCTCGTGCTCGTCGAGGACGTGGCCGGCTACCAGCCCTGGCCGTCGTTCGCCCCCCACTGCGCGGCCAAGGCCGCGCAGGCGATGCTCACCCGGGTGCTCGCCCGCGCGCTCGCGCCGGAGGTGCGCGTGTGCGGCGTCGTACCCGGCCCGGTGGCCGTCGAGCAGGGTCAGGAAGAACGGCGCGCCGCCGAGACGCTCCTCGGCAGGGTGGGCTCCCCCGAGGACGTCGCCGAGGCTGTCGCCTACCTCGTGCGGGCGGATTTCGTCACCGGCACCTCGCTCGTGGTCGACGGCGGCCGCCTGCTCACGTAGTCGAGAACCCCTGGAAGAAACCGGATCGTGGTTGAGATTCGTATACCCGTGGCGTATATGTCTGTCGCCGTGGCCTCGGGCGAAAGCGATACCCGGCTGCTCCAGCGTGTCGCCGGAGGGGATCGGGACGCGTTCACGGAGCTCTATCGCCGCTTCTCGCGCCCGGTCTTCGCAATGGCCGTGCGGCAGCTGGGCGACAACGGCCGCGCGGAGGAGGCGGCACAGGAGACCTTCGCGGCGGTGTGGCGCTCGGCGCGCAGCTACCGGCCCGAGCGGGGCTCGGCCTCGGCCTGGCTCTACGCGGTTGCGCGCCACGCCATCATCGATCGGGCCAGGCAGCGCCGCGAGCCCGTCGTCGAGGTTCCGGACGAGGCGACCACCGAGGCAGGGCCGGCCGAGCAGGCCGAGGGCTCCTGGCTCACCTGGCGGGTTCACTCGGCCCTCGAGCAGCTTCCGGAGCGAGAGCGGATCGTGCTCGAGCTCGCGTACTGGAGCGGGCTCTCGCAGACCGAGATCGCGAGCTACCTGGACGTCCCGCTCGGAACGGTCAAGACGAGGACGCGTACGGGGCTGGCCCGTCTGGCGGGTCTGCTCGACGAGGTACGGGCGTGAAAGAGCCTCCCGACCTCCGCGACCTTGTCGGCGGCGAGCTCTCGCCCGAGGAGCTCGAGCGGCTCCGGGCCGTCGACACGCTGCTCCGTCGGGTGCCCGCGCCGCCGCACGACGTGCCGGCGAGCCTGACCGCGGCCGTCGCCGAGGTTCCGCTCACGCCTCGCCGCGGGCAGCGCGGAAGGCGGGTGGCGCTGGCGCTCGCCTTCGCGGCGGTGCTGGTGGCGGTTTCCTTCGGGATCGGCCACTGGAGCGGGAGCAGGTTCGATGCCGCTTACAGCGTCCAGATGGCACCCACGACGAACGCGCCGAGAGCCCAGGCCGTCGTCCAGGTCGGCGAGCGCGACGAGGACTCAGGCAACGTCGAGCTTCTACTCGACGTATCAGGCTTGCCGAAGCTCGATCCCGGAGAGAACTACGCCCTTTGGCTCGAGCGCGACGGTGAGTGGGCGGCGACCTGCGGGTACTTCGCCGTCGGCGAGGAGCAGACATCGGTGCGGATGACGGTCTCCTACGACTTCTTCGACTTCGACGCCTGGGTCATCTCGGCAGTCGAACGAAGCGACGAACACACGCCAATGCTCGAGGCAACGATCCCGCCCGCCTCTTAACCTGTTACGGCGCAGTGCGGCCCGCGTCGACGAACGCCTCGTACGTGATCGGCATCTCGTCGGCGAGAAAACGCTCGCAGGCCTCGGCGTAGCGCCGGATCTCGCGCTGAGCGGTCTCAGCGGCGCGCAGCGAGACGAAGTTCATGAGCGACCGAGCGTTCACGGTCCAGTAGAACTCGGTGTAGGCGCCGACCGGCATCACGGCGCGCGCCAGCTCCCGCGCGACACCCTGCTCGACGAGCCGCTCGTAGGCGGTGAAGGCCGCCTCGTAGACGCCCTGCAGCTCCTGTCGCGCCTTCTCGGCGAGGTCGGGCTCGACCGGCTCGAACGAGTACGAGCCCGGCTTTCCGACCTGTGTACGCACGTCGTCCGCGTCGGGCACGTAGAAGTCGTCGGTCGCCTTCGCGTAGCGCATGCTGAACTCGTTGAAGGAGCCGACGCGGTGGCGCATCCACTCGCGGACGACGAAGATCGGGGCGCGTATGTGGAAGCGGAACGCGTTGTGTTCAAAGGGTGTCCCGTGCCTTTCGCGGAGCAGGAAGCGGATCAACCCGCGATCGGAGTCGTCCATCTCCTCCTTTCGCCTGGCAAAGCTGACGCGGGCGGCGTTGACGACCGACAGGTCGCTCGCCATGGCTTCGTCGAGCCTGACGAAGCCGTGGTCGAGGACGTCGATCGTCCGCGTGTCGGGGACGGAGGGGGACGTTGCGCTCACTGATTTCGAGTCTAGCGGCGGGTCCCGTCGGTGCCTGCGAGCCCTTGCAGAACGAGGGCGGCGCCGCTCCTCGTCTTGTAAGGGGCTTTACAGGTTTCAGTAGAGTTCCACGCGGCGTTATGTGGCAAGCGGGGTCAACGACGCGGGGCCTGGGCCTGGGGGTCTGCCTCGCCGCGATCCTGCTCGCCGCGGCGGCTCCCGCAGCGGCCCAGGAGGAGGAGCATCCGCTCCCGCCACCTGCTCCCGCCGCCGACGACGCCCTGACGGCGGCGCTCGAAAGCGGCGAGCTCACGGAAGCCGAGTACGCACTCGAGCGCGCCCGCAGCGTCTTCCAGCTCGAGCGCGTCCGCCGGGAGTTCGGCGACGTCTCCCGGCCCTCGGGACGCGACACGACCCTCATTCTGCGCGACCTGGCCGCGCGCCTGAGCCAGCTCACCGGCGCCGACCGCGCCGTCGCCAGGGCGATCCTCGCCCGTCCGACCGGGGGCGGCGTCCCGATCGGTCACGGCTACTCGGTGGAGTCGGTATTCACCTGTGGAGCGGACATGTGCTTCCACTGGGTGGAGTCGACCGAGGACGGCGCGGAGCCGGACTGGGTGTCCATGGTCCAGCAGACCTGGGAGGACGTCTGGGGGGCGGAGATCGACGCGGTGGGGTATCGCGAGCCTCGACGGGACGGAGCGTCGAATCAGACTGACGGCCCCGTAGCCCTTGACAAGGGCAAGCTCGACGTCTACATCCTCGACCTCGGCCAGGACGCCGTGTTCGGCTACTGCGCCTCTCTCGCCGACGACCCGACGACCGCGGTCTACTGCGCCGTCGACAACGACTACGCGCCGGAACAATACGGGCGGAGCCAGACTCCCGAGGGCTTCCTCCAGGTGACGGCGGCGCACGAGTTCCACCATGCCTCACAGGCCGCGTACGACTTCTGGGAGGACTACTGGCTGATCGAGGGCACCGCCGCCAACATGGAGGAGACGGTCTATCCGGCGATCGACGACAACGTCACGTTCCTCGACCTCTGGAGCCCGCTCACGCGACCCGCCTCGCCACTCGACCGCGGCGGCTTCGGGAACTCCGAGTACGGGGCGTGGATCTTCTGGCGCTTCCTGGAGGAGAAGATCGGCGGGAGCCCGGACATCGTGCGCGAGATCTGGGAACGGGCCGACGCATTCGACCCCAGTCCCCTCCCAGGTGACAATCCGCCGGACGACTACTCGCTTCAGGCCGTCCGCCATGAGCTCGCTGAGCGCGGCCGAGGCTTCTCGGGCGTTTTCGCGGATTTCGCCACGGCGAACCGGCGCGGCGACTACGCGGACGCCGAGGCCGCCGGCTACCCCACCCCTCAGCTGACGAAGACGTTCACGGTGGGCCTGAACGCCCCCCTCACCCCGTGGCACTCGTGGCGGATTAATCACCTGTCCACGCGCTTGCTCGCCTTTAAGCCGGGCGGAGACGTACCTGCCGACGCGAGGCTCCGCGTGTCGACGCGGCTGCCGAAGCACGGCGCCGGGGCGACGCTCATCGTCGTCGACGAGGACGGGTCGACCAGCACCCGACGGCTCGACCGGAACGCCAAGGGCTACGCGCGCGGGACCGTGCGCTTCGGCCAGGGCGACGTGAAGCGCGTCGAGGTCGTCCTGACGAACGGGAGCACGCGAATGGGGCAGTGCTTCACGCGGCCGGGGCCGCCGTCCTACTCGTGCCTCGGACGCTCGCTTGACGACCAGCGGGTCTTCGAGCTCCGCGGAGCGCTGCGGCCCTAGCGCCGTTCTAGAGCCGGCCGGCGGCGATGATTCGCTGCAGGAACTGCTGCGTCCGCGGCTCGCGGGGCGCGGTGAAGATCTGCTCGGGCTCGCCCTGCTCGAGGATCACGCCGTCGTCGAGGAAGCAGACGCGGACGGCGATGTCGCGCGCGAAGGACATCTCGTGCGTCGCGATCAGCATCGTCATGCCGCCCTCGGCCAGCTCGCGGATGACGCTGAGGACCTCGGCGACCAGCTCGGGGTCGAGCGCGCTCGTCACCTCGTCGAGGAGCATGAGCTCGGGCTGCATCGCGAGTGCGCGCACGATCGCCACGCGCTGCTGCTGGCCGCCGGAGAGCCGGTCCGGATAGTCGCCCGCGCGGTCGGCGAGCCCAAAGCGGCCCAGCAGCTCTAGCGCCTCGGCCTTGGCCTCGTCCCGCGGCTTCCCGAGCGCCTGCCGAGGCCCGAGCGTGACGTTCCGGAGCACCGTCATGTGCGGGAAGAGATTGAAGGCCTGGAAGACGATCCCGACCCGGCACCGCACCCGGTTGAGATCCGTGCCCGGCGCGGTGATCTCGTCGCCTCCGAGCACGACGCGGCCCGCGTCGATCGGCTCCAGGAGGTTGACGCAGCGGAGGAGCGTCGACTTGCCGGAGCCCGACGCCCCAATCAGGCAGACGACCTCGTGAGGGGCGAGCTCGAGGTCGATTCCCCTCAGCACCTCGTGCTTGCCGAAGGACTTGTGCACTCCTTCGAGCCGGAGCGCCGGCGCCGCGCTCACCCTGCTCCTCCGGCGGCGAGCTGGCGCCGCCGGTCCCGAGCGACGAGCCAGTCGGTGAGCCGGGCGAGCGGAATCGTCAGCATGATGAAGAGGAGCGCCGTAACGAGGTACGGGGTGTAGTTGAAGGTCGACGCCACCTCGATCTCGGACTGCTTGAACGCCTCGACGACGCCGAGCAAGCCGACCAGGGCCGTGTCCTTCTGCAGGCCGATGAAGTCGTTCAGGAGGGGCGGAATCACCCGCCGCACGGCCTGCGGGAGAATCACGAAGCGGAGCGCCTTGGCGTGCGACAGGCCGAGCGAGCGGGCGGCGGCTTCCTGGCTCGGATGCACGGACTCGATGCCCGCCCGGTACACCTCGCTCACGTACGCCGAGTAGACGAGCACGAGCGCGACGCCGCCCCAGAAGACCTCCTCGTTCGGGACGCGCGACAGTCCTAGCGCCGGAACGCCGAACCCGAGCACGTAGATGACGAGGACCGTCGGAACCCCGCGGAAGAAGTCGGCGTAGGCGACGGCGAAGGCCCGTAGTGGGAAGAACACCGCACCGGGGAGACCTCGGAGAACCGCGATCAGGAGCGCGCAGGGGAGGATGGCCAACTCTGCGAGCAGGAAGATCTTGACGTTGAGGAGGAACGCCTCCGGGATGACCTCGAGCGACTCCCGGAAAACCTCGCCGTTGAAGAAGAGCCGCTTGACCTCCGGCCAGCCCGGCGAGTTCGAGACCACGAGCGCGACGACGACGACGAACACAACGGTGCTCGCCAGAGCGATCAGCGTGCTTCGGCGTCCGGTGGCGCCGGAGGGTCTCAAGCGGGTGCTACTCGAGGACTGGCGGAGCGGACGCGTTGATCCACTCCTCCTGGAACTGCTCGATCGACCCGTCGGCGTGCAGCTCGGCGATCGCCGCGTTCACGCAGTCGCGAAGGGGATTTCCCTCCTCGAAGACGAGCCCGAAGTACTCCTCGCCGGCCGGAAGCCGCCCCGCGACCGTCCCCTTGGGGACCTGGACTGCCGTGACATAGAGGGAGGTCGGGAAGTCGACGACGAGCCCATCGATCTGCCCGTTCTTCAGGGCCGTGATCGCGTCAATGTTCTTGTTGTAGACGGCGGGGTCCTCGTCGGGCTGGATGACCTCGTTGATCGCGTCGAGGCTCGTCGTCCCGAGCTGCGCGCCGAGTGTCGCTCCCTTGAGGTCCGCGAGGCTGGTCGCGTCGGCGAACTCCGAGTCCTTCAGGGTGACTACCGCCTGCTCGACGTCGTAGTAGGAGTCGCTGAAGTCGACGGCCTGGTCCCGCTTCTCGCTGTAAGAGACCTGGTTGATGTCGAAGTCGAACTCCTTGGGCCCGGGCCTGAAGATGTTGTTGAACGGGACGACGACCCAGCGAACCTCGTCCGCGCTGAACCCGAGCTGCTCCGCCACCGCGTAGGACACCGCCGCCTCGTAACCCTGATCGGTCGGCTCGCCGGTCGGATCCCACGGAGCTCCCTCGGCGTCCTGGAACCAGGGCGGGAAGGCCGGGTTGTCGGTGGCGATCGTGAGCGCCCCGTCCGCGACGGTGTCGAGCTGGTCCTTGGCGCACGGGTCTGTCTCCTCGGTGACCGCGGTCTCGGCCTCCTCGGTGGGCGTCGCCTCCGGGGTCGTCTCCTCATCGTCCCCACCGCACGCCGCCGTGACGCCGAGGAGCGCGACGAGGAGCAGGAGTGCGAGCGGCTTCCGCATGCGTTCGCCCCGACCCGACCGGGGGTGCCGAGACTACCACGAACGTGTCTCAGCAAGGGGGGATCTGCCTTGACCTCACCCTGCGGATGCTCTTGAATGACGTCTTGGGTTTAGCGGCGATGGAGGGGGTGCCGCGGGGCCGGGACGAACATGAGCGCTACCGCACCGTGTTCGGCTCTGCCGTGTGTCGCGGTACCGACGCCGCTTCATGAAGGGGCAGGCTCGCCCTTCTTTTGTTTACACGAGGAGGTGCACTCACTTGCCAGGCAGATTTCGAACGCTCATCCTGCTCGCGCTGGCCGTGCTCACCGTTTCGCTCGGGTTGGCCGGCAACGCCGGCGCGCAGCTGACGCCGCCGTGGTGCGGCACGCCGGTCCCGGACGCGGCGGAGAACCTTCCGGACGGAACCGATCCTACGGACCCGCCCGGGAGCTTCCCGCACATTCCGTACTACGCCATCGGCTGCACGCTCGACCAGATCGAGGCGGATCAGATCGGCGACCGCATGACCGTCGAGGTGATCGGCCAGTCCGCTCTCGGGCGGCCGCTCTACGGCGTCGTCTTCAATCCGCGTGAGACGCCGCAGCAGATCCGTGATTTCCAGCGCTGGGAGCAGTACCGGCGCCTTGCGCTCGAGGATCCCGCGCGGGCGCAGGCGCTTCTGGAAACGTGGGGCGACGACATCAAGGTCCCGGTCTTCGTCAACGGGGCCATCCACGGCAACGAGTACGAGGGCGTCGAGTCCAACATGCAGCTCATCGAGGAGCTCGCCACGACCCCGTACGGCGCGAATCCCGCGTTCGACGACATCCTCGATCACGTCATCCTCGTCTTCAACGTCATCCAGAACCCCGACGGCCGCGTGGCCGGGACGAGGGCGAACGGCAACGGATTCGACATGAACCGCGACTTCCTCACGCAGTCGCAGTCGGAGGTGCAGGCCACCGTCGCCCAGATCCAGAAGTGGCTGCCGGTCGAGGTGCTCGACCTGCACGGCTACGTCACGCCGACGCTGATCGAGGCGACGACGAAGCCGCACAACCCGAGCATCGAGTACGACCTTTGGCTCAAGTGGAACCAGCCGCGGATCGACGCGAACGAGGCCGCACTAAACGCGATCGGCTTCGCCGTCACGCGCCCGATCAACGACTGGTGCGCCGACGGAAGCATCCCGGTCGCCGGCATCTGTGACGACGGCACGGACCGCTTCGGCCCGCAGTGGGCCGAGAGCTGGGACGACTGGGGCCCGTTCTACACCCCGATGTACGCGCAGCACGTCGGGCTCGACGGCTCCACCGTCGAGATGTGCAACCAGACGGACGGCGACTGCGGCGTCCCGGGCGATTCGATCGCGGAGACGCCCGGCCGCCTCGGCTCGTACCAGGTCCAGTACTACACGACGACGTCGACGCTCGAGTACGTGATCGCCAACCGGAACGAGATGCTCTACGACGAGACGGAGCGGTATCGCCGCGGCGTCGCGGGCGAGGCCCGCGTGGACTGCTGCCCGCCCCCGTTCGACGTCGACAACAACTGGATGAAGGAGTTCCCGAAGGCGTACGTCATCCCGGTCGGCAACGGACAGCGGTCCGACGCGGAGGCCAAGCGGCTGGTCGACTGGCTCCTCAGGAACGGCATCGAAGTCGGGACGACCCGCTCGATCGCGACCTTCGACGGTCAGACCTTCGACAGGGGCTCTTACGTCGTCTGGATGGATCAGGCCCACCGCGGCCTGGCCGACACGGCGCTGAATATCGGCCTCGACGTCTCCGACCGCATCAGCATCCTCTACGCGCCTCCAGCGGCGTGGAGCCACGGCTACCTCTGGGGCGCCGACATCGTCGAGATCCCGCTCGGGGCCGACTTCTCGCCGATCACGAACCGGATCAACACGACGGCTACCCCCAAGGGCGGCGTCGAGGCCGGCCAGACAGACGCCTACGCGCTCGAGCTCGACTCGGCGACGGCCGTGCGGGCGCTCAACTCGCTGATCGGCGGCGGGCTGACCGCCGAGATGGCGCTCGAGGCATTCCCAGCCGCGGAGGGTGGCACGCTGCCGGCAGGCACGATCCTCTTCGACTCGGCGACGATGGTGCAGCTGGCACAGGCAGGCCGTGACCACGGTCTCCTGTTCCGGCGGGTCCTCGAGGACGATCTCCCGGCCTCGACCGACCCGATCGACCGAGTCCCGCGGATCGCCGCACTCACCGGCGCCGTCAACCAGGACGTCTGGTCGCTCAGGGAACTAAGCTTCCCGGTCGATCTGGTCTCGACGGCCACAGGGGGAGCGCTCAACAATCCGGCCGGGCCCAACCCGCTCGACAACGTCGACGTCATCTGGAACACGGGCAACTGGCCGGGTACTGCTGCGGCAACCGCCCGCGCTCGTCTGTCGGCCTTCTTCGCCAACGGCGGCGGGTACCTCGGCGCCGGCCAGGGTGGGGCGAACTTCCTCACCGCCGGTCTCGAGACGAGCGGCATGGTCGTGGACGATTCGGTGCCTCCGGGCGACGACAACGTCGGCGAGAGCGGAATCATCCGCTGGGTGAACGAGGGCTCTGCAAGTCCGATCACGGGTGCATACCCGGCCGAGGACACGGCGATCGTCGATCCGCCGATCTGGTTCTCGGCGGTGCCGGCGTCCTTCTCGATTGACGCTCGGCTCCCGCTGACTGACTTCTTCCTCTCGGGCATGTGGCACCTGGACGAGCCCGACTCGGCAGGGGCTCCCGGATCGCCGTTCGTCATCCACGGGCTGAACGACGCCGGCACGGCTCGGCTCGTGAACTTCGCGATGAACCCGCTCTACCGGGCGGATCCGGAGCGCGAGTGGCCGATGGTCGGTGCGGGCGCCTACTGGGCGGACCAGTAGACCGGCCGCACGTCAGCTTGCAACCGAGCCGAGGGGCGGGGAAACCCGCCCCGCGGCTTTCCGGCTACTCCACCGCCCGCAGGGCCGGGAGAAGCCGAACGACCCCGGGCCCGAACTCCTCGTCGAACAGCGCTTGCACGCGACCTTCGGCATCGGCGACCACGTCGATGTAGATCGTCGGAGGAAACCCGCCGGTGCCCGACCCGAGAGGCTGGAGTCCGAGGTCTGGGAGGCGTGCCTCGACCTCCATACGGATGCTTGCCAGCTTTCGGGCGGTCGGAACGTCACGCTCCACGACGCAGAGCGGGCCATCCCACACCTCGCGGATCGCGGTCTCATGACGGTCGGCTTCCCCCGTAAAGACGGCGACGAAGACGACCGGGCTGAACTCCTGCAGCTCCTTGTCGAGGTGGTCGTTCCAGGAGATCACGTAGTCAGGCTGCGACCTCGCGTACGCATACGCGCGGCGCGCGTCCTCCTGCGTGTTGTGCTCCGGCTCGGGCGCGACCCAGCCGCCCTCGGGCTCGGGGCAGGGATTCTCGTAGACGTAGGTCTCGGGCTCACCGGCCCTTTCGAACTGCCCGACTTCGGTAACGGTGAACACCTCACCGTCGAACGTGCCGACGACGTGATAGCTGCCCCAGATCGTCCCGGCCATGAGCTCCTCGCCCTCGACCACCCTCCAGTCCCAGCCGACGATCGGGATGTCGCCGCACTGCGGCGGCAGCAACAGTCTCATCGCCCCGAGGCAGAGCATCGGCCCGTGCTCGCCGTCGTCGAGCACGATCGCGTCAGCCTCGTAGAGCTGCTCCGGGATCGGCGTAGAGACGGTCGGCGCCGGCTCCTCGGCCGCACTCGTGCTCCCGCCGGCCGCGCCGGGGTCACCAGATCCACAGGCCGAGACCCAGAACGCCGCAAGAGCCAACGTCGCCGGGACGAGTCTCGACATGCCTCTTCTACGGCGCGGGCCCTCCCAGCCGTCACTCCGCGACCGGCGTCAGCGCCGGGACGAGGCGCACCAGGCGCGATCCGAACCGCTCGTCGACAGCGGCCTGGCCTGCCCCGCCTGGGTCGACGATGACACCTATCTCGGCGGCCAGTCCTACGGGCCCGCTCGCCGACCACAGGTACCGAAGGCCCAACTCCTCCTGAATGAAGCGCTCGGCCTCCTCCCGTATCTGCGCGAGCTCCTGAGCCGTGTGACCCTCTCGCTCGGTGACGCACAACGAGCCGCCCCAGACCTCGCGGATCGCGGCCTCGGCGCCGGCGGCGTCCTCGCTGACGACGACATTCATGATCTGGAGGACAGGCTTGCCCTCGTCCAGCCTCTGAGCCAGCTCGTCGGGTGTGAAGTCACCGGCATAGTCGACCCAGAGCGCGACGTAGTCCTTCCGCGCCTGCGCCACCGACGCGCCGGCGGTGAAGTCCGGGTCCGTTGCACGACCGGGGTCGACCGCCGTCCAGCCTCCGTCCGGCTCGGGACACGGCGTACTGAAGTCTCGCTCGCTCCCGCGATCGGCGGCGTCGCGGTCGTAGGGCCCCGACTCCGTGACCGTGAACGTCTCGCCGTCATACGTGCCCACGACGTGGAAATCTCCCCAGGTCGAGCCGGAGGCGGACTGCTCCCCCTCGACAGCCGTCCAGTTCCAGCCGGCGAGCGGCAGTCCGCCGCACTGCGGCGGAAGTGAATCGGCGACGCCGCCCACGCACAGCTTCGGGCCGTCCGCATCGTCCAGCACGGTGGCGCTCGCCTCGTAGAGTTGCTCGGAGTCGAGTGCCGGAAGAGTGGCGGAGCGCGGCTCGTCGGCCACGTCCGGGTCACCCGCGCCGCAGGCGGCCGCCACCAGGACAAAGAGAACCGCACCGGCGAGGAGAAGCGTTCGCATGTTCATTTCGACGATCGGCGGAACCCAAAGGTTCCCGAACCCGATCAGCGCCGGTCGAAGAGGTCACCCAGCAGGTCGGCGAGCGAGGAGCCCCCCTGGATCAGCCAGTCGAGCGGAGCGCGCTCGACGACCTCCCGCATCAGCTGCGCCTCGAGCTCGCCGATGCTCCCGCGGGTCACCGCGTCGTCGATGGCCTCGAGGAGGCCGGCGCGCACGGCGCGTTCGAGGGTCTCACGGTCCCACTCGACGTCGCGGCCGAGCTCGGGGTCGATGGAGAGGACGAGCTCCTCGCGCGTCGTGTTGAGCTCGCAGGCGGCACCGTCGAGACCGTCGAGGACGATCCGCTGGAGCGACGCCTGGAAGCCCTCGCCCGGGAAGGGCTCCCGCTGCTGGCACGGGTCGGCGACCTTCGACTCGCCGTAGGTCAGCGCGCCCTTCGAGAGCTCGATGCCGATCAGCACCGCCGCGGCCAGCCCGAGCACGCCGAGAGCGAGCAGTCCCTGGGCGCGGCGGCTCACGCCGAGGCCCTCCTTGCGAAGAGGAGCCCCGCGAGCCCCGCGAGCCCGGCGAGGACCGCGAAGAGCGCCGAGAGGAGGAAGGAGGAGCGGAACGCACGTGTCAGCACCGCCTGCACCGATTCGAGCAACGCGTCGTGAGCGGCGGCGACGTCAGGGTTGTCGGCCGCCCCGCTCTCCTCGAACGGCCGCGACAGGTCGGGGATCTCGCCCTCGGGCACCCGCTGGAACTCCCGGTAGAGGTCGAGCGTGATCGGAATCTTCGTGGTCAGCGGGAGCTCGGCGTCGAGGATGACTGCCGTTGCGTTGAGCGTTGCGGTCTCCTCGGCCTCATCGAGCTCGGACGCCAGGAGCGGCGCGATCGCCAGCAACCCGATGACGAGGCCGACGTGGCGCACCCCCACGGAGGTCGCGCCGCTGTGTGTGAGGTCGCCCACGCGGGCCAGCGAGGCGCGCGTCAGCGGGGGCAGCGCCAGGCCGAAGCCGACGCCAGCCAGCGCGAGGGCGGGCACCGCGTAGACGGGATCGCTCGCCGGAAGGAGGGCGAGCGCGGCCAGCCCCGCGGCAAGGAGAGCCGAGCCGCCGACGACGTCGGCGATCCCCGAGAGCCGGGCCGAGAGCGGGCGCGCGCAGAGAGCCGCGAGCGGCAGCGAGCTGACGATCGCCGCGCCGGCGAGCGGGCCGTAGTCCCAGACCGTGACGATGAGCAGCACCGCGAGGAAGAGCGCCCCCACGAGCGCCGCGTACGTGAAGACGAGCGCAGCGGCCGACCCGAGCGGCGCCCGGCCCCGCTCGGCCGGCGGCGGTAGCTCTCGCGCGGCGGGATGGAGCGCGGCCGCGATTGCCGCGGCCGCCAGCGGCGCCTGGACGGCGAAGATCGCACGCCAGTCGAACGCCTCCGTCAGGATGCCGCCGAGCGCCGGCCCGATCGCCGTTCCGATCGTTCCGGCGCCGACCCAGAGTGCGACCGCGCGCCGGCGGTCACCGCTCAGCACGATGAGCAGCGGGAGCGACACGCCGAGGAGGAGCGCCGCCCCGATCCCCTGCGCCACCCGCCCGGCGACGAGCGTCTCGAGGCTCCCCGAAACAGCACAGACGACGCAAGCGACGAGGAAGACGGCGAGACCCGCCAACGCGAGCCACGCCGGCCGCACGCGCCGCACGAGAGGCAGGAGCGCGAAGGCGCCGACGACGACCGCCAGGTTGTAGGCGGTCACGACCCATGAGAT
>DATIBF010000148.1:0-40071 GCA_035457655.1 Gaiellaceae bacterium
CGGTCGTTGCCTCCGCCGCCGCAGACCAGGTCGTTGTCGCCGCGAGCCCACACCACGTCGTCCCCGCCGCGCGCCACGATCACGTCGGAACCGTCGGTGCCAACGATACGGTCGTCTCCGCTCGTGCCGACGATCGTGGCGGCGATCCCATTACAGGTCGGTGCTGCCATCGCGTCCGCGACACCGCTTCCGACGAACGTCAGAGCAAAGGCGAAAGCGATCAGGACTGTCCGTTTGTGCCTCCTAACCATGGTCTGCTACGCCTCGCAGTTCAGGACGGTCTCGCCGTTGAGGCACTCGTCTGTGCCGGGCCCGCCGTCGAGGAGATCAAGGCCTTCGCGGCCGTCGAGTTCGTCGTCGCCGTCTCGGCCTTCGATGTGGTCGTCGCCCTCCGCGCCGATCAGGACGTTGTCGGCTGAATCTCCGATCAGGGTGTCATCCAGCTCCGCCCGCTCGAACAGGGCAATCGTATCGAGCCCGACGAGGCTGCCCTGTGCCTCGCCTGCCGTGAGGTCGATGACCACCGCCACCCCAAACCCGTGAAGCCCCAGGACCGTGTCGTTCCCTTCCCCGCCGCTAAGGTCGTCGTTTCCTTGGTCGAGTTCCAGCGTGTCGTTTCCGTCTTGGCCTCGCACGACGTCGCCTCCCGCCCCATCGGCGAGGAAATCCCCCCCGGCACCTCCGCGGATGACATCGGCGCCCGCATCCCGAGAGACGAAGTCGCCCCCCGGCCCGAGGTTGACCACGTCCGCGCCCGCTCCGTCATCGACACTATCGCTGCTGCGGCCGCCAGAGATAGTGTCGTTACCCTTGTTTCCGCGGAGCTGGTCGTCGCCATCGAGGCCACGAATCCGGTCGCTGCCGTCTTCCCCAAACGCGCGGTCAGATCCCGGGCCCAGACGCACATGGTCGTCGCCCGGGCCGCCACGCACACTGTCGTGGCCGGGACCGGCGCAGACCACATCGTCGCCGCCCATTGCCAGGATCCGATCCTTGCCGGCGCCCGCAGAAATCACGTCTCTCCCCGGCGTTCCCACAAGGTGCCTCCTTGCTCTGCCGACACTCCCACGACGACGGCTCAGATTCAAGTCACCCACCGGATCAGCGCCTCGATCGCCCGCTCAAGCCCCGTCGCCGATGAACCAGCTCAGCGAGGGCGGGCGGCAACGGGCCGTTTCCGGGTCGGCTGCCTTCTCTCCAGGAGACAGAAAACCCCCGGCTTTCCGGGGGTTTCTCTTAGGCTGCGGGGCTAGGATTCGAACCTAGACTACCCGGTCCAGAGCCGGGCGTCCTACCGTTAGACGACCCCGCAACGGCCGCGCCATTGTAGCCGCCTCGGGGCGGCCGGCTGTCAGAGCTCCAGCGTGTAGAGCGGGATCAGGCTCTTCTCCGCCTCGGTGTCGATGTGCGCGACGACCTCGACGTACGGCTCGAGCCCCGAGCCGCGGAGCTTCGCCTTCAGGAGCTCGTCCACCTGATAGATGCCCGACGAGTTGTTCATCGTGATCTCGATCAGGACGGGCGCGGTCTCGCCGTCCTTGATCTCGATGCCCTCGATCGCGGCCGCCGAGAGCGAGTGGATGGACACGCGGCCGTGCTGGAACGGGATGCGCGAGCGGCCCTCGGCCATGTCGAGCGCGTCGGCGACCCTGATGATCCCGGCCTCGAGGGTAAGCGGCTTGCCGTCCTGGCGATGGCTCGTGATCGCCTGGAGGACCTCGGACGCGATCACCGTCAGCTCGGGCTCGTCGTAGAGGCCGTCGAGGAGCTCGCGGATCTTCGGTTCGGCGAGGAAGAGGCTCCAATCCTCGTGCCGGTCCCGGTGGACGGCCATGCCGACGCAATGGAGGAGCGCGCCCAGGGCGACGACGACCTCGGCGTCGTCCTGGCTCATCCCGTAGTCGCGGACGACGCCCGGCTCGACGTCGTGCTTGGCGAGCTGGCGGAGGAGCTTCAGGCCGATGTTGGCGACGATCTGGATGTGCACCCAGGAGTGGTCGTTGATCTCCAGGCGCTTGACCGCGTTGACGTTGGCGACGTGCCACCAGCCCTTGAGCTGCGCATCGGCGTTCACCCGTTCGACGAGCGCGCGCAGCTTCTTGTTCGAGCGCGGCGGCACCTTTATCCGCATGCGCTCGATCGCCTGCGCGGGCGTCAGAAGGGTCTCTCGCTCGGCCTCCTGCGGAACGGGGTCGTCGATGCGTTCTTCAGTGGTCGGGTCGAGCTCCGTCATCCCGCCGGAGCCTACACGCGCGCGCGACTCCCGCTAGGCGGCGGGCTCGGGCTCGGGAGTGCTCACGCCCGCCGCGTCCTCCCGGGCCTTGAGCCGGTAGTAGACGAGCGTCCAGATGGTGGCCACGAAGGGCGTTACGATCGTGACCGAGACGAGCTGCTGGATCAGGCTGGCGAGCCAGTCAGCGAGCGGCAAGAAGGCGATGCCGAGGGCAATGCTGACGCCGATGAGGATGAGGATCGTCAGCACGATCACGCCGAAGACGTTCCAGCCAGAGCCGCGCACGAGCTCGCGGCTTCGTCCGAACGACTCGCCGATCGCCCGGTCCTCGAGGACGATGGCTGGAATCACCGCGATCCAGATCGTCATCAGGATGAGGCCGGGCACGATCAGCAGCACGAGGCCGAGCGTGATCCCAAGCGCAAGGAGAATGCCGGCGATCAGGATCGTCCAGAGCTTCGGATACACGCTGCCGAACGTCTCGGAGACCGAGAGGTCGGCGCGGCCGTCGCGCACGTCGCTGACGGCTTTGATGAGCGCGCCCTGGAGCCAGTAGGTTCCGACCAGGCCGATGAACGAGCCCAGGAGGGCGGCAAGCCACCCCTCGAGCAACCAGGAGAGCAGAACCCCGACCGCGGCGAGGATCACGAACACGAGGACGGCTATCGCGAAGAAGTGGGTCCAGTGGGCCTTGTAGAGCTCCCAGGCCTCGCCAAACACGCCGCTCAGGGGATTCACGCGCGGGAGCTTACGGGACGGATCGGATTCATGCCTACGCCGCAGCCGCCCAGTCGCCGTAGAGCGAGCGGTACCGGCCGTCGAGGGCGACGAGCTCGGCGTGGGTCCCCTGCTCGACGATCTCCCCGTGCTCGAGGACGACGATCAGGTCGGCGCGGCGGATGGTCGAGAGCCTGTGGGCGATGATGAACGCTGTCCGCCCGGCGAGGAGGCGCCGAAGCCCGAGCTCGATCCGGCGCTCCGTGCCGATGTCCACGCTGGAGGTGGCCTCGTCCAGTATGAGGATGCGCGGGTCGGCGAGGAGCGCCCGCGCGAACGCGACGAGCTGGCGCTGGCCCAACGAGAGGCGGCCGCCGCGCTCGGCGACCTCGGTCTCGTAGCCGTCCTCCAGCTCGAGGATGAAGTCCTCCGCTCCGACCGCGCGCGCGGCGGCGGCGACGTCCTCGTCGGTGGCCTCCTGCCTGCCGAATGCGATGTTCTCGCGCACGGTCCCGGCGAACAGGAAGCCCTCCTGCGGCACGATGCCGAGCTGGCGCCGGAGGCTCTCCTGGGTAACGTCGCGCAGGTCGACCCCGTCGATCGTGATCGACCCCTCGCGCGGGTCGTAGAAGCGGGCGAGCAGCTTGGCGATGGTCGATTTGCCGGCGCCGGTATGGCCGACCAGGGCCACCGTCGTCCCGGCGGGCACGCCGAGTTCGATCCCGTGCAGGATCTCGGGCCCGGTGCCGTAGCCGAAACGCACGCCCTCGAAGCGGACGTGGCCGTCGATCGGAGGGAGGGGACGGGCGCCGGGCTCGTCGACGATCTCGGGCTCCTCGTCGATCACGTCCATGATCTTGTCGAGGGCCGCGACGGCCGACAGGAACGTGTTGTAGAGCTGCGAGAGCTGCTGTACCGGGTCGAAGAAGTTGGAGAGGTAGAGGAGGAACGCGAACAGCGTGCCGACGGTCACCTCGCCCTCGAGCGTGAGCCAGCCGCCGTACCCGAGCACCGTGGCGATGGCGAGGGCCGAGAGGAAGTCGACGAACGGGAAGTACACGCCGTTGAGCACGACGGTCTCCTGGTTCGAGTCCCGGTAGCGGTTGTTGACGGCGCGAAACTGACGCTGGTTCGTCTGCTCGCGCGTGAAGGACTGGACGACCCGCATCCCCGCGATGTCCTCGGCGAGCGTCGCGGTGACAAGCCCGAGCCGCTCTCGCACGGCTCGGTAGGCGCGGGAGGAGCGCCGGCGGAAGACGCTCGTCGCAATGGCCATGAGCGGGAAGACCGCGAAGGTGGCAAGCGCGAGCCGCCAGTCGAGCGCAAAGAGAATGACCGCCGTGCCGACGAGCAGGAGCGTGTTCTGAAAGAGGCTCGTGACGCCGTCGGTGACGAGCTGGTCGAGCGCCTCGACGTCGTTGGTCAGGCGACTGACCACGACACCGGCGCGGTTGCGCTCGTAGAAGCCGAGGGAGAGCCGCTGCAGGTGGCGGAAGAGCGTGTTGCGGAGGTCGGCGAGGATGCGCTCGCCCGTCCAGCCCGTGAAATAGGTCTGCGCCATGCTCGCGAGCAGGTTGGCGAGGCCCGCAACGACGAACAGCACGACGATGACCGTGAGCGCCTGGAGGTCGCCCTCGCTGATCCCGTCGTCGATGGCGAACTTCGCCAGGAAGGGCGGAACGAGTGCCGTCAGCGTGGCCGCGAGGAGCGAGGCGACCGCAAGGAACGTCCTCGCCCGGTAGGGCGCGGTCAGCCGGGCGAGGGTCGTGATCCGACGTGCGGTCTGCGCCCACGACCAGTCCTTGACCTCGGCCCCCCGCTGCATCGTCAGATGCGACCCGGCCTGCCAGACCTTCACGACGCCCGCCTCCAGCCGGTGGGCGCACGTCCTGCTTCACGCGCGGCCGTGAAGAGGGAGGCCCACCTCCCCAGCCCGATGGCCTCGAGCCTAACGCGGAAGCGCGCAACCGTGGGAGACAGGACTGTGCCAACTGCGTGCGGTTTCGTTCTGCGTCTCCCCGCGCGCCCCGCAACGGACGCCGCCATGCGCGCGGCGCCCGGCGCCTGCTGGCACACGGCGGCCCGCGTCACCGGTCCGGTCGCCCGCGTCTCCATCGGCGGCGTCATGCCCCAGCGGCCTCCACGCGCTCGGCGAACTCCCGCTCGAGCAGCCCGTGCTCGTAGATCTCCCGGAACACGGCGCTCCCTTCCAGGAGCTCGGCCTGCGTCCCGCGAGCGACGACCTGGCCGTGGTCGAGGACGACGAGCTCGTCGGCGAGCGCGATCGTCGAGAGCCGATGCGCAACGATCAGCGTCGTTCGGCCCTTCATGGCCTCACGGAGCCCGAGACGGATGCGAGCCTCGGTGGTGGCGTCGACGGACGCGGTCGCGTCGTCGAGGATGAGGATCCGCGGGTCGAGGATCAGCGCGCGGGCGATGGCGATCCGCTGGCGTTGGCCCCCGGAGAGGGTGATCCCACGCTCGCCGATCGTCGTGTCGTACCCGTCGTGAAGCTCCTCGATGAACTCGTGCGCCTGCGCGAGTCGGGCTGCCCGAACGACATCTTCGTCGGTCGCGTCGGGGGCGCCGAAGGTGATGTTCTCGCGGATCGTGGCCGAGAAGAGGAACGGATCCTGCGCGACAATGCCGATTGCGCGGCGCAGCGACGGCAGCTTGAGGTCGCGGACATCGGCGCCGTCGATGGCGACCCGGCCGGCCGTGACGTCGTAGAACCGCGGCACGAGCGAGGCGAGCGTCGTCTTTCCCGATCCTGTCTGGCCGATGAGCGCGATCGTGCTCCCTGGCGCGATGTCGAGGTCGATCTCCTCGAGGACCGGCCGCCCGAGCGAGTATGCGAAGGCGGCCCCCTCGAACGTGATCCGACCCTCGCCCGGCGGAAGCTCGCGAGCTGCTCTGGCCTCCGTGACGTCCTCGGTCTCGTCGATGACCTCGAAGATCCGCTCGCCCGAGGCGGTCGCGCGCTGCGCCTGACCGATCCACATGCCGAGCATCCGCAACGGCATCACGAGCATCAGGACGAGGACGTTGAAAGCGAAGAACGAGTTGAGCGCGAGCTCGCCGTTCGCCACCATCCGGCCTCCGTAGAGGAGCACGGTCGCCTGGGCGATCAGCGGCAGGAAGGAGAGGAGTGGAACGTAGAGGGCACGCTGCCGGTTGGCGTCGATCGAGCGCCGGAACAGGCTCTCCGTCCTCTCGCCGAACTTCGCGGCCTCGTTCTCCTCCTGGGCGAACGCCTTGACGACGTGGACGCCGACGATGTTCTCCTCGGCCACGGTCGCCACGTCGGCCATCCGCTGCTGCACGTCGCGAAGGACAGGATGCGAGACCCGCGAGTAGCGGTAGGCGAGGAGGACGAGTACGGGCGTGAAGGCCGTCGCGGCGAGGGCCAGTTTCCACTCGACGACGAAGAGGACGATCGTCACCCCGACGACCGTCAGCGCGTGCTGGAAGAAGAAGATGAGCCCGTAGCCGAGGAAGAAACGGACGGACTGGAGGTCGACCGTGGCCCGCGACATGAGCTGGCCGGTCTGGTGCCGGTCGTAGAAACCGAAGGAGAGACGCAAGAGCTTCGCGTAGATCTCGTCGCGCATGTCGTACTCGACGCCCAGGGCCTGCCGGCCGGAGATGAGCCGCCGCCCCGCCATGAAGAGCGCCCGGGCGGCGCCGACGAGGAGGATGGTGATCGCGATGGTCCAGAGCTGGCTCCGGCTCTGCGCCTCCACCGCGCCCTCGAGCGCATCGCCGGTGAGGAAGGCGATCGCGACCGCCGCCGCCTGAGAGGCGACTGCGAGCACGATCGACACGGCCAGCGACCAGCGATACGGCCGCAGAAAGCCGAGCAGCCGGATGAACGTGCGCAGATAGGGGTGCGATTCCGCCACCAGAGACCTCAACGTCGAGTGTAGTTCCGGCCATTCCGCGTCCCGCCACGCTTTCGTAAGCTCCGACGATGCCGCTCCCGCTCGAGTCCGTTCCCAACGTCTCCGAAGGGCGCGACGCGGCCACGCTGGTGACCCTGCGGGACGCCTTCTCGACACCGGCTCGTCTGCTGGACGTCCACAGCGACTGGGATCACCATCGCTCGGTCTTCACGTTGGTGGGAAGCGAGGAGGAGCTCGTCGAGACGCTGCTCGCCGGCATCGGCGCCGCGGCCGAGCGGATCGACCTCCGGGAGCACGAGGGGGCGCACCCGCGGATCGGGGCGGCCGACGTCGTACCGCTCGTTCCACTCGACCCCGCCGCCGAGCCGGCGGCTCGGGAGGCGGCGCTCGCGCTCGCCGAGCGCGTGGGCTCCGAGCTCGGCCTCCCCGTGTTTCTCTACGGTCGTCTCACCGACGACGAGCGCGAACCGGCGTTCTTCCGGCGTGGCGGCACCGAAGAGCTCCAGCGCCGGATCGACGCCGGAGAGCTCTCGCCCGACCGCGGGCCCGACCGGCTCCATCCGACGGCCGGAGGCGTGCTGGTGGGCGTCCGGATGCCGCTCGTCGCCTTCAACGTCAACCTCCGGTCCGACGATGTCCGGGCCGCACGCCAGATCGCCGCGCTGGTGCGGGAGCGCGACGGGGGCTTTCCCGGCGTCCGCGCGCTCGGGCTCGACCTGCCGCGTGCCGGACTCGTCCAGGTCAGCATGAACGTCACCGACTGGCAGGCCGCGCGCCTGCACGAGATCGTGGGACGCATCGCGGCCGAGGCGGAGGAGCGCGGCATCGAGGTCGCCGGCTCCGAGCTGGTGGGGCTCATGCCGGCCGGGCCGGCAGTCGAGGCCGCCGGCGAGCTGCTCCGGATCGACGGCTTCGACACCTCACGGGTGCTGGAGCTCCGCCTGCTCGAGGATAGAGTTGTGGGGGCATGAGCGTCCTTCCGGAGAGCGCGCGGGCCGTACTCGAGTCCAACGCCCTCGCACACCTCGTGACGCTCAACCCTGACGGGAGCCCGCAGGTCTCCGTCGTCTGGGTGGGCCTCGAGGGCGACGACATCGTCTCGGCGCACCTCCGCGAACAGCAGAAGCTTCGGAACATTCGCCGGGACCCGCGCGTCACGCTCTCCGTCGAGACCGCCGAGACCAACCCGTTCGGGCTCCGGGAGTACGTGGTCGTCCACGGCCGCGCCACGATCGAGGAAGGCGGCGCCCCCGAGCTTCTGCAGCGCCTCGCGCACACCTACCTCGGGCCCGAGGTCGTATTCCCGCCGATGCCAGACCCGCCCCCCGGCTTCCGGCTTCGAATCGCCGTCCAGCGCGTCGGCGGCGTCGGTCCCTGGGCGGAGGCGAGCTAGGTTGTTCTGAGGCGGCCTCCGGTGGGGGCGCTCGGGACGGCGACGGGGAGGGAGGGATGAGCTGGCTGCGCTCCCGCTGGACGGTCGTCGCGCTCGTCCCTGCCTTCTTTCTGGCCGGTTTCGGCATCGTCTCCGCGCTCGCGGACGGCTCAGGCGACCCCGACGCGACCGGGGTGCAGGGGTCGACGACCTCTACCGCCGACCCTGCGACCGGCGCCACCGGCGGGGAGACGGCGCCAGCCGCGCCGACGAGCGGCGCCGGCTCCGCGACCGCCCCCGGCAGCGCGACGGCGCCGCGAAAGGGCGGCGGTGCGGTTCCCCCAGGCCCCGCGCCCGGGGCGATCGAGGTCGACTACGGTCCGTGGGACGGGATCTTCGAGCTGGGGAACCCGTCGATCGTCCCTGACTTCGGCATCGCCTCCGTGGTCGGCGAGCTGCGATACCTCGGCGGCGTCGACTGCCCGGTCGGCCTCGTACGCGTGCGCGCGTGGTTCTTCGGCGACGGCGGCGCCCTCGTCGGCGAGACGGTCTGGAGGAGCGTGCAGTCGACCGGCGAGGGCGGCGAGGTCACGGGGCGCGAGCCGCTTCCGTTCGAGGCGGTCGGGCAGATCTCGGGGCCTCCCGCGTCGGCCGCGCTCCGCTTCTTCGCCGTCGAGTGCCTGTAGCGTCGGCGGGCGGCGTCGGGCGGCGTCGGGCGGCGTCTGTGCCAGACCGACGGCGCTCACTAGACTTGCTGCGATGGCGCTCAGGATCGCAGTGCCGCTGACGGGTGACGACCTCACCCTGGCGGATGTCTGGGCGGTCGCGGTCGACGGGGTCGACGCCGAGCTCGCCGAGGAGGGCCGGGAGAAGCTTCGGGCCGCCCGGGCGCTCGTCGAGCGGGTCACGGGCTCGGGCACAGGCGAGCACACGTACGGGATCAACACCGGATTCGGCCGCTTCGTCTCCAAGACGATTCCCAGCGAGCTGGCCGACGAGCTCCAGCTCCGGCTGCTCAGAAGTCATGCCTGCGGCGTCGGCGACCCCTACCCCCGGGAGATCGTCAGGGCGGCGATGCTCTTGCGTGCGAACACACTCGCCAAGGGATATTCGGGCGCGCGTCCCGAAACCGTGGAGCTGCTTCTCGAATGTCTCAACAGGGGGCTGACGCCCGTCGTTCCCAGCCGCGGCTCGGTCGGCGCGTCGGGAGACCTGGCTCCGCTCGCCCACCTCGCGCTCCCTCTCGTCGGAGAGGGCTGGGCGACGATCGACGGCGAGGTGCTCCCGGGCGCCGAGGCGCTCGCCCGCGTTGGGCTCGAGCCGGTCGAGCTGCAGGCCAAGGAGGGCCTCTCCCTCATCAACGGAACCCAGTTCATGGCCGCCGCGGGGGCGCTTGCCTTGGTCCGCGGCCGGCGCCTGGCCAAGGCGGCAGACGTTGCCTGTGCGCTCTCGCTCGAGGCACTGCAGGGCTCGCGCACGAGCTTCCTTCCGCAGATCCACGCGCTTCGACCCCTGGAGGGTCAGCGCGCGTCGGCGGCGAACGTCCACCGTCTGCTCGAGGGGTCGGCGATCCTCGAGGCCCACCGCTGGTGCGACAAGGTCCAGGACGCCTACTCGCTGCGGTGCGCCCCGCAGGTACATGGGGCGAGCCGAGACCTGCTCGCGTACGCGGAGACGACGGTCACCGTCGAGCTGAACGCGGCCACCGACAACCCGCTCGTCTTCGTAGAGCTCGACGAGCTCGTGTCGAACGGCAACTTCCACGGCCAGCCGCTCGCTTTCGCGCTGGATGCGGCCGCGATGGCGCTCGCCGAGCTCGCTTCCATCTCCGAGCGGAGGGTCGAGCGGCTCACCAATCCGTCGCTTTCGGACGGCCTGCCCGCGTTCCTCACCCACGACGGCGGGCTCAACTCGGGGTTCATGATTCCGCAGTACGTTGCCGCCTCGCTCGTCAGCGAGAACAAGGTGCTCTGCCATCCGGCCGGCGTCGACTCGATCCCGACCAGCGCGGGGCAGGAGGATCACGTCTCGATGGGCAACGCCTCGGGCCTCAAGTGCCTGCAGGTGCTGGCGAACGCAGAGGCGGCCGTGGCGATCGAGTTGCTCGCAGGAGCCCAGGGGGTCGAGTTCCTCGCCCCGCTCGAGCCGGGTGCCGGCGTGAGGGCCGCCCACGACTTCGTCCGCGCGCTCTCGCCGACCGTCGTCGAGGATCGGCCGCTCTCGGCCGACATCGAGGCGGTCGCGGGCGCGATTCGGAGCGGCGAGCTCGTCGCGGCCGTCGAGCACGCGATCGGGGAGCTCGAGTGAGCGGGGCCGTAGCGAGCGACGCCCGGGTCGAGGAGCTCTGCGGCGACCTCACGTCGATCCGCGCGCCTCGCGGGACGACGCTGAACGCGCGCTCCTGGCAGACCGAAGCGCCGCTGCGAATGCTCCTCAACAACCTCGACCGCGAGGTGGCCGAGCACCCCGAGCGCCTGGTCGTCTACGGCGGCTCCGGGAAGGCGGCACGGGATCACGCTGCTCTCAGGGCGATCGTCGGCTCGCTGCTCGAGCTGGACGGCGACGAGACGCTCCTCGTCCAGAGCGGGAAGCCGGTCGGCATCTTCACGACGCACCCGGGCGCGCCGCGAGTCCTTATCGCCAACTCCCTGCTGGTGCCGCGATGGGCGACCTGGGACGAGTTCCGAAGGCTCGAGGCAGAAGGCCTGACGATGTTCGGGCAGATGACGGCCGGCAGCTGGATCTACATCGGCACTCAGGGAATCCTGCAGGGGACGTACCAGACGTTCGCGGCCGCGGGCGAGACGCATTTCGGCTCGTCCGACCTGACGGGGAGGACGATCTTGACCGCCGGGCTCGGCGGCATGGGAGGCGCCCAGCCCCTCGGGGCGACGATGGCCGGTGCGGCGGCCCTCTGCGTCGAGGTCGATCCGACCCGGATCGAGCGGCGCCTCGAGAGCCGCTACCTCGACGAGGCGACTGCCTCCCTCGACGATGCCCTCGCCCGGGTGCAGACGGCGGCGGGCGATGGCAGGGCGCTCTCCGTGGGCCTGCTCGGCAACGCTGCAGAGATCGTCCCGGAGCTGGCGCGGCGAGGCGTGCGCTTCGACCTCGTCACCGATCAGACTGCCGCTCACGATCCCTTGAACGGCTACGTGCCGATCGGACTCACGGTCGAAGCTGCCGCCGAGCTGCGCGGGAGTGACCCGGAGGAGTACCTTCGACGTGCCTCCGAGTCGATCGCGGATCACGTCCGCGGACTGCTCGAGTTCGTCCGAGCCGGGAGCTATGTTTTCGACTACGGCAACAACCTGCGAGGGGAGGCGGAACAGGCCGGAGTCGAGGACGCTTTCACATACCCGGGCTTCGTCCCGGCCTATATCCGGCCGCTCTTCTGTCGCGGCGTCGGTCCCTTCCGCTGGGCCGTGCTGTCTGGAGATGCGAGGGATATCGCGGCGATCGACGGGGCGCTGCGAGGGCTCTTCCCGGAAGATCGTCTCCTGCAGCGCTGGCTTGAGCTCGCGCCCGAGCGCGTGGCCTTCCAGGGGCTTCCGGCTCGCATCTGCTGGCTCGGCTACGGCGACCGGGCGAAGGCGGGGCTTGCGATCAACGAGCTCGTGCGCGACGGCACCGTGTCAGCACCCGTCGTCATCGGGCGAGATCACCTTGACTCTGGGTCGGTTGCCTCGCCGTACCGCGAGACCGAGGCGATGCGCGACGGCTCCGACGCCATCGCGGACTGGCCGATCCTGAACGCCCTACTGAACACGGCCGCCGGTGCGACGTGGGTGAGCGTCCATCACGGCGGCGGAGTCGGGATCGGCAACTCCATCCACGCCGGGATGGTCGTCGTCGCCGACGGGACAGACGACGCAGCCGAGCGCCTCCAGCGCGTCCTCACGACGGACCCCGGCACCGGCGTGATGCGCCATGCGGATGCCGGCTACGACGAAGCGCTCGAGGCGGCCGGCGAGCATGGCCTTCGCCTGCCCAGCCGTGAGGCCTGACGCGGCGCCATGCCGGCGCTGCTGATTCGCGACCTCGCACAGATCGTCTCGCCTGCCGGCCCTTCTCCTTTGCGCGGTCGAGCGCTGGGTGAGGTCGGCATCGTCGAGAACGGTTACGTGCTCTGCGACGACGGGCGCATCCGCTCGCTGGGTCCGATGAGTGCTCTCGACCGGGCGACGCTTCCCAGCGAGCTGGTCGACCTGGACGGCAGTGGGCGGGTGGTCGTTCCCGGCCTCGTCGACTGCCACACGCACGCCTGCTTCGCGGGCGATCGCGCCGGCGAGTTCGAGCTGCGCGCCCTCGGCGCCTCCTACGAGGAGCTGCACGCCGCGGGCGGAGGCATCCTGGCGACGGTCCGCGCCACCCGGGCGGTGGGGGAGCCGGCACTCGCCAACGCGGTGGAGCGGCATCGCGCGTGGATGCTCGCGCACGGCACCACGACGTTCGAGGCGAAGTCGGGCTACGGCCTGGACCGCGAGACCGAGCTCGCCCAGCTTCGTGCGATCGCCACGGCGGGGGCCGTGCCGACCTTTCTGGGTGCTCATGCGGTCCCGCCGGAGTTCTCGGACGGCGACGCCTACCTCGACTTCGTTCTCGAGGAGGTCCTGCCGGGAGCCGCGTCGCTCGCCGAGGCTGGAGACGTGTTCGTCGAGCAGGGAGCGTTCGACGTCGAGCAGGCGCGTCGATATCTCGTCGCCTGCCGTGAGGCGGGCCTGGCGCTTCGGCTGCACGCCGACCAGTTCACGGAGGCCGGCGGCCTCCAACTCGCCCTCGAGCTGAACGCTCGCAGCGTCGACCACCTGGAAGCGACGGGCCCCGACGGGGCACGGGCCCTGGCGGAGTCGGACGTCGCGGCGGTGCTCCTGCCCGTCGCGGCCCTCATGCTGGGCCGGCCGATGCCTCCCGGCCGCGCTCTTGTCGACGCGGGGGCGGTCGTCGTGCTCGCGACCGACTTCAATCCAGGGAGCGCCTTCTGCGAGAGCCTTCCCGTCGTGATGAGCCTTGCCTGCACCCAGCTCGGCCTGGCACCAGCGGAGGCGCTCGCCGCCTGCACCGTCAACGCCGCCCACGTGCTCGGCCGCGGTGACCGCATCGGTCGCGTTGCGCCCGGCTACGACGCCGACCTGGTGTTGCTGGACGCCTCGGACTGGCGCTACCTCGCCTACCATCTGGGAGGAGAGCACGTGGCTCTCGTCGTCAAGGAGGGAGAAGTCGCATGGGAGCGCTGAGCCGGTGAGCTGGTGGATACCGCTCGCCTTCGTCGCAGCCGGGCTGGCCGGTGTGGCAATCGCGTTGAGCCTGACCGCCGGCCGACCGCGGTCACGGCCCGCCGCGGAAGCCGCCGACGGCCCGGGTCACGGCTCTGCGAGGAAGTCGCGCTACCGGCAGGACAATGACCTGGTCTGGAACCCGGGCGCGTTCATGGCGGCCGCCGGCCTCATCGGCGCTGTCGTCCTCATCGGCGTCCTGATCGAGGTTGCCTAGCGTGGCGAGCAAGAAGCAGCGGCGCCGGCGGGAGAAGCTTCAGCGGCACGAGTACGAGTACGTGCTCGAGACCGACGAGGGCGAGGAGGTCATCGAGAGCCCGCGAGCGGCCGACGTCGGCACGCCGAAGAACGGGCAGCCGGCGAAGGCGCCGGTCGGGCCGCTCGACCGTCAGGGGCGGCCGATCCAGAAGCCGTCGCTCCAGCGGGTCCTGCGGAGGACGGCGATCTTCGCGCCCCTGATCGCGCTGTTCGTCTACTTCACCGCCGACGACCTCGGCGTCGCCGGGCTGGTCGTCAACGTCGCGCTCCTGCTGGCCTTCTTCATGCCCTTGAGCTACCTGGTGGACGGGATCGTCTACCGCATGCTCTGGCGCCGGTACGAGAAGGAGCGCGCCGCGAAGCGCGCACGTTAGGGGCCCTACACGAGGCCCCGGGCTTTCTCCTCGCCCCGGTAGTGGCCCGGTCCCGGCCAGGGGGCGAGGAGGAGGAGGAGCTTGGCGCCGGATTCGGTTCCGACGGAGTGCCGCTCGTCCGGCTCGAAACGAGCGAGCGTGCCGGCGGGCGCCTCGACCGTCTCGGGGCCCGCTCGGAAGGTGGCGGTGCCCTCGACGACGACGATCCAGGCATGTTCCTTTACCTGGTGGTCACCGAGCTCCTGGCCCGGGTCGAGACCAACGAGGACCGCCCGCGCCTCGTCCTGGCTGCGAAGGACGACGGGGGACCGACTCCCGCCCGGCGTCTCGATCTCTGGGAGCCTCCAGGTCTCCATGCGACCCGCAGTCTAGTGCCCGCGACAGCGGCGTGGCAGGCGCGGGACGGGCCGGGGACGACAGTAGACTCATCCCCCGATGCCCCTCGAGGTCGAGCAGCTCCCGCTGGGCGCGTACCAGTCAAATTGCTACGTCGTCCGGGTGCCGGGCGCCGCAGAGGCGGTCGTCGTCGATCCCGGCTGGCCGGGCGAGTCGGAGAGGATCGTAGGTGCGCTCGCCGGCGCTCGGTGCGTGGCGATCCTGGTCACCCACGGAGACCTCGACCACATCGCGGGCGTCGCCGAGCTCGCCGAGGCCACCGAGGCACCTGTGTACATGCCGGCGGCAGAACAGGAGTCCCTGGAGCGACCCGGCGACTCGTTGCCCCCGGGGATCGACGTCACGATCCGCGCGCACACCCCGGAGGTTGCGTTGCGAGGCGACGAGCGCCTGGATCTCGCCGGCATCGAGCTCCAGACCTTCCGAGTCCCCGGCCACACGGCCGGCCACCTTGCGTTCGCGGCGAACGGCTGTCTCTTCTCCGGCGACGTTCTCTTCGCCGGCTCGGTCGGCCGCTACGATCGGCCCGGCGCGAGCTGGGAGGCGTTGCTCGCGTCGATCCGCATGCTGGTGGAGCGCCTCCCTCCGGAGACGATCGTCTACCCGGGACACGGCCCCGCGACGACGCTCGGACGCGAGCTGGCCACGAACCCGTTCCTGGTCGACGTCCGGACCGCGAAATCGTGACGATCCAGGCGCCGCGCGGCACGCAGGACGTCCTGCCTGCAGGCCAGCCCAGGCGGCTGGCCGTCCTCGACGCGGCCAGGTCGACGGCCGCGGACTACGGCTACGGCCTCATCGTCACGCCGACCTTCGAGGACACCGAGCTGTTCGCGAGGACCTCGGGCGAGGGCTCGGACGTCGTTCAGAAGGAGATGTACACGTTCGAGGACCGGAGCGGCCGCTCGCTCACGCTGCGGCCGGAGGGCACGGCGCCGGTCGCGCGCGCGTACGTCCAGCACGGGCTCCACCGGGAGCCGCAGCCGGTCAAGACGTACTACGTCGGACCGATGTATCGCTACGCGGCGCCGCAGAAGGGGCGCTATCGCGAGTTCTGGCAGATCGGCTTCGAGGCGATGGGCTCCGACGATCCGGCGGTGGACGCCGAGCTGATCCAGGTCTTCACCGAGATCGAGCGGCGCGCGGGCGTCCGGCACACGCGCCTCGAGGTCAACTCGATCGGCGACCGCGAGTGTCGGCCCGCCTACGTCGAGCGCCTGACGGCCTTCCTCGCCGAGCACCGAGGAGACCTCGACGAGGACACGCTCCGACGCACGGAGGTGAGCCCACTACGCGTGTTCGACACGAAGGACGAGGCTGTGCGGCGCGTTCTCGCCGCCGCGCCGACCATCGGCGACTCGCTGTGCGCGGCGTGTCGCAGTCACTTCGCCGAGGTGCAGGCCTTCCTGGGCGCGTACGGCATCCAGTATCGGCTCGTGCCGACGCTCGTGCGCGGGCTCGACTACTACACGCGGACGGTATTCGAGTTCGTGAACGAGGACCTGGACGCCGCGCAGTCGTCGATCTGTGCGGGCGGCAGGTACGACTACCTGATCGAGGAGATCGGCGGCGCGCCCACGCCCGGGATCGGCTGGGCCGCGGGCGTCGAACGGATGGCCATGTCCCTTGCCGGCAAGGGAGAGCGGACGGCGTTGGACGTCTTCGTCGTCTGCGACGAGCCGGCAGACCGGTCCGCGGTGCTTGCGCAGCTCGCCGAGCTTCGACGTGCCGGACTGCGGGCCGACACCGACTACGCCGGGCGATCCGTCAAGGGTCAGATGACCCAGGCCGGCCGCACGGGGGCCCGACTCGTGGTCGTCGTGAGCGACGATTCGGCGATCATCCGCTCGGAGGGCAGGGACGTTGGGGAGCCGTTCCCGGTGAGCGAGATCGCCTCCGTCGTCTTGGGGCACCCCAGCCCACCACCCGCTTCCGAGCCTAACGGGAAAAGGCGCGCGCGTGGCGCGCAGGATGTGCCGGAAGCGTGACGATCGGATGACCTGGCGCGATCTGATGTGCGGCGAGGTCGGGCCCGACCACGTCGGGCGGCGGTTGACGCTCGCCGGCTGGGCCGACACGCGGCGCGACCACGGCGGCCTTGTCTTCGTCGACCTGCGGGACGCGAGCGGCCTCTGCCAACTCGTGATCAACCCGGAACGGGCGGCCGCAGCGGCCGAGGTCGCTCATCACGTCCGCAACGAGTTCGTCCTTCGCGCGGAGGGAGAAGTCGTCCGGCGTGCGCCCGAGAACGTCAACCCGGAGCTGCCCACGGGCGAGGTGGAGCTCCAGGTCGACGCGCTCGAGATCGTGTCGCCCTCGACGCCGCTGCCGTTCCAGCTGGACGAGGAGGGCGTGGACGAGACGCTGCGCCTGCGCTACCGGTGGCTCGACCTGCGGCGGGAGCGAATGCAGCGCAACCTTCGGCTTCGGGCGACCCTGGTCTCGACCATCCGGCGAGAGATGGAGGCGGACGGCTTCCTCGACATCCAGACGCCGATCCTCTTCAAGCCCACGCCGGAGGGCGCGCGCGACTTCATCGTTCCGAGCCGCCTCCAGCCGGGGCGCTTCTTCGCGCTGCCACAGTCGCCGCAGATCCTCAAGCAACTGCTCGTCATCGGCGGCTTCGACCGCTACTACCAGATCGCGATCTGCTTTCGGGACGAGGATCTGAGAGCCGACCGGGTCCAGGAGATCACCCAGCTCGACCTCGAGATGGCCTTTCCGGACCGGGAGTACCTGTTCATGCTCATGGAGCGGATGTGCGCGGCGGTGTGGCGCGAAGGTATCGGCGACGAGATCGACACACCGTTTCCACGGCTCACCCACGAGGAGGCCAGGGAGCGCTACGGGAGCGACAAGCCGGATCTCCGTTTCGGGCTCGAGATCGAGGACGCGACCGAGGCCACGCGCGGGTCGCAGTTCGGGGTGTTCGCCAACGCCGCGGCGGTGCGGTTCATTCGCGTTCCGCAGGCGTTCTCTCGCGCGGAGCTGGAGCGGCTCGAGGCCATCGCCAAGGAGTGGGGGGCGAAGGGCCTTGCGTACCTGGTGTATGCGGAGGACGGTGAGGTCCGCTCGCCGATCGCCAAGTTTCTCTCCGAGGAGGAGCTTGCCCTCTTCGCCTCCGCCCCGGGATCGACGGTGCTCTTCGCGGCCGACGAGCCGGCGCTCGCGGCGCGCGTGCTCGGCGTGCTCCGCCTCCACTTGGGGCGCGTACTCGAGTTGATCGACGAGGACGCGTGGCGCTTCGTCTGGATCACCGACTTCCCCATGTTCGAGTGGGACGACGAGCTCGAGCGCTGGAAGGCGGTACACCATCCGTTCACGCGCCCCGCGCCCGGCTCCGAGGAGCTCGTCGCAACCGACCCGGGCGCCGCGACCGCGCTCGCGTACGACCTCGTGGTCAACGGCATCGAGATTGGCGGCGGCTCTTTCCGGATCCACGAGCAGGGGCTCCAGGCGCAGGTCTTTGCGGCGCTGCAGCTGAGTGAGGACGAGCAGCGCCGGAAGTTCGGCTTCCTGCTCGACGCCCTCGCGATGGGCGCGCCGCCGCACGGCGGGATCGCCTTCGGCATCGAGCGCATGCTGATGGCGCTCGGGCGCGAGCCGAACCTTCGCGACATGATCGCGTTCCCCAAGAACCAGGCCGGCGTCGACCCGATGAGCGGCGCGCCTTCGGAGGTGGAGGAGGAACTCCTCGCAGAGCTTGGAATTGAGCTGGGTGCGCGGCCGGAATAAGCGCTCCCTAAAGGAATCCTTGCGATCCAGCCGATGAGGAAGGGCATACTTGTGTCGAGTCCGCGCTCGGAACGCGGAGGGGAGGCGTAGCGAACATGTCCACGCAAGAACCGGGGAGGGCCCAGCCGGGCCTTACGCCGCTGCCGAGGCTCGAGGACCTGCCGAGCTCCGTCGACGGCTACGACCGCGCCAAGGTCCAGGAGGCGTTCGACGCCTTCCGGCGGCACGTCACGTCGCTGCAGGCGAACCTGCGCGTGTTCCAGGCGGCGCCCAAGAGCGCGATCACCGAGCCGTCCGGCCACGCGGTTCGCATGGACGCGCTCCATATCGTCAGGGCCGCTGCCGAGTTCGCCGACACGATCGAGCGCGACGCCCAGGACGCGGCGGTGAAGCAGGTGAGCCGCGCCGAGCAGGAGATCCGCGAGAAGCAGATGGAGCTCCAGCAGCAGGAGGCCGAGATCGCCCGCATCCGCCAGGAGACCGAGCGCCAGCGCACGGAGATCCTGAGCGCGGCTCGCAAGGAGTCCCGCGAGATCCTCACGAAGTCGAACCGCGACGCCACGGCAGAGCTGCGCGAGGCGGAGGCGCGCGGCAACCGGCTCACCGAGCAGTCCCGCCACCAGGCCACCGAGCTGACGAACTCCGCCCGCGCCGAAGTCGAGCAGATCCTTGACTGGGCGCGAGCTCAGGCCGAGCTCATCGTCCAGCGCGCGCGCATGGGCGCGGAGCAGCTCCTCTCTGCGGCCGGCCACGGTGACGCGGCAATCCACGAGGCGGTGGACGCGATCGTCAAGGCCGCCGAGGCGACGGTGGAAGCCCGGCGGGGCCCGCAATCCTCCGAGCCGCCTGCGAGCGCGGCGGTCGAGGCCGACGAGGACGAGCCCGAGGTCGAGCTGCACGACGAGCCGGCGCCTGCGCCCGAGGCCGAGGTTGCCGACGAGCCCGCCGAGGACGGGGGACCACGCGAGGACGATCGCCCGGCTCCGTCCTAGACGGAGCGCCGGCGCCGGAGCGTGCCTGACAGGCGCTCGATCTTCCGCCTCCTCGCGCTCGCGGGCTTCCTCCTGTCGGTAGGGCTCGCCCTCTGGCTGGCCGAGCTCCGTCCGCTCCTCGTCGTCGTCGTGATGGCGGTCGCCCTGCTCGTGGCGTGGATCGTGGAGTGGCTCTGGTGGCGCCGGAACCCAGGACGTCCCGCCGCCGAGTCCGCGGACGTTTCGAACGGAGAGGTCGCCATCCCCGTCCTTCCCCCGCCGCTTGCCGTTCCCGAGCCCGAGCCAGCGCATGCGAAACCCGAGGAAGCGGAGGAGGCCGAAGCCTCGCCTGGGGTCGAGGCGGCGGCCGCTCCTTCGGAGCCAGCTCCGCCACAGCCGGGGCTGGAGCCGGAGCAGGAGGCCCGGCCGGAGCCGCGGCGGCCCACCGTTCGGCTCGTCCCGACACCGCCCGCTTCGGGGCCGCGTCCGGCGGCCGCTACGCCGCCGCAACCGGCCCGCCCGCGCGACGTCATCGACCTGCGCACGCGCGTGACTGCGCAGCCGCGGCGGTGGAACCTGTGGGATCTAGAACATCGGGCGCGCGACGAGGCCCAGCGCGATCCGCTCCGCTACGAGGAGTGGTCGTTCCTCTTCGTCCACCTGCGGCAGTTCGTCTCGCCCGACGGCTCGCTTCCCATCGAGTTCGACGGCCTTGTCAGGGAGTCGTTCGGCGAGCTGCTCGATCACGCAGGGTGATGAACGCAGCGCTCGCGCGACGGCAGGCGGCCCTCGCCGGCGTGGCTCTGGTGGGCGCGCTCGGCGCGATCGCCTTGAGCCGGCTCGACGACGACTCCGAGGCCGCGCCGCCGCCACCGGCGGCGGGCGTCGAGTGGAAGACGGCCACGGTCGAGGTGTTCGAGCCTGTGGCCGAGCCCACGGCCTGCGGCGTGACCGTGACCGCGCAGACCGTCGGCATCGCCCATCCCGTCCTGCCGTGCGGCGCGAAGCTCGTGCTGGAGCTCCAGGGCCGCCAGGCGGAGGCGGACGTCGTGGAGCGGGGCCCGGTCGGGGAGGGCGACGCGTTCGCGCTCTCGCCGGCGCTGGCGCAGCAGCTCGGAGTCGCGGGCGAAGCCACGGTGCGCTGGCGCTTCGCCGAGTAGCCGCACGTCTCCACAGCACCCGGGAAGACCGATCGTCTTCGATAGCCACGTCCGGGGTCAGGCTCCGGACGTGGCCCGAGCGCTTGAGAATGGCACGCGGCACGCGGTCCTCGGCCGCGCACGGGTCTACGCCGGCCGCGTCCAGGGGACAGGCCCGGACGTGGCTGCGGGGGACTTCCTGTGGAAAGCCGGCCAAGGCAGCCGCCCACCTGCGCTAGAGTGGGCGCAGTGCTCGACTCCGTGCGTGGCAACGTGCGCACATGTAGAACCAACACCTACTGAGAGGGAGCCCGGGTCCGGCCTCCGGGTCGGCAGGGCACCCACCTGGCACGCCAGGTTCCTCACGCACGAGGCTTCATCGGCGGGGTGGAGCACTCTTACTTTCATGCCTGCTGCAGAGCTGATCGGGAACACCGCGCGAGGCGACGATGTCGCCTGGGTCGTCCTCACGGTCGACCGCGGGCGGATCGTCGACGCTCGCGGCGAAGGCACGGGAGCGGCCGGGCTCTGCCGTGCGGTACGCGGGCTGACGCTGCTCGAGGCCGGAGCCGTTCACGGTCCGACGCTGGCGCTCGACGCGCTCCACGACGCGCTCGGCCCAGCCGTCCGCGCGCGGGCCGAGCCCGGGCGCGTCGCCGTGGCCATGAGCGGGGGCGTCGACAGCGCGATGGCACTGCTCGAGACGCAGGCCGCCGGGCTGGAGGCGGTGGGGGTCACGCTCCGGCTCTGGACGGACCCGGCCGGGCCGGACGGCGAACGCGCGTGCTGCTCGCCCGCCGCCGTCCTTGCCGCGAGGGAGGCGTGCCATGCCCTTGGCGTCCCGCACTTCACCCTCGATCTGCGGGAACCGTTCCGCCAGGCCGTTGTCGCGCAGTTCGTCTCCGGCTACGCAAGGGGCGAGACGCCGAACCCGTGCATCCGCTGCAACGGGAGCTTCCGATTCCCGGCGCTCCTTGCGTTCGCCCGCCGCGTCGGGGCGGCACGCCTGGCGACGGGCCACTATGCCCGCCTGCGCGAGCACCGCGGGCGGCTCCTCCTCGCCCGGGGCGCCGATCCGGCGAAGGATCAGTCCTACATGCTCGCCCGCCTCGACCCGCGCCGGCTCGACCGGCTCTGCTTCCCCCTCGGTGACCGCACGAAGGAGGAGACGCGCACACGCGCGCGCCAGGCGGGCCTCGCGGCCGCGGGGCGCCCGGAGAGCCAGGAGGCCTGCTTTCTCGCCGGCGGCGACTACCGGGCCTTCCTGGAGCGCCAGGGCCTCGCCGCCGACCAGGGGTCGATCGTGGACGAGTCGGGGCGCGAGCTCGGGCGGCACGACGGGTTCTGGCGCTTCACGCCGGGTCAGCGCCGTGGCCTCGGGGTTGCGGCCGGTGAGCCGCTGTATGCGCTCGAGACTCGGCCGCGGACGAACACGCTCGTCGTCGGCCCGCGTGAGTCGCTCGCCCGCACGACGGTCGACGTCGCTCCCGGACGCCTCTTCGTTCCCGTCGATGAGGTGGAGGCGAAGCTTCGCCATCGCTCGCCCGCGACGCCTGCACGGATCGAGCCGACCGGCCGTGGGTTTCGGATCTCGCTCACCCGGCCCGCCTTCGGGGTGGCGACCGGCCAGGCTGCGGTTCTCTACGAGGACGACGTGGTGGTGGGCGCGGGGCTGATCGCGTCCGCAACCTGAGTACACTGCTGCCGACCGATGCCGCTGGCGTTCGAAGTCATCGACGCGCTCTGGATCTCGCTCAGCGCCTTCCTCGTTCTGGTGGCGCTCGGCCTCACGTACGTCCTCGTGCGACTCGGCGGCACGGTCGGCCAGCTCACCTCGTACCTCAAGGGCCTCGAGCGCGAGACGCTTCCCGTCATCAACGAGTCGGCGGGGACGCTGCAGCGCGTCAACGCGCAGCTCGACAAGGCCGATCTCGTGACCGACAGCGCCGTCGACATCGCCGACAGCGTGGACACGGCGGTCAGGGCGGTGACCTACGCGATCACGCGCCCGGTGCAGAAGATCGCCGGCCTCGCCGACGGGATCACTCACGGGATCGCGTCGCTGCGAGCGCGCAGGAGCCCGCGCCGCGCCTACGAGACCGGACGGGAAGCGGCCGAGCGGCGGGAGCAGGAGATCGCCGACGAGCTGAGCAGGAGCGGCACCGGCGCTGAGCGCTGACTCCATCACGCTGTCCATTCCGCACGCGAAGCCGTACCACGGGGTGGCGCGCCTCGTCGTCGGCGGGCTGGCAGCGCGCCTCGCCCTCTCGTACGAGCACCTCGAAGACCTCCAGCTCGCGCTCGAGAGCGTGCTCGAGTCCGAGCGCTACGTGGACGGAGACGAGGTCACCGTGCTGCTCGTCGTCAGCTCCGACTCCGTGGTCATGGAGATCGGCCCGCTCGATCCGGTCGCGCTTCGCGAGGGCCTCGACGACGACGCGGACGACACCATCTCGCTCGCCAGGCTCCTCTCGACGCTGGTCGAGGAGATCTCTCTCGAAGAGAGTGATGGTCGTCACAGGCTGCGGCTCGAGAAGCGCGTCCACATGACGAGGCCCGAGCCCCGAGAGCCGGTGTGACCGCGGCGGACGTCGGGAGCGACCGTGAGCTCCTGCGCCGCTACCACGAGGGCGGCGACCTCGAAGCTCGGGAGCAGTTGATCGAGCGGCACCTCCCGCTCGTGCGCTCGCTGGCCCGCCGCTACGCGAACCGCGGGGAGCAGCTCGAGGACCTCGTCCAGGTCGGCTCCATCGGGCTCATCAAGGCGATCGACCGCTTCGACATCGAGCGCGGGGTCGAGCTGACGACCTATGCGACGCCGAACATCATCGGGGAGATCAAGCGCCACTTCCGGGACAAGGGCTGGTCGATCCGCGTCCCTCGAGGGCTGCAGGAGCTGAACGTCCGGCTCTCGCAGCTTCTCGAGAGCCTGACCCGGGAGCTCGGACGCTCTCCGACCATTCCCGAGCTGGCCGAGGCCGCAGGCGTGGAGGAGGAAGAGGTGCTCGAGGCGCTCGAGTCCGGCCAGGCATATGCGACCGTCTCGCTCTCGGCGCCCGGTGGCCAGGGCGAGGACGGCGATCTCGATCCGCTCGAGTCACTGGGCGAGCTCGAGCACGAGTACGAGATCAGCGAGCATCGCGCCGTGCTCACGCCGGGGCTCGACGTGCTCGACGAGCGCGAGCGGGTGATCATCCACCTTCGTTTCTGGGAGGGGCTGACACAGTCGCAGATCGCTGCGCGGGTGGGCATCTCGCAGATGCACGTGTCGCGCCTGATTCGCCGCGCGCTCGAGAAGGTCCGGGAGGAGATCGCCTCCGGCCCGCGGGCAACCTGAGCTTGCTGCGACCGACACAAGGTCGTACGCTGAGCCCGTGGCCCGTCTGCTCGTCGTAGCCGCGCTCGTGTTGCTCGCGGTCGCTTGCGGCGAAGACAAGCCAACGGAGGACGATGCCGCGACGTTGAAGGTGATGCTCTCGACCAGCGCGAACGTCCAGCGCGCTGTTCAGCCGCTGTACTTCTGCTTCCCGGAAGACCCCGAGTGCTATCGACAGGCGGGAGCCGAGATCGTCTCCGTCGTCGCGCAGGCCCGAACGGCCACCGAGACCGTGATCGCCGAGACGGACGACGCCTGCTTGAGGCAGGCCGCGACCCTCTACCGCGACTCGCTCGACGCGTACGGTGATGCCGGCCGCGCGGCGGCCGCCGGCGACGCGGCCGCGGCCGATGCCGCGATCCTCGAGACGACGAGGCTGGAGATCGCGTACGGGGAGAAGATCGGCGAGTGCGGCTTCGACGAGGGCAAGACTGCCGAGTATGCATCGGCGCTTCGTGAGAGCGACGTCAAGATCCTCCGGCTCAGCCAGGAGCTCGCAGCATGCCGTGCCGAGGCGTGCGTCCTCGACGTCGCCGCCCGCATGAAGGCCGCCTCGGCCGAGGCGGTTGCCGCGGTCGACAGCCTCCTGGCCGTGGTTACGGAGGACGACGAGGCGCCGTCCTGCCTTCCGCCCGCGCTACGGGAGCTCCGCGGGGCGTATGCGGCCGTGGAGAAGACGATGCAAGCCCTGGGGGCGGGCAACCTCGCAACGCTGGAGCGCGAGGGGCGGCGGGCCGGAGAGCTCCAGGTGGCGGCGCAAGAAAAGATGGCCGCCTGCATCAGCTCCGCCGGCTTCTAGGCCCGAGCCTAGAATCGACGCATGCGCACGTCCGCCCAGCTCCGGGAAGGCTTTCTCTCCTTCTTCGAGTCGAAGGGCCACCTCCGGCGCCCTTCGGCCTCGCTCGTGCCGGCGACGTACGACCCGTCGGTCCTGCTCACGACGGCCGGCATGCAGCCGCTGAAGCCGTACTTCCTCGGGCTCGAGGAGCCGCCGGCGAGGCTGCTCACGACCGTCCAGAAGTGCTTCCGGACGACCGACATCGACGAGGTCGGCCTCACTGCGCGCCACCTGACCTTCTTCGAGATGCTCGGCAATTTCTCGCTCGGCGAGTACTTCAAGGACGGCGCCGCCGACCTCGCCTGGGAGTTCGTCACCGGGCACATGCGGCTCGACCGCGAGCGCCTGTGGGCAACCGTGTTCGCCGGCGATCCCGAGCTCGGTCTGGGCGAGGACGCCGTCGCCGTTGCGGCCTGGGAGCGCATCGGGATCCCGCCTGACCGCATCACGCGCCTGCCGCGATCGGAGAACTTCTGGCAGGCGGGCCCGACCGGACCGTGCGGGCCGTGCTCCGAGCTGTACTACGACCGCGGCCGCGAGCAGGGTTGCGACCGGCCCGACTGCGCGCCCGGTTGCGAGTGCGACCGCTTCCTCGAGTTCTGGAACCTCGTCTTCATGGAGTTCGACCTCGCCGAGGACGGGACGCTGACGCCGCTCCCGAGCCAGAACATCGACACGGGGCTCGGGGTCGAGCGCGGCGCGACGGTGCTCCAGGGCGTCCACTCCGTCTACGAGACGGACGGCTTCCAGCACATCATGGACTGGGTCGCAGCCGAGACCGGGACGCGCTACGGGGAGACCGACGTGGCGACGAAGGCGCACCGTGTTCTCGCCGACCACGGTCGCGCGATGACGTTCCTCGTCGCCGACGGAGTGGCCCCGTCCAACGAGGGCCGCGGCTACGTGCTCCGCCGGGTGATCCGGCGCGCCGTCGTGCACGGGAGGAACCTCGAGCTCGGGTCGTTCCTCCCGCGCCTCGCCGAGGTCGTCGTCGAGCAGATGGGCGGCGTCTACGCGGATCTGGTCGAGCAGCGGGAGGCGATCGCGGGCGTGCTCGCGGCCGAGGAGGCGAAGTTCGGCGAGACGCTAGCGCGCGGTCTCACGCTCTTCGAAGACGCCGCGGCCAAGGGCGCGATCAGCGGAAAGGACGCCTTCGACCTCCAGGCGACGTACGGCTTCCCGGTGGAGATGACGGCCGAGCTCGCCCGCGAGCGCGGCCTCGTCGTCGACCTCGACGAGTTCCAGCGGTCGATGGCGGAGCATCGTGAGATCTCGCGAGGCGTGGTGGCCGGGGGGATCGGCGTCGATCGTGCGGCGGACTTCGCCCGCTCGGCAGGATTCCAGACGGAGTTCGTGGGCTACGAGAAGCTCGATGTCCTCACGCAGATCGGGGCGCTCGAGGAGGTCGAGGACGGGCTCTTCCTCGCCAAGCTCCGCGAGTCGCCCTTCTACCCGGAGGGCGGCGGCCAGGTGAGCGACCAGGGGTGGATCGAGAAGGACGGCGCCCGGGCGGAGCTCGCCGCCGCCTACCGCTTCGGCGACGACCAGGGGCTTCTCTTCGAGGGCGCGGGCTTTGCCGCCGGCGACAGGGTGCGCGCGGTCGTCCCGTGGAAGGTGCGCTTCCCGACGATGACGAACCACACCGCCACGCACCTCCTTCACAAGGCGCTCCAGGACGTGCTCGGCGACCACGTGCGACAGGCCGGCTCGGCGGTTCGCCCCGACAAGCTGCGTTTCGACTTCACCCACCCGCAGGCGCTCACCGAGGAGGAGCGTGAGCGCGTCGAAGAGATCGTCAACGAGCGCGTGTTCGAGAACCGGCCCGTGCGCGCCTTCCTGACGCCCATCGACGAGGCCCGCGTGCTCGGCGCGATGATGCTCTTCGGCGAGAAGTACGGGGACGTCGTGCGAGTCGTGGAGGTCGACGGCTTCTCGCGCGAGCTGTGTGGCGGCACCCACGTGCGCACGACGGCTGAGATCGGCCCGTTCGCCCTCCTTTCCGAGAGCTCCGTCGGGGCCGGGGTGCGGCGGATCGAGGCAGTCACGTCCGGCGAGGCGTTCGCCCTCCTCCGCGGCCGCGCGCACGAGGCGGAGGAGCTTCGCGCCGAGGTCGAGCGGGCGCGGAAGGAATCGAGGCGGACGCCGGCCGTCGCGGCCGGCCCCGACGTCGTCGACGAGCGGCGGAGCAAGGCGGGCGACGTGGAAGTCATCGTCATGGAGCTCTCCGACTCGACGCCCGACGCGCTGCTCGAGCTCTCGGACAGCCTCCGGCAGAAGCACGCCCCTGCAGCCGTCGTGCTGGGAACGCGGGAGAACGGCCGGGTGCATCTCGTCGTCAGCCTCGACCGCACCCTCGAGGAGCGCGGGCTCGACGCAGTCCAGGTGGTCCGCCAGGCGGCGGCGCTCGTGGGCGGGGGTGGCGGCGGCCGGCCGACCATGGCGCGCGCGGGGGGCAAGGAGCCGGAGAAGCTCGGCGAGGCGCTCGCGGAGGCCGAGCGCGCGCTGCTCGAGGCACTGGGCTGAGAGCCTCCGGCCGTAGAATCGCTCTCCCGTGAAGGTGCTCGCACTCGACTACGGCTCCGCGCGCACGGGTGTCGCGGTGTCCGATCCCACCGGCACGGTCGCCCGGCCGCTCGAGGTCGTCCGGCGGGCGGCGTCGGACGAGGGTCTCACCCGCGTTCTCGAGCTGGCCGCCGAGGAGGACGTCGAGCGGATCGTCGTCGGCTTGCCCGTCACCCTGCGCGGTGAGCGCGGCGCGCAGGCGGAGGAGACGGAGCGCTTCCTCGGGCGCCTGCGCGAGGCCACCGACCTTCCGGTCGAGAGCTTCGACGAGCGCTTCACGACGGCGCTGGCCCGCCGGGCCGGCGAGACGCGGGCGGCGGAGGACGCCGTCGCGGCCGCGCACCTGCTCACGAGCTACCTGCAGTGGAAGGCGAGCGTCCGCCCCGCGTGAGGTCCGACTACCGAAGGAGGCGCGGCAGCCGGATCGCGGCCTTCCTCGGTGTCCTCGTCGGCGGCGCCCTCGTCGCGGCCATCGCCTGGGGAGTGGTCGGCTTCGGCGTGGGCGGGGGAGATGCGGCCGAGGCCGAGTCCGACTCCTCGACCGGCCTCGTGGACACGGTGCCGCCCAAGCCGATCCTGCGCGTCGTCTTCCCCGAGGGCTTCACGCGGAAGGAGATGGCCCGCCGCATCGCAGCCGTCAACGAGATCGCCGAGGACGAGCGCGGGATCTCGCCGTCGCTGCGCCCGAAGGCGTACCTCGCGGCGACGGAGGACGTGCGCGACCTGCCCGCCGGGTTCAAGAACGACGACCCGCCCAACCTGGAAGGCTTCCTCTTCCCGGCGACGTACGACTTCACCGAGGACACGACCTCGCAGGAGCTCGTCGCCGACCAGCTGGAAAAGTTCGAGCACGAGTGGTCGGACGTCGACCTCGAGTACGCGCGCTCGAAGAACCTCACCCCGTACGACGTCCTCATCATCGCGTCGATGGTCGAGGAGGAGGTGCTGGTCCCGCGCGAGCGCGCTCTCGTCGCCGGCGTCATCTACAACCGGCTGCGCGAGGGCATGCCGCTCGGGATCGACGCGACCATCCGCTACGGGTACGACATCCCGCCGACGCAGGCGATCCTGCAGAGCCAGCTCGAGGCCGACCATCCCTATAACACCCGCAAGCGAGTGGGGCTCCCGCCCACCCCCATCTCGAACCCGGGGCTCGCGTCGCTCCAGGCCGCCGCGCACCCGGCCGAGGTCGACTTCCTCTACTTCGTTCGGAAGCCGGACTGCAAGAGCCACTTCTTCACGGCGAGCGAGGAGGAGTTCTTCGACTACAGCCGGGCGGGGACGCGTTGTTAGGAGCTCTGAGCGGGACGACGACGCTCGTCGGGCTGCTCCGTCATCCGCTTCGCGACTCGCTCTCGCCCCGCATGCAGAACGCCGCGTTCGAGGCGGCCGGGCTCGACTGGGCGTACGTCGCGCTGGGCGTCGAGCCCGAGCGGCTCGAGGAGGCCGTCGCCGGCCTGGTGGCACTCGGGTTTCGCGGTGCCAACGTGACCATCCCCCACAAGGTCGCCGTCGTCGCCTACTGTGACGAGCTCGACGCTGTCGCCGAGCGCGCCGGGTCCGTGAACACCCTCGTCGTGCGGGACGGCCGGGTGCACGGCTCGAGCACCGACGGCCAGGCGGTCACGGACGCGGTAGAGGCAGACGGGGCACGGGTGCTCGTGCTCGGGGCCGGGGGAGCAGCCCAGGCCGTCGCGACCGCACTCGTGGCCGCGGACTGCGCCTCGCTACGGGTCGCGGCACGCACGCCGGAGCGAGGGCACGCGCTGGCGCTCCGGCTCCTCAACCTGTTTCCCGGGCGCACCGTCACGGCGGCAGACGGCTGGCCGCCGCCGCCCGACGACACGGACCTGGTCGTGAACGCCACGCCGCTCCGTGACGAGGCGCTGATCGACCTCGACGGCGTCCGCCAGGTCGTCGACCTCGCCTACCGGCCGGAAGGGGGAGACACGGCGCTCGTCGCGGCGGCGCGGGAGGCGGGATGCGACCGCGTCGTGGACGGGCTCGACGTCCTCGTCGGCCAGGGAGCGCTCTCGTTCGAGCACTGGACGGGAGAAGCGGCGCCCGTTGACGTGATGCGCGCGTCAGTTCGTAGTCTTCGCCCATGACGCTGACGCTCACCACGGCCGGGGAGTCGCACGGGCCGGCACTCGTCGCGATCGTGACCGGGCTGCCGGCCGGGCTCCTGCTCGAGCGGGAGAGGATCGAGGAGGACCTGCGCCGGCGGCAGCAGGGCTACGGCCGCTCGCCCCGGCAGCAGATCGAGACCGACGAGGTCGAGGTGCTCGCCGGCCTGCGGCACGGGCGGACGCTGGGGACGCCGCTCGCGCTCGTCGTCCGCAACCGCGACCACACGAACTGGGAGTGGGGGATGAGCCCCTGGCCGCCCGAGGGCGAGCCGGTCGGCAAGGGCAAGGAGCCGGTGACCCTGCCGCGACCCGGCCACGCCGACCTCGCCGGGGTCATGAAGTACGGGCACGAGGACGTCAGGAACGCGCTCGAGCGGGCGAGCGCACGCCACACCGCGGCGATCGTTGCTGCCGGAGGGGCCGCCAAGGCGCTCCTGCGGGAGATCGGAATCGACGTCGGGAGCAGCGTCGTCACCCCCGACCTCGAGGCGCGCATCGACGAGGCGCGGGCCGAGCGCGACACGGTCGGCGGCGTCGTCGAGGTGCGCGCGCGTGGCGTCCCGCCCGGGCTCGGCTCCTACGCGACGAAGGAGGAGCGGCTCGACGCCCGCCTGGCCTGGACGCTCATGGGCACCCAGGCGGTGAAGGGCGTCGAGATCGGGGAGGGCTTCGGGCTCGCCGGCCTGCGCGGCTCCGAGGCGCACGACGAGATCTTCCGCGACGAGCGCGGCTACCACCGCGAGACGAACCGCGCCGGGGGGATCGAGGCAGGGGTCTCGAACGGCGAGGAGATCGTCGTCCGCGCGGCCATGAAGCCGCTGCCAACGCTGATGAAGCCGCTGCGCTCCGCCGACCTCGAGACCGGCGAGCCGGCGAACGCCCTCGTCGAGCGTTCAGACGTCGCCGCGGTCGAGGCGCTGGCCGTCGTCGCCGAGGCCTGCGTCGCCTTCGAGCTCGCGCGCGCCGCCCGGGAGAAGTTCGGCGGCGATGCGCTCGCGGACGTCGTCGGCGCCTGGCGCACGTACGTGGAGCGCATCCCGTGGACTCCCAGGTAGGGGCCCTCGGGAAGCACCTCGCGCTCGCCGGCTTCATGGGGGCCGGCAAGTCGACGGTGGGCGCTCGCGTCGGCGAGGCGACGGCGCGGCCGTTCGTCGACCTCGACCGGCTCATCGAGGAGCGGCACGGCCCGATTCCGGAGCTCTTCGAGCGAGGAGAGCCGGAGTTCCGGCGACTCGAGGAGGCGGCGCTCGCCGAGGCGCTCGCCGGTTCCGAGTCCGTCATCGCGCTCGGCGGAGGCGCCGTCCTCTCGCCGCTCAACCGCGAGCGGCTGCGCGCGCACGCTTTCACGGTGCACCTCGACATCGGCGTCGACGCTGCATGGGAACGCGTGCGCGGGTCGGATCGCCCGCTGGCGCGGAGCGAAGGCGAGTTCCGGAAGCTGCACACGGCCCGGCAGGAGGTCTACGCCGAGACGGCCGACGCTGTCGCCGGGGATGCCGACGACGTGCTCCTCGCGTCGCTCGCGGTCCAGCTCGGCGGCGAGGTCAGCGCTCCCGGCCCTGCGGAAGTCCTCGTCGACGAGCACGTGGCCGAGCTCCACGCGCCGCCGGTCGACGCCCGTGTCCATCGGGTTCCTCCGGGTGAAAGCGCGAAGTCACTCGCGCTGGTCGAGCGGCTGTGGAGCGAGCTGGCACTCCGGCGCGACGGGACGATAGTCGCCTTCGGTGGCGGCTCCACCACTGACCTCGCCGGCTTCGTCGCCGCGACCTACCTTCGCGGCGTCCGCTGGATCGCCGTTCCCACGACCTTGACCGGCCAGGTGGACGCGGCGATCGGCGGCAAGACCGGGATCAACACCGCCGACGGCAAGAACCTCGCCGGCGCCTTCCACTTCCCGCAGTCCGTCGTCATCGACACCGTCGTGCTCGCCACGCTCCCGGAGCGGGAGCGGCGTGCCGGCATGGCCGAGGTGGTCAAGACCGGGCTCCTCGCCGGCCGTCCTGTCTGGGAGCTGCCCGAGGAGGAGATGATCCGCGCGTGCGCCGCCTACAAGGCCGGCGTTGTCGTCTCCGATCCCTACGAGACGGAGGCGCGCCGCTCCTGGCTCAACCTCGGCCACACGTTCGCGCACGCGCTCGAGGCCGGGTCGGGCTACCGCGTCGCACACGGCGAGGCCGTGGCGCTCGGGCTCGTCGCCGCCCTGCGGCTCTCCGGCCAGCCGACCGATGCGGTCGAGGAGATCCTGCGCCCGGAGCCGGTCGAGGCAGACCTCGAGGCCGCCTGGGCCGCGCTCAAGCGGGACAAGAAAGGGAAGGGCGTCTTCGTCCTCCTCGAGGCCCCGGGGAGGCCGATCGTCACGACGGTGGCGGACGACGAGGCCCGCGCGGCTCTGGCCTCGCTCGTGCGACAGTAGACTCGCCGCGTGCAGGTGGCGGTCCTCAACGGAGTCAACCTCGACGTCCTCAGCGATCGCGACCCTGAGCTGTACGGTGGGCTCGGCCTCGGCGAGCTCGAGACGCGCATCTACGGGTGGGCCCGAGAGCTCGGGTGCACCGCGCGCTGCTTCCAGACGAACCACGAGGGACAGTTCGTCGAGTGGTGCCACGACGCCCGCCGGTGGGCCTCGGGCCTGATCGTCAACCCTGGCGCCTGGTCGCACTACAGCTACGCGATCCGGGATGCCCTCGAGCTCTGCTCGGCGCCCGTGGTCGAGGTGCACCTGTCGGACATCGAGAAACGCGAGGAGTGGCGCCGCCACTCCGTCCTCGCCGACGTCGTCACCCACCGGATCGTCGGCAAGGGCCCCGAGGGGTACCGGGAGGCCCTGGCCTATCTGAAGGAGCAGGCCTGACCGGAAGAGTCGAGCGGCTGCGAGCCGAGCTGGGCGATCTCGGGACGGCGAGCTTTCTCGTCACGAGGCCGGTCAACGTTCGCTACCTGATCGGCTTCGAGAGCTCGAATACGGCGCTCGTCGTCGGACGCGACCGCCTCGTCCTCGCCACGGACGGGCGGTACCTCGAAGCCGCCCGCTCGGTCGAGGGCGTGGAGGTCGTGCGGGCCGAACGCGACCTGCTCGGGTGGCTGGGTCAGCGGCTCCGCGAGCTCGCCGACCCGCCGGTCGGCTTCGAAGCCGACCACGTCACGGTCGCCGGCTACGGCTCCCTCGGACCCGAGGGAGCCGAGCTCGTGCCCACGACCGGCGTGCTCGCCGGGCTGCGGGCGGTCAAGGACGAGAGCGAGCTCGCCGCCATCCGGCGGGCGGCGAGGATCACCGATGCCGCGTACGAGCGGCTTGCGCGGGAGGAGATCGTCGGCCGCGCGGAGGCGGAGGTCGCTTGGTGGCTGGAGCAGGCCTTGCGTGAGGAAGGCGCCGAGGCGCTCGCCTTCCCCGTGATCGTGGCCTCAGGGCCGAATGCGGCGCTGCCTCACCACTACCCGGGCCGGCGAAGGATCGGCCCGGGGGAGACCGTGATCGTGGACGCCGGCGCGCAGGCGGGTGGCTACTGCTCGGACTGCACCCGGACGTTCGCCACCGGCCGGCTCCCCGACGGCCTTCGACGTGCGTACGCGCTCTGTCACTCGGCCCAGGAGAGCGCCCTGATCGCAGTGCGAGCCGGGGCGAGCGCCTCCGACGTCGACGCGATCGCGCGCACCCGCATCGAGGAGGCAGGCGCCCCGGTCCTCCACGGCGTCGGGCACGGGGTCGGGCTCGAGGTCCACGAGCAGCCCGTGCTGCGGCCGGAGTCGGCCGACATTCTCGTCGCCCAAAACGTCGTCACCGTGGAGCCGGGCGTCTACCTCGCGGGCGAGGGCGGCGTGCGGATCGAGGACCTGGTCGTGGTGGGCGAGAGGGGCCCCGAGGTGCTCTCGAGCTTCACGAAGGATCTGCTCACGCTTAGCTGAGTGCCCCGGCGGGCGATTCCCCCCGCGTCGCGACCCAGCCGCAAGGCGGCCCCACCCACCGGGGCACTAAGATCCGGCCGTGGCCGAGACGGTGTCCACGAACCAGTTCAAGAACGGCATGCACGTCGAGCTCGACGGGCAGGTGTGGCGCATCGTCGAGTTCCAGCACGTGAAACCGGGCAAGGGCGGTGCGTTCGTGCGCACGAAGCTCAAGAGCATCGGCACCGGTGCGGTCGTCGACAAGACGTTCCGCGCCGGCGAGAAGATGCCGCGCATCCGCACCGAGACGAAGAACGTCCAGTACCTCTACGACTCGGGCGACGAGGTCGTCTTCATGGACGAGGAGACCTACGAGCAGCTGACGCTCCCACGCGGAGACGTCGAGGACGAGCTCGACTTCCTGCAGCCGTCGGCGACCGTCCAGCTTCTCACCGTCGACGGCCGGCCTGCGGGGGTGCAGTTGCCCGCGTCGGTCGAGCTTGCCGTGACGGACACGGAGCCGGGCGTCCGCGGCGACACCGTCTCCAACGTGACGAAGCCGGCGACGCTCGCGACCGGCGCCGTCGTTCAGGTTCCGCTCTTCGTCAACGTCGGCGATCGCATCAAGGTGGACACGCGCGAGCGCCGCTACATCTCCCGGGCGTAGAGTGCCCCTCCAGGCAATGCACGCCGCACTTCTGCCCCGCGATCACGCGGCGCCAGAGCCCACCCTCGCCCTCACCAAGGCTTCCTCAGCTTTGGCTTCGGTCGAGTGCGAACTCTGGCTTGGTGCTCGCGACGCAGGAGCACAGCAGCATCACCTGAAGGAGCACTAGCCGGACATGCCGCAGCTCGTCGACACGACGATCCGGCTCCTCTCCCAGGAGCCGCTCGCTGACCGCGTCTCCGCGGCGGGCCTCTACGAGCTCGCCGCCGAGCTCGACGGCGCGGGGTTCGCCTGTCTCGAGGTCTCCGGCGGCGGCTGCTTCGACAGCGCAGTGCGCCGCGGCGTCGAGAGCCCGTGGGAGCGCATCCGCTCGATCCGCGCACGCTGCTCGACGCCGCTCGGCATGGCTCTGCGCGGGCGCTTCCTGGTGGGCTCGAGGCCCGTCTCGGAAGACATCGTCCGCCGCTTCGTGGCGAGCGCCGCCGCGAGCGGGATCGACGTCTTCCGCCTGCACGACCCGCTCAACGACCTCGCCAACCTGCGGGAGGCGGCGGATGCGATCCGCGACGCCGGCAAGGAGCTCTCCGTCGGGCTCGTCCACAGCCCGGGTCCGACCGGCGAGACCGAGGTGCTCCTCGAGCGGGCGCAGCGCTTGCCCGAGCTCGGCGCCGCGCGAGTGCTGATCCACGATCCGGCCAGCTCGCTCGACCCGGCGAAGGCGCGAGAGCTCGTGGAGCGCGTGGGGGAGGCCAGCGGGCTCCCTGTCGGTCTCCACTGCCAGGGCGCCGGCGGCGTCGGGCTGGCAGCGGCCATCGAGGCTGCGCGCGCGGGCGCCGAGCGAATCGCGGTCGCCCTGTACCCGATCGCGCTCTCGCTTCATCGCGTCTCGGCCGAGGCCCTCACGCAGTCCCTCGCCGGGGTCGGGCTCGACACGGGCGTCGAGCTCGAGCGGCTCTGGCGCGGGTCGGAGCTCGTGGACGAGGCGCTGGGCGACGAGCCCGTGCCGCCGCTCTCGCCGCGAGTGGCCGTGCGAGCCGCCGAGTACACGCTGCCCGCCGGGCTCGTCGCCGAGCTCGAGGCGCGCCTGCGCGAGCACGACTCCGCCGACAGGCTCGACGAGGTGCTGGAGGAGCTGACGAGAATCCGGCGGGAATGCGGGTGGCCGCCGCTTGCTTCGCCGATCGGCCAGGTGCTCGGCTCGCAGGCCCTTCTGCACGTCCTCGCGGCGCAGCGCTGGCGCTTCGTGGTCGACGAGCTCCGGGATCTGGTCGAGGGCCGCTACGGAACTCCGCCGGCGGCGATCGACGCGACGGTCGCGCGCACCGTGCAGCTGCTCGGGGAGGGGGTCCAGCCCGTCGAGGAGCCGCCGGAGGCGCTCGAGGAGCTGCGCCAGGGCGCGAAAGGACTGGCGGCGAGCGAGGAGGAGCTGCTTCTCCTCGCTCTCTACGGCGAGGACGCCGAGCCACTGCTTCGCTCGGTGCGCGGGCGTGGGCGGCGGGACGAGTCGGAGACGGCAGGGCTCGCGCCCGGCGAGGCGGAGCGACTGCGGGACATCATCAGGGTCGTTCAGGAATCCGGCATCGGCGAGGTGACGATCGAGGAGGGTGAGATGCGCGTCACCGTGCGGCGGACGGACGAGCGCGCCGACGCGTCCGTCGTGGCCGCCCCGGTGCCGACCGCTCCGGTGCACGAGGAGCCTGACGGCGTGACGGAGCCGCTCAGCGACGACGTCATCAGGGTCGAGTCGCCAATGGTCGGCACCTTCTACCGTGCGCCTCAACCCGGCGCCGCGCCCTTCGTCGAGGAGGGCGACACGGTGGAGACGGGGCAGACGCTCTGCATTCTCGAGGCGATGAAGCTCATGAACGAGGTCAAGGCCGAGTCCGAGGGCATCGTCAGGCGCGTCTGCGTGGAGAACGCGGCCCCGGTGCAGTACGGCGACCTGCTCTTCGAGCTCGAGCCGCTCAACGGCCGGCCGCTCGACGCGCTCTAGTGCCTCCCCGACGGCCCCTACCCTCTGGGGCACCCCTCTCCCACCACCCGCTTTCCAGCGTAACGTCGAGATCCGCGCGCGTGGTGCGCGGAGCGTGTCGAAAGCTGCGCAGCGCGTGACGACTTCCGCCCGAAACCGGTGTTCCGCCGCGTCCTGATCGCCAACCGGGGTGAGGTGGCCGTGCGCCTCGTCCGGGCCTGTCACGAGCTGGGGATCGAGGCCGTCGCCGTCTACTCGACCGCCGACCGGGACTCGCTCCACGTCCGGCTCGCCGACGGCGCCGTCCAGATCGGGCCGCCGCCCGCCGCCGAGAGCTACCTCAACATCCCGTCCCTCGTCGCCGCAGCGACCACGACCGGCTGCGAGGCCGTCCACCCCGGCTGGGGCTTCCTCGCCGAGCGGGCGGAGTTCGCCTCGGCGTGCGAGGACAACGACCTCGTGTTCGTCGGACCCAGACCGGAGTCGATCGACGTCATGGGCGACAAGATCCGAGCGAAGCAGGCGGCCGCGGACGCCGGGCTTCCGCTCGTGCCAGGCTCGAACGGGGTCGCCAGTCTCGAGCAGGCCGTAGCCCTCGCTCGTGAAGTCGGCTTTCCGCTCCTGCTGAAGGCCTCCGCGGGGGGCGGGGGCAGGGGCATGCGACTGGTCACCGAACTGGACGACCTCGAGCCGGCCTTTCTGACGGCGACGGCCGAGGCCGAGGCCGCGTTCGCCGACGGCACCCTCTACGTGGAGCGCGCCATCGTGGGCGCCCGGCACGTGGAGATCCAGGTGCTCGGAGACGGCGACGGCGGCACGCTGACGCTCGGCGAGCGCGACTGCTCGATCCAGCGCCGGCATCAGAAGCTCGTGGAGGAAGGGCCGTCGCCTGCGGTCTCGCCGGAGCTCCGCGCCGAGATGGAGAAGGCCGCGGGCAGGGCGACCGAGGCACTGCGCTACCGCGGCGCGGGCACGATGGAGTTCCTGCTGGACGCGGAGGGGAGGTTCTACTTCATCGAGATGAACACCCGGCTCCAGGTCGAGCATCCGGTCACCGAGCTCATCACCGGGATCGACCTGGCGCAGGCCCAGCTGCGCATCGCAGCGGGCGAGGGCCTGCCGCACCGGGGCCGCGCGGAGCTGCGCGGCCACGCGATCGAGTTTCGGATCAACGCCGAGGACCCCGCACGCGACTTCCTGCCCGCTCCGGGAACCGTGACCCGCTTCCGGCCGCCGCTCGGCCCGGGCGTCCGCGTCGACACGCACGTGGTCGACGGCTACACGATCCCGGCGTTCTACGACTCCCTCGTGGCCAAGGTGCTCGTCTGGGCGGATGACCGCCCTGGCGCGGTCCGCCGCGCCCGTCGGGCGCTGACAGAATTCGAGCTCGAAGGAGTGCCGACGACTCGAGAGCTGGCGATGGACATTCTGGACAGCGAGCCCTTCGCGAGCGGCCGCTACACGACCGGCTTCATCGCCGAGGCCGGGCCGTCGCTTCCCTCGCTTACCCCGGAGGCGGCGTGACGAGCCGCCGCGCCGCGCGGAGAACGGCGCTCGAGCTCCTCTACCAGTGGGACCTCACCGGGCAGCCGCTCGTGAGCCTGCACGGCGGCGACGTGGACCCGTTTGCTCTGGAGCTGGCCGAAGGCGTCGCTGCTCGGGCGGAGCAGCTCGACGCCCGCATCAGCGCCGCCTCGGACGAGTGGCCGGCCGACCGCCTCGGCGTGGTCGAGCGGAACGTCGTCCGAATCGGCCTCTTCGAGCTTGAGCGCGGTGACGTCCCCGTCGAGGTCGCGATCGACCAGGCGGTCTCGCTCGCCAAGCGCTACGCGAGCGAGGACGCCGGCCGTCTCGTGAACGGAATCCTCGGCCGGCTGGCCAGAGAGGCGCAGCAGACGTGAGCGAGCCGGCGAACGGGCCCGACGCCGTCGCGCGGCTGCAGGAGCTGCTCGAGAAGGTCGAGTCGGCCCGCGCGGAGCTGGAGACGGCCGACGACCCCGAGCGCGCCGTGGAGATCCTCCAGGAGCTCGCCGAGCTGGCCAAGGAGGTGCAAGCGGAGGTGGAACGCGCGCGCAGGGAGGCCGATGCATCGGCCTGAGGCCCTGCGCGAGCTGGTCGAAGCCTTCCTGGCGGAGCTGCCGTTCGCGGACGAGCTAGGTCGGCTGGAGGAGGCGCTTCGCTACTCCCTCCTCGGCGGCGGGAAGCGCATCCGGCCAGTGCTGTGCCTGGCGACCGGCGAGGCGCTCGGACGGGAGCCCGTGGAGCTCCTCCCGGCCGGGTGCTCGCTCGAGCTCGTGCACACGTTCAGCCTCGTGCACGACGACTTGCCGGCGCTCGACGACGACGCCCTCAGGCGCGGACAGCCGAGCTCGCACGTCCGATTCGGCGAGGACGTCGCCATCCTCGCGGGCGATGCGCTGCTCGCCGAGGCTTTTCGCCTTGCGCTGCGCTACCCGTCGCCGGCCGTCGCGCGCGAGGTCGCCGACGCGACCCTCGGCATGATCGGCGGCCAGTACCTCGACGTCACGGGCGACGGAGGCCTCGACGCCGACGGCCTCCGGCGGCTCCACGCGCTCAAGACCGGGCGGCTGCTCCGTGCGGGCGTCACGACCGCGACCGCGGTGGCCGGGCTCTCCGGTCCCGAGCGGAAACCGTGGCGCGCGTTCGGGGACGAGCTCGGCGTCCTCTTCCAGATCGTCGACGACATCCTCGACGCGACCGGGACGGCGGAGGAGCTCGGCAAGACGCCCGGGAAGGACGAAGCTGCGGGCAAGGTCACGTACGTCTCGCTGCACGGCCTCGACCGAGCGCGAGAGCTGGCGGACGAGGCGAGAGCGCGGGTCAACGAGCGCCTGGAGAGCCTCCCTGCCGACACGTCCGTCCTGGCCGAGCTCGTCGACGCCATCCGCGACCGCCGCTCCTGAGTAGATGCTCGACCGGCGATCAGGGCACTCGCGGATGACGACTGCGACGCGGCGCCGGCACGCGCTCGCCCTTGCCCGTACCAACCGGTATGGGCCGCGGACGATCGTCGCGTCCGGCTTGGTCGCAGCCGCCCCCGACGAGCACCCCGACCGCCGGCCGAACATCTGACGCCGATGCTGCACCGGCCCAGCTCCGAAGGCACGATCGTCATCGCGCAGCCGGCGCACGCCTGGGTGTCGGGCCAGATCGCCCGCGCCTGGGCCGACCCCTTCGAGCCGTGGGAAGAGGTGTGCCTGGGCGCCGAGCAGCACGACATCGCGTGGATCGGCTGGGAGCGTTCGCCGGAGCGAGACCCCGAGACGGGGCTCCCGCACACGTTCTCGACGCTGCCGCGCCTTCGCCGCCTTGAGCTCTGGTCGGCCGCTGCGGCGCTCCTGGTGCCGCAGTCTCGCTACGCGGCTCTGCTCGTTTCGCTGCACGGCACGCTTCTCGTCGAGCGCTTTCCGCCGGAGGGCGACGAGGACCTGCAGCGCGCGCTCGCCGACTACCTGGAACGGGAGCGCGCCTTTCAGGCCCGCATGCTCGAATCGCTCCGCGGCGACCCGCGCTACGCGGCTCACGCGACCCCCGGGGCGGTCGAGCGGAACCGGGAGCTGATCTTCACCTGGGACGGCCTTTCGCTCGCGATCCTGCACGGAGTCACCGCGGAGCGGAGCGCCGCGGGGCACGTGCTGGCGCCGGCGGACGGCGATCCAGCGCGGCTGACGGTCTCGCCCTGGCCGTTCCGGGATGACGAGGTGACGCTCGTCTGCGAAGGTCGTCTCCTCATGGGACCGTGCGCAGGCGAGGACGAGCTGCGGCGAGGCCTGGCGAAGGCGCCGTGGCGAACAATCGAGACGACGCTCGAGCCAGCATGACTCGCGAAGCACCCGTCGGCGCGCGGTTTCGTGACAGTTCGCCTGCTGAGTGAGGGGGTACGCTCTCGGCCATGACCGCCAAGAAGCGCCTCGACATACTTCTCGTCGAACGCGGGCTCGCCGAGAGCCGCTCGCAGGCGCAGGCCCTGGTCCTGGCGGGGCGGGTCAAGGGCCACACGAAGGCCGGCGAGCAGGTCGAGGAGACGGCCGAGCTCGAGCTCGAGCGAGGCCCGCGCTTCGTCTCTCGCGGCGGCGAGAAGCTCGTGGGAGCGCTCGAGGCGTTCGGCGTCGACGTGGCCGGGGAGGACTGCCTCGACGTGGGCGCGTCGACCGGCGGCTTCACCGACTGCCTCCTGCAAGCGGGCGCCGCCCGGGTGATCGCGCTCGACGTCGGCCATGGGCAGCTCCATCCGAAGCTCCGAGAGGATCC
>DATIBF010000149.1:0-7242 GCA_035457655.1 Gaiellaceae bacterium
GTAGCTCAATTGGCAGAGCATCCGGCTGTTAACCGGAGGGTTGTTGGTTCGAGTCCAACCCGGGGAGTGAAAAAAGGCCCGCATTTGCGGGCCTTTCGTCTCTGGGAGGGTCGGAAGCTTCCGGTCCTGCTACCGCTTTTGCTACCTCGCCCGGGCAGCCATCTGCTTGCATTGCGCCGCCATCTGTTCGCAGTGCTCGCGCATCGCGTGACTGATGCGCCTGGCCACCGGGCGCAGCCCGACTGCGACGCCGACGGCCACAAATCCGATCAGTGCTTTCTTCATTACTGGTTGCCTCCTTCTGCGCGAGGCGTCGCGAGCGTTGCCTCGTCGTGGGCACCGTTCGCCTCGGTACTCCCGTTGGCGAGAACCTTGCGCCGTGCCCGGTAGTCCTCGACCGAGACCGCGCCTTCGGCGAAACGACGCTCGAGAAGCTCGGTGGGCGATTCCCTGCGCTCTTCTGGGCGGCTGCCGACGGCTCCGCGAATGAGCCAGATGACGCCAAAGATGATCGCGCCCCAAAAGAGCACCATCATGAACATCATCCCGACCATCCACCCCCAACCGACGTCACTGTGCATATCCCAGGTATCAGTGACTGGAATGATCTGTGCAATCTCCATGGCTGCACCTCCGATGCGTTTCGGTGCCCGCAGGCCCCGCTCAGACGTGCGGCACGAACGCTTAGCTCAAGTCCACTAGGCGTGACCGCTGCGCAGATGATGACGGCTGACGCGATGCGGCCTCGGGTCTGTCGAGATGCCGGCGAGGGTGTAGTTCGGGCAATAGCCCGTCGCCGCCGTGGCCAGCATGATGCCCGCCACGACGAAGAGGATGATGCCGGCGACGGTGGTCGCGCCGACGATCACCGCCACGACAATGGCGACCGGTGCCACGACAAAGGCCCGAAGACTGCGATCAAATGTCCCCATGTTGCGGGTCATCATGACCTCCTTCGGTTTGTAAGCTCCGTAACTATCGTCTTGTCAGGTCCGCCTTGCATCAGCAACGACCCGGTTTCCGCTGCCTGAAACTACTGATCGATGGCACCACGAGGATCGGCCCGAAGAGGGCGTTACGGCACCAAGACAAACCGCGGACGGCAACCTGGGCGAGCACAGTCAGGGGGTCTGCTCCGTCAGCCATGAGCCCGACTGACGAACGGGGCGGCCATGAATGATCACGAAGCCATTAACTCTGAGGGGGCTCCTCTTCCTCGCGGGCTCCGAACACACTGGCCTCAGCCCGGGCCGCGGGGCCAGGGAAGAGCACCTGGGCGGCGTGGATGTACCGCTCGGTGATCGAGCCGGCGAGCCCGCGCGAGCGGGCCTTGTGAGTAGCGGGGGCTGTCCCCACGAGGCCGAGAGCCTGTCCGTCAGGCAGAGCGAACCAGCCGGACCAGGAGGTCGACCGCATCCTCCTCGGTCAGACCTTGCCGGCCGACGAGCGACTCCCAGGTCGAGAGCTCGAGGCTGTGGGCGATCGCAGCGAGGAGGGCGCGTTTACGTCGGCCACGCCCGCTCCAGCCTCCCGCCAGCACGTCTCGCATCTCCTCCCAGTGCGCCAGGTACGGGGCGTTCAGCTCCGCAAGCTTGGGCAGCTGCGGGAAGTCGCGGACGATCGTCGCGAGCGCATCGCCGACTGCGCCGTAGTACGCATAGACATCGGTCAGCGCTCGTCGGAGCCGCCGTTCGGGATCGACGATCATCGCCCACGATCGGTGATCCGGGGGCGGAAAGCGCTCCCAACCGTGCTCGACGCACGCCCGAAAGAGGTCCTCCTCACGAGGGAAATGCCGGTAGACCGTCAGTCGTTGGACGCTCGCCTGCTCGGCGATCGCGCTGATCGTGGTCCTGGCCGGGCCGACGGTCGTGTGGAGCTGAATCGCTGCGGCGACGATCCGGCGTCTCGTCTCGGACTTCGCTTCTGCGCGTCGTGTTTGACGATATGCACGCTTCATGTAACAGCAGTGTTGCATGAACACTTGACAAGACCCGCGCAGCAAGTTCATGATGCGCCGGTGTTCACTAAAAACACGGAGTAAGGATGGAGCGGGCGGACGTCGGCGGTCTCGAGCTCGTCTACGAGCTGCGAGGATCCGGCGAACCCGTCGTCCTGATCCACTGGGGCGTGGGCGTCGTGTGGGCCGAGCCCCTCCTGGAGGAGCCCGCCCTGGCCGACCGCTACCGTCTGCTCAGCTACCACCGTGCCGGCTTCGGGCGGAGCGGCCGGATCGACGGGCCGATCAGCATCGCCGACCACGCCGAGCACTGTCGGCTGCTCATGCGTCGTCTCGGGATCGCGCGAGCGCACGTCGTCGGCCATTCCTCGAGCGCGGTGATCGCCCTCCAACTGGCTCTCGATTCCCCGGCCGCCGTGCACACGCTTACGTTGATGGAAGCGGCCCGACCCGCCCCCGCGACCGACGTGCAGGGAGCGTTCGTCCGCGATTTCGCGGAGCCTGCGGTGAGGCGGTATCGCAGCGGCGACTGGGCCGGTGCCGTCGAGACCTGGTTCCGGGGAGTCTTCGGGCCGGACTACCGCGGCGCGCTGGACGAGGGACTTCCGGGCGCCTTCGAGCAGGCCGTCGCAAACGCGGACGCGTTCTTCGAGCACGAGCTGCCGGCGCTCCAGCAGTGGTCGTTCACGCAGGAGGATGCGGCTCGCGTCACACCGCCGGCGCTCGCGGTCCTCGGCGAGAAGACCGCGCCGACCTTCCCGGAGCGGCGTGAGCTGCTGCTCTCCTGGTTGCCGAACGTGGAGCCCTTCGAACTCCCCGACGCGTCGCACCTCCTGCACGCGGAGAACCCGCGTGCCCTGGCCGAGCGCCTGGCAGCCTTCTACGCTCGGCACCGGCTCGAGGCCACGGTGTGACCTCACCGTTCCTCGGCGGCCTCACCGCCGAGGAATCGCCACGCGGCCGCCTCAGATCTGCGGAAAACCCGCCGCGCCAGTCCGCGGTGGCGCTGATGTCCCTACCGACGCCGGATGCGATCGTGATTCGAAAAGGAGGTGCCTCATGAGCACTCACGCACTTGACCGGCACCCCGGCGTACGTGCTCGCTTGGCCACGGATGCAGGTCAGCACGCGCGCTGGCTCGCCGGTGGGTTTGCCATGGCCTTTCTCGTTCCCTTCGTCTTTGCGGACGTGCTCGAGCTGCCCCGCGACCTCTACTACGCCATCTACGTCGTCGGGGTCGTCGCCTATTTCGGGCTCTGGGTGCGCGCTACGAGCCAGTCCTTCAGCGCGATGATCCGGCACCGCTGGGTGCTGGCGGTCGTGCTCGGCCTGGCGGTCGCGGGCGTACTGGCGCTGGTCGTGCTCCGGACGGAGGACGCTACGGCCCGACCGGGCGGGCTGGAGCTGGTAGGGGCGCTCGCATGGCGGGGCCTGGCCTACGGGCTGGCGGACGGGCTCCTGCTCTCCGCCTTCCCGATCCTCGCGGTGTTCGCAATCTTCGCCGGGACGAGGCTGCGCGGGACGCTCTTCGGGACGATTGCGATCGGCCTCGCAGCGCTGGCGGCCTCGCTGGCGATGACCGCCGTCTACCACTCCGGCTACAGCGATTTCCGCTCCGAGAAGCTGCGGAAGCCCGTGGCGGGAGACGTGGTGTGGAGCGTCCCGACGCTCGTGACGCTGAACCCCATCGGTGCGCCCATCGCGCACGCGGGCCTGCACACGAGTGCCGTGCTCCACAGCTACGAGACCGATACGTACCTCCCGCCGCACGAATAGACCGAGCCGAAGGAGCCCGGCTGCTCCACGAGGGCGGCCGGGCTCCCGCAATGCGTCCGCGAGCGACCGCGGTCCGCTCAGTTCCCGTTCGGCTGCGGGACGATCCGGATGTACGGCTTCGGCGACTCCCACTCGCCGAAGATCTCCTTCGCCTCGTCCGACACCGAACCGGCGATGATGACGTCCTCGCCCTGCTGCCAGTTCGCCGGCGTCGCCACCTTGCGGGTCGCGGTCAGCTGGAGCGAGTCGATCACCCGCAGGATCTCCTCGAAGTTGCGGCCAGTCGTCATCGGGTAGACGAGGACGAGCTTGACCGTCTTGTCGGGCCGATGACGAAGACGTTACGCACCGTCTGGTTGTCGGCGGGGTACGCTCGAGCGGGTCGCCGTAACGGCGGGCGAACGGCGCGATTGCGTACCATGGTTTCCCGTGGGAGATTCGTCTTTCACGGTTGCGCCTGAGGCCGGAGAGCTCGAGGGTCGCCTGGAGCAGCATCGGGTCGAGCTCACCGCCTACTGCTACCGCATGCTCGGCTCCCCCTTCGAGGCCGAGGACGCCGTCCAGGAGACGTTCCTGCGGGCCTGGCGGGGCTTCGAGCGCTTCGAGGGCCGGTCGGCGCTTCGCTCCTGGCTCTACCGCATCGCCACGAACGTCTGCCTCGACCTCCTCAACGGAAGGAACCGGCGCGCGCGGCCCATGGACCTGGGGCCCGCTCGAGAGCCCGAGGCCGCCAACCTGCACACCCTGCCGGAGACGACGTGGATCGAACCGGTTCCCGAGGGCCGCGTGCTTCCCGAGGGCGATCCGGCGGAGGTCGCCGTCGAGCGCGAGACGGTGCGGCTGGCGTTCGTCGCCGCGCTGCAGCAGCTCCCGCCCCGGCAGCGCGCGGTGCTCATCCTCCGCGAGGTCCTGCGCTGGTCGGCGGCCGAGACGGCGGAGCTCCTGGAGACGAGCGTCGCGTCGGTGAACAGCGCGCTCCAGCGCGCGAGGGCGACGCTGGAGGCCGACGGCGGCGAAGCGCCCGGGCATGACCACGACTTGGACGAGGCGGACAGCGCGCTGCTGGAGCGCTACGTCCAGGCCTTCGAGCGGTACGACATGGACGCGCTCACCTCGCTCATCCACGAGGACGCCACCCAGTCCATGCCCCCCTACGACCTCTGGCTGAGGGGGCGGGAGGACATCCTGACCTGGTGGTTCGGGCCCGGGAAGACATGTCGCAACTCGCGTGTCGTCCCGACGCTCGCAGCGAACGGCTCGCCGGCGTTCGGGCAGTACCGCCCCGTGCCCGGCGGCGAGGGCTACGAGCCCTGGGCGCTCCAGGTGGTCGAGATCTCAGGCGGGCGGATCGCCGAGCTCACCTTCTTCCTGGACACCAAGCGGATCTTCCCCCTGTTCGGGCTCCCGCTCGAGTACCGCGACTAACCCGCAGATCTCGGCCAGGCCCGCGAGGCGGAGGAGCTGCTCGAGCTCCGCGGGGGCGTGCCGCACGCAGATGCGGCTCCCGAGCCTCCGGGCGGTGAGCTGAAGCCGGGCGATCGCGTCCACGGCCACGCAGTCCGCGCTCGCAAGGCGGCTTGCGTCGCACACGAGGACGTCGGCGCCGCTCGTCGTCAGGAGGATGCGCGCGTGGGCGCAGAGCCTGGGCAGGTCGGATCGGGCGATCGGGCCGCCGAGGAAGAGGACGATCGTGCTCGGCCCTGCGGCCATGTGCGAGAAGTGACCGGCCGAGCGGGCCAAACTCATCGGCGGAAGACCGATGAGTTCCGAGACGTTTGACGGTCAGACCCTCCGAGAAAGATTACGCGCGACGGAGAAAGGACCCTCGCTGTGACCATGAACAGCCGGACCCGCTGGCTTGCGCTCTACGTCCTCTGCCTCGGCGACCTGATGATCGTTCTGGACGGGACGATCGTGAACGTTGCCCTGCCGTCGATCAAGGCGGACCTGGGCTTCTCCGACACATCGCTCGCCTGGATAGTCAACGCCTACCTGCTCACGTTCGGCGGCTTCCTCCTGCTCGGGGGTCGGCTGGGCGACCTGTTCGGCCAGCGGCGCATGTTCCTGGTCGGGATCACGCTCTTCACCGTGGCGTCGCTCGCGTGCGGGCTCGCCACCTCGCAGGGGCAGCTCGTCGCGGCGAGAGCCGTGCAGGGCCTCGGCGGCGCGCTCGTCTCGGCCGTCGCCCTCTCCCTCGTCATGACGCTCTTCACGGAGCAGGCGGACCGCGCGAAAGCCATGGGGATCTTCGGCTTCGTCCTCTCCGGCGGCGGCGTCGCCGGCGTGCTCCTCGGCGGCGTGCTCACGGACGTGCTCAACTGGCACTGGATCTTCCTCGTCAACATCCCGGTCGGAGCTCTCGTCTTCCTGCTCTCGCTCCGCCTCCTCCCGGCGGCGCCCGGCATGGCCGCTGGAGGCCGGCTCGATGTCGCCGGCGCCGTCATGATCACCGCGGCCCTGATGCTCGCCGTCTACGCGATCGTCAACGGCAACGAGACCGGCTGGACGTCCGGCGAAACGGTCGGCCTCCTCGTCGGAGCGGCCGTCCTCGTGGTTGCCTTCCTCGTCCGCGAGGCCCGGATCGCGTCGCCGCTGGTGCCGCTTGGGCTCTTCCGCAACCGCAACGTCTCCGTCGCGAACGGCACCGGCGTCCTCATGGCCGCCGGCCTCTTCGCCTACTTCTTCCTCTCCGCCCTCTACCTCCAGTACGTCCTCGGCTACACGCCGCTCGAGGTCGGCTTCGCCTACCTGCCCTCCATGGTGGTCTGGGGCGCGACCTCGCTCTACTCCGACAAGCTCGTCATGCGCTTCGGCATCAAGCCGCCGCTCGTGGTCGGGCTGGGGCTGATGACCCTCTCGCTCCTCCTCTTCGCGCGGGCGCCGGTGGACGGGAACTTCGTCGTCGACGTCCTGCCGGCCACGATCGCGGTCGGCCTCGGCGCCGGCATCGGATTCAACCCGATTCTCCTCGCCGCGATGGGAGGCGTCGCCCCGCAAGAGGCCGGCCTCGCCTCCGGGGTCGTCAACACGTCATTCATGATGGGCGGCGCGGTCGGTCTCGCTGTCCTGGCGAGCCTCGCCGCAGCCCGCACCGACAACCTGCTCGCGTCGGGGGAGAGCTCGGTCGCCGCCCTGAACAGCGGCTACCACGTGGCGTTCCTCGTCGGCGCTATCTTCGCCGCGGCGGCCGCGGCGGTCGCCGGGCTGCTCCTCCGCTCGCCGGCGCCGGTGCCACACGCCGAAGCCGAGCCGGCGACGGAGGCGGCGTAGAGGCCTCGTCGCCTGGCAAGCTGACGACATGAGCGCCGAGCTCGCTATCCGCCTGCGCGGCGTCGTCAAGCGCTACGGCCCGATTACCGCCGTGAACGGGCTCGACCTGGACGTGCCCGTGGGCACCTGCGTCGGCCTGCTCGGGCCGAACGGAGCCGGCAAGTCCACGACGATGCGGCTCCTGACGGCGCAGGCGATCGCGGACGAGGGGGAGCTGGAGGTGCTCGGCTTCCGCC
>DATIBF010000150.1:0-6730 GCA_035457655.1 Gaiellaceae bacterium
CGCTCTTCATGCTCGGCCTCGTCGACACGGCCGCGCTCATGCCGCTGGCCGGAACCGCCGCTGCCACGGCCGACGCGTCCGGTGCCGTACGGGCCGCGTTGGCGGTCGTCGCCTTCGCGGGCTTCGGCGCTGCGGTTGTGATCGCAGTGCTCCCGCGCCTCATCGCGAGCGGCCGCCTCATCCGCTTCCGCCTCGCGCGCTGGCTCGGGGCGAGGGTGATCTCTCCGCGCGACGCCTGGCAGGCCTGGATCCTCGTGCTCGCTTCCTGGCTCACGCGGGCGTTCGGCCTCTTCCTCTTGCTCCACGCGCTCGGCTTCGCGTTCTCGCTTCCACTGGCGATCGCGTTCCTCTGCGCGGCCGCCGCGTCGGGAGCCCTTCCCATCGCCCCGGCGGGGGCGGCCACCCAGGCGGGCGCGGGGGCGGCGATCCTGATCGCCAGCGGCGTCGGGACCGCCAACGCCGTCTCGTTCGCGGTCGGCGCGCAGGCGCTGCTCATCGTCGCCGGCGCCGCCGTCCTCGTCTTCGCCGCCCTCTGGCACGGGGGCCGGCGGCTGGCGCTGGCGGTCTTCTAGAGCCCTACGGAAGCGCCGCGAGGACCTTGTCCGCGTGGCCATCGGCGCTCACGCCTCGCATCGCCTCGACGACGTTTCCGTCGGCGTCGATCACGAACGTCGAGCGGTTGATCCCCATGGACTTCTTCCCGTACGTGTTCCTCTCGACCCAGACGCCGTACAGCTCGGAGACCTCGTGGTCCGGGTCGGCGAGGAGCGTGAACGGGAGGCCGTACTTCTCCTTGAACTCGACGTGGGAAGCAACCGAGTCGGGGCTGACGCCGAGAACGATAGCGCCGCGCTCGCGGAGCTCGCCGTAGACGTCCCGGAGCCCGCGCGCCTGCGTCGTGCATCCGGGCGTGTCGTCCTTGGGATAGAAGTACAGCACGACCGCGTGGCCGCGGAGGTCGGACAGCGTCAGCGGCTCTCCTGTCTCCGTCGGGAGCGTGAAGTCCGGTGCGGGGCGTCCTTCGTCGACCGGCAAGCGACCTCGAACGCTACCCGGTCACGTCGAGCTGTGCGGCGACGTAGCCCCGCCAAGTGGGCAGGTCGTCGTTGAACCGTGAGCGCGTCCGTCCGCGGCTCGACGTCCGCCGGCTGCAGGCCTCGGTCGCTGGCGGCGACCCCGACCCGGACGACCTGCGTGGGGTAAGGCGGTGGGCGACGGAGGCGCCGCGCCACGTCCCACCGCCAATGCTCCGCGCGGATGTAGGCCTCGAGTTCGGCGAGCGTCGAGCCCTCGGCGATCTCGCCGGGCGCGAAGGCCCTGTAGTGCACGCTCCGGTGTTCGAGCTCGGCCGTGAACGCCCCGTCCGGCACCACCTCGGCGCCCCCGTAGTCGCAGCCGTCCTCGGTGAGCGTGAGCCGCATCGCTCTCTCGGGCTCGCTCGCGACGCGGCCAAAGGGAGGGTGGCCAAGAGGGCCGCGAGGGTGACGGCCGCGCGTCCCGCGGGGGCCACGAAGCGAGCATAGTAGGCTGCGAAACGGTGCGCGAGCTACATGCATGGAACGCCGTCCTCCTGATCGTCGCCAACGGCCTCGCGGCCGGCTGGGGGCTGATCTACGTCTGGCGGAAGCGGACGCCGGGGCGGATCTACGCCCACGCGCTCGCGCTTGCGCAGGCGCTCCTGATCGCCCAGGTAGCGCTCGGCCTGCTGTTGCTCTCCGACGGCAGCGTCTCGCCCGACCGGCTGCACGCCGTCTACGGCGTCCTCGCCCTGCTCGCAGCCCTCTCGCCGTGGGTGTACGCGCCGCCGGTGCCGGCGAAGCGGCTCCTCTGGTTCTCCGGGGCGGCGCTGCTGGCCACGGCCCTCTCGATCCGCGCCTACACGACCGGCCTATGAACGTGAATCCCACCCTGCGCGCGTTCGCGATCCTGGTCGTGGTTGCCGCGGTCATCACCGCCTTCCAGCTCGGGTTCGGGCTCGAGGTGATCCTGCGGTTCCTCCAGGTCCTCTTCCTGGTTGCGATCGCCTACGTCCTCTTCGTGCTCTGGCGCAGGAACCGGGAGGACATCGCCATGTGGTCGGGACGCTCGCGCGTTGTGTTCTACGGCGGGGCGGCTCTCTCGATGGCCGCCGTCGGCCTCGCCTTCACGCCGTGGTTCCCGAACAGCGGGCTCGAGACGGTCGTCGCCATCGCCGCCGTCGCCGCGGGCGTCTTCGGCATGTGGCGCGTCTGGCGCGACGAGCACACGTACGGCTACTGACGTCCCGGGCACGTCCCCTTCGGCCACGCTCGGGGTCTGACCCCAGACGCCGGGCAGGTGCGTGTCTACGAGGCGACGCGCGCCGAGGCGCCGTCGAGCGAGTCGAGGATCTCGCGGATGTCCAGCGCCGTCCCGACGAAGATCGGCGTGTCCCGCTCCGTGTAGCGGCTGGCCTCGGTCTCGCGCAGCGTCCTCATGAGCTGGAGGAAGTCCGAGGGCTCCTCGCACTCGAAGGCGGTCATGAACTCCTGGTCGTCGATCCCGAAGGAGTACGTCGTGTGGTTCGTGATCGTGACGAAGCGGCTGCCGACGGCGGCGTGCTCCTGCATCGCGCGTCGGCGGTCGTCCATCGGCAGGGAGTACCACTCGCGCTTCTTCACGAACGGGTAGACGACGAGGTACGACGCCCCGCGCGGGACGACCCGCCGCGGACGCCTGCTCTTCTGCTCGAAGTACTGGGAGGGCTCGGCGGCGGCGAGGTAGGAGTACGGCGTCGTCAACCAGCCGGCGAGCGGAGTGCCGTTGAGCGCGGTGCCGAGGTCGCGGAGGTCGTCGTAGCGCTCGGTGAGCTTCCAGAGCATGAAGTCGACCTCGGGCCGGACGCCGACGAGGCTGTAGGAGCGGAGCTCCATGCGCTCGGCCCACTCCTCGACGACCTCCGTGAAGGCGTCCTTCGCGGCCGCGCGCTCCTCGATCGGGAGGCGGAGCCACGCCGGATCGGCCTTGTAGAGCGTGTACGCGACGTATTGCGTCGAAGTCTCGCCAGACACGGCTCAATCGTACCCACTCACGTGACGGCTTCCTTCCTAGCCTCGAGCTGGGCGCGGCGCGCCCGTCGGCGGGCAGGCGGGCGCGCCCGCGACCGTATGTCAGGCATCTATGTGTCGGTGACGAGCGTGGCCCAGCCGAAGCGCTCGGCTCCGACCGGGCGCCCGTCGAGCGGGTCGTAGAACTCGTTGAAGCCGCCGCGGGCGACTGCCTCGCGGGACCGGTCGGCGATCCTGCCGGCGACGTCGTCGAAGCCGTGACCGCGGAGCCCATGGATCAGGAACCAGTTCGTGTTCAGGGACAGCGGCCCGCGCCAGATGAAACGGAAGCCGCGCAGGCGGTGGTCACGGAGGAACGTCGGCTCGTCGAGGGCGACGGACGGCACCGGATAGGGCGAGCCGAACGTCTGCGGGTCGTCCAGGTGCTCGACGAGCCGGACGGCGATCGCGGGCGGCAGGTCCGGGAGGACGAGCGGCATCAGCCCGTGGATCGTCTTCACCCGCGAGCGCTGCTCGTCCGGCCCGGCAAGGTTGACGAAGAGCCCCAGACGCTCGTCCCAGCACCGCTCGAGAAGCGCCTCCGTGACGCGCTGGGCGGCCCGGGCCGCCCAGCGCGCAGTCGCGTCGTGGCCGGCTCTCGCCGCCAGCCGCGCGAGCGCGCGCAATCCCTGGCCGTAGACGGCATTGACGAGCACGTCCTCCACGTGGTGGCGGTTCCGGCGGAAGATGGCCTCGACGTCGTAGTTCGCCAGCTTGTTGCGGAGCTGGGGGAGCCGCGTGCGGGCGAAGAGCCTCGCCGGCGTCGGCCGCCGGACCCCGATCGACTCGTCGTAGACGGGGCTGAAGTCGAGCCCGCTTTCGAACTGCGAGATGATGGAGATCAGCCCGTCGCCGTCCGGGTCGCGAAATGCAGCGAGGCAGCGGTAGTAGCGCTCGAGACCGGAGAGAGCCTCCGCGAGGAAGTCGGCCGCTCCGGCGTCGACGCACCGTTCCACGGCCTGCGCGAGCACCGGCGGCTGCATCTGCGCCGTCGTGTGCGGCGTCCGGTGGAAGGGGACGCGCCCGCTCGTCCGGCTCTCGAGATGGTGCCACTGGAGGCGTGAGACGAGGTCGCCCTTCCAGAAGACCACGTGCGGGATGAGCCCGTCCGCCTCCTGAACGGCGAACAGGCCGCGGAGCTCGTCGGCCGCCCGCTCCGGATCGAAGCGCGACCAGACGACTGCGTGGAAGCACGAATCCCAGAACCACTGGAAGGGATAGTCGCGCACGCTGGGCACCGTGAAGCGGTACAGCCGGCCGTCCAGCTCGCCGGTCTGCGTGTTCGCCTCGAGCAGGTCGCGTGCGCGCTCGTCGAGCGTCGTCTGGATGCGGGTCGCCGCCATCCCTTCACCGTAGGCGCGAGCGCTGGACGGAGCTAGCCCTCGGCCGCCACGGCAAGAGTGACGCCCGCCTCCGGCATCTGGCGCACCTCGGCGCGCCGCGTGAAGAGGCTCTCCCGCGACATGAGGAAGAGCTCCGGGATGATCTCCGCGCGGATCTCGCCGCGAGCGAAGACGCGGACCACGGAGCTCTGCGAGACGACGACGGCGATCGCGCCGGTCGTTCGCGAGATCGAGGCGGCGGCCGCGTGTCGCGTCCCGAGGCCGGGGAGGAAGTTATCGGGCGCGCTCACGTCGACGTCGATGAACCGCCCGGCGGAGACGAAGGTCCCGTTGTCCTGCAGAAGAAAGGCGCCGTCCAGGAGCGCGAGCTCCTTCACGGTCTCCCTGAACTCGGGCCGCTCGATGCGGAGGAGCTTGTCCTCGTGCCCGAAGAGCGGGTCGAGGATGAGCGGCCTCGACTGCTCGGTGACGACGTCGACGTCACCGATGACGAACAGCGTCCCGATCTTCCGTCCTTCGCGTCCCTCGCGCGCGAGCTCGACGGCGAGGTTGACCACCTCCTCGAGCGTTCGCCGGCGCTCCTCGGAGCAGTGCGTGGACTCGCAGACGACACCGAAGGTGGCGTCCAGCATCTTCTGGCGGCCGTTCAGGTCCATCCACAGGTTCGAACGAACCGACCGCCTCGGAGATTCCGCGGCGCGCATCCCTTCGCCGCCGGACCGGTTTATGCGTCCGCGTGTCGGGTAGGCGGATGGGTACACCGACTCGGGGCATGTGCTCCGAAGGGGGTAGAGCAAATGGCCATTGTTGAACTGTGGACATTCAGCATCGCATCGCCGGGGATCGACCTGTCGACGGTCGACCTCACGGGATTCAAGGTCGAGGCGCTCGACGGCGGCATCGGGAAGGTCGACGAGGCGACGCACGAGGCCGGCGGCAGCTTCATCGTCGTCGACACGGGCCCGTGGATCTTCGGCAAGAAGGTCATGCTTCCGGCCGGCGTGATCCGTGACGTCGACCTCGACACCGAGACGGTCTTCGTCGCCCTCACCAGGGACGAGATCAAGAACGCCCCGGAGTTCGACGAGAAGACCTACCGCGAGCAGAGCTACCGGACCGAGCTCGGCGACTACTATCGCGGCCGCCAGGAAGTCGGCAGCGGCGAACGTCTGTAGGCCCGTCTCTCATCCTGGACGTCGCGAAGCCCCGCTCCGGCGGGGCTTCGGCGTTCGGGCCGACTGGCGACGTGACGACGGCCCCCGAAGCCCTCGGAGGCTCGCGGAGCTCTTGCGTGGTGCTCACCGGCGCCGGCGTCTCCACCGACGATTCTCGAAGTACCCGAGTGGCGCCTTGCGTCGATACCGCCGAGGTCATACCCTCGGCCAGAGACATTGACGCACCCGAGCCGTACAGACACGGCCGACCCAATCGTCGCAATCGACAGCTCGGAGATCCGGGAAGGAAAGATTGACGAGCTCAAGACGGGGCTTACCGAGTTGGTCGAGTTCGTCGAGGCGAACGAGGCCGAGCCGATTGCCTACAGCATCTACATCGACGAGGGCGGCAGTCGGATGACCGTCATGCAGATCCATCCGAGCTCGGCGTCGATGGAGTTCCACATGAGGCTGGCAGGTCCGATCTTTCGGAAGCTCGCCGACCTAGTCGTGCTCTCAAGGGTCGACTTCTACGGCACGCCGAGCGATGCCCTGTTGGAGCAGATGCGCCAGAAGGCGGAGCTGCTCGGGAATGCGCGCGTGGTCGTCAACGAGCTCCACGCAGGATTTGCGCGATTCGGAACGATTTCGGCGAGCTGATCCCACCCGGCCAGCGACAGCAGGCTCCCGGTGACTGGTGAAGCGGAGGCCGCCAAGCTGGTGCGGCTAATCGTCGAGCACCAGCCCTGTGTGGCGTTGACAGGAGCGGGCGTGTCGACCGAGAGGGCGGAGTCGCGGTCGCTGCCCGCAAGCCTTACTAATCCCCTTGATCCTCGGTCGCCCGTGGCTGCGGCGAGATGACGAGCACGGGTTCGCCGCTTCTGTCGTCGACGATCACCCAGGAGGTTGAGCCGCCGAACTCGACTTCGACGATCCATACCGGTCCCGGGTAGTTGTCGCGAATGGATGTAGGCAACGGCCTCTCCTCGACCCGAACATCCTCGCTCTCGTTCGCGACCCGCACATCCATCACGCGTGCGCCCGGGGCCGCCGAGGTAAGTGCCTTGGCTGCTGCCTCGTCCCGAGTCAGCCTAGGTTGCTCATCTCCAGCCGAGCACGCCGCCAATAACCCGACGACCACGACGAATGCAAGAACGCACCGCACACC